>JAYTOF010000200.1:0-4313 GCA_043747955.1 Chitinophagaceae bacterium
AAGCTCAACCCATTGCCGGTATCTAGCAATTAATAATATATGCTTGCATTTTACTGAACTAAGTATTAATTTGTTCTGTGTTCTTTTAAAACTCACCTAAAACTAATCTTATGGACATTAAAAAATTGCTCATTGGCGGTATAGTAGGCGGTATCCTTTATTTTGGTCTTGGTTATCTTATTTATGGAAATCTTCTGATGAATTTTATGAAAGATCATCCGGGAATTGCAACCGGAGTTGATCGTGCCATGGATGATTTTCAGTTTTTATACCTTGCTATTGGTAACCTGGCAATGGGATTTCTGCTCGCCTACATTTTTGTAAAAAGCAATATAAACTCAATGGTAAGCGGACTTTTTACCGGCGGTATTATAGGTGCATTGATTAGTATTAGTGTTGATTGTATGATGTATGGGACCACCAATATTATAAGTAAAACAGCTATGGCTGCAGATGTAGTTGCTATGACAGCTATGTCAGCAATTATTGGTGCTGTGGTAGCAATGGTGATGGGTATGGGTAAAAAAGCAGCTTAGCGTATATTTCTCCTCATCACAAGTACCCTTGTAAAGATTGGGTACCGCCCTGGGTAACTTGTGATAAGGTTTTTATTTCAGAAGATCCTTAAATCTGTTTTTTTATAGTTATTCCGGGAGCCTTGCCCGCGTAATTAAAGATTTATTAGTTACTCTTAATAACTTAGCATAGTTTTGCACTGTGACATTATTGCTGTGAGCACACAGTACAGATAGATTCAATTTTTACAAGTTTTCCTCCCGTAACAGTTTTCTCGTCTTTCCAGTCTGCTTTATTCACTTTTTTCACAGGTATTTTATTATTTAAATTAATTATTAAGTTTTATGAACATTTATGTTTCAAATTTGAGTTTTAACACCAGCGATGCTGAGTTAAACGAACTATTCTCAGCTTTTGGCGAAGTTTCTTCTGCTAAAGTTATTACTGACAGGGAAACCGGAAGATCACGTGGTTTTGGTTTTGTTGAAATGCCTTCTGATGATGAAGGAAAAGATGCAATGCTGGGACTTAACAACAAAGAAGTTGAAGGACGTGCTATGTCTGTTTCTGTTGCTAAAGAAAGAGAAGAAAGAAGTGGCGGCGGTGGAAGCCGTGGTGGTTACTCCAATAACCGCAGTGGCGGTGGTGGCGGAAGATGGTAATTTTATAAATAACTAACTTTCAATAGAGAGCTCTGTAAAGAGCTCTTTTTTTATGGAGGTACTTAGTATTTAGTTTTACATTCGCAATGCAAAAGAATAGGGATAGTTTAAACCGAATTGAATTAAGACCATTTATTACATGTCATCAAAACGTAACGCTGCTGTCGGCTTCATTTTTATAACCCTGTTAATTGATGTAATCGGCTTTGGCATTATCATACCGGTAATGCCCGGACTTATCAGCGATTTAAAACAGGTAGATGTAAGTACTGCTGCCAAATACGGCAGTTACCTTACGGTTGCTTATGCATTAACACAATTTGTTTTTGCACCCATACTGGGTAACCTCAGTGATAAATATGGCCGCAGGCCGGTATTGCTGTTTTCTTTATTCGGTTTTGGAATTGATTATATCTTCCTGGCACTGGCACCAACCTATGGCTGGCTTTTTTTTGGAAGGGTCATTGCAGGAATTACCGGATCAAGTTTTACCACGGCTGCAGCCTATATAGCCGATATAAGTACAACTAAAAACCGGGCAAAGAACTTTGGTATGATCGGGGCTGCATTCGGACTTGGATTTATTATTGGCCCCCTGATGGGAGGTTTACTTAGTGGTATTGGTCAGCGGGTACCTTTTTATGTTGCTGCATCACTGGCATTACTGAACTGGGCCTATGGATACTTTATTTTGCCCGAATCATTACAAAAAGAAAACCGCAGGGAATTTAACTGGAAAAGAGCTAACCCGGTAGGTTCTTTGATGCACCTGCTGAAATTTCCTGCTGTTGGGGCGCTTATTTTCAGCATACTGTTATTATATATTGCTGCTCATGCCATCATGAGCAACTGGAATTATTTTACCATTCATCGTTTTAACTGGAGTGAAGGAATGGTGGGTATATCTCTTGCCGTAGTGGGTGTATTGGTGGCCTTGGTTCAGGCAGGATTAACTAGGATCATCAATCCAAAGATCGGAAGCGAAAAAAGCCTCTACTATGGTTTGGCATTTTATTCTATTGGAATGTTGCTCTTTGGTTTGGCTACAAAAAGCTGGATGATGTTTGTATTTCTTGTCCCTTATTGCCTGGGGGGTATTGCACAGCCTGCTTTACAATCGGTAATGGCCGGTAAAGTGCCACCCAATGCACAGGGAGAATTACAAGGCGCCATCACCAGTACCATGAGCCTTGCGGCTATCATTGGCCCGTTTGTGATGAACAACCTTTTCTTTTATTTTACACACGCTGATGCACCGGTTTATTTGCCGGGTGCCCCATTTTTCCTGGGTGCATTCTTAATGGCAACAAGCTTTGTGATCGCTTATAAAACCCTGCATATTAAAAAAGTATTGTGATTATGATAAGTAGTAT
Organism: Chitinophagaceae bacterium; assembly: GCA_043747955.1. Lineage (GTDB taxonomy): Bacteria > Bacteroidota > Bacteroidia > Chitinophagales > Chitinophagaceae > Ferruginibacter. The sequence goes on from JAYTOF010000200.1 coordinate 2,552, forward strand.
ACATGACTTTAAAAATTTATTTTTCATTGGTGTTGCCGGAGTGGGTATGAGTGCTATTGCACAATACCTGGCAGGGAATGAAAAAAAGGTTAGTGGCAGCGACCGCTATTTTGCGGCAGATGAAGAAAATGAAACAAAAACAAAATTAGAAGCAGCAGGAATAAAATGTTTTCTGCAAAACGGTGATGGTATTTCATCAGAAACAGATTTGGTCGTTGTATCCACAGCCATTGAAGACAGCGTATTTGAAGTACAGAAAGCAAAGAAACTAAACATCCCCATCATCAAACGATCTGAATTGCTGGCACTCATCTCCAAAAGCAAAAGGACCATTGCCGTTGGCGGCACATCCGGTAAAAGTACTACCAGCGCCATGTTGTTTGATATTTTAGAAAAAGCCGGCCTGCAACCCAGCATCATCAGCGGGGCAGGGTTGGTTAGCATTATTAAAGAAGGGAAGATCGGTAATGCTAAGGTTGGAAAAGGGGAGTGGCTGGTTATTGAAGCCGATGAAAGTGATGGATCCATTGTACAGTATGAACCTGAAATAGGATTATTATTAAATGTAGATAAGGACCACCAGGAGATCGATGAACTGATGGGCATCTTCGGTATTTTTAAAAACAACAGTAAAATATTCATCGTCAATCAATCCAATGCACTGGCAAAAAAACTATCGCAGGACCTCAGCCAGGATTTTTCTGTTAATGAAAATTCAGGCGCTGGTTATATTGCAAAAAACTTTATACAGGAGGGTTTTAATATTCAATATTCAATTCTTGCGCAGCATCCTGCAGGCAATACTTTATTTTCAATTAATACGATTGGCAGACATAATATGGAAAATGCTTTAGCCGCTGTTGCTGTTGCAAACCAAATTGGGGTTGACCTGAAAACCTGCTCTTCAGCGCTTAAAAACTACGAAGGTATCTACCGCCGCAACCAGGTGCTGGGCAATAAAAACGGTGTTTGGGTCATTGATGATTATGCACACAATCCGGTTAAATGTGCTGCAGCAATTATGGCTTGTCAGCCGGTGGCCAAAAAAGTGGTGGCCTGGTTTCAACCACATGGCTATGGGCCTACCCGTTTTTTGCGGCATGATTTTGTTACAGAAATTGCTGCTGCTTTAAGGCCGCAGGATGAAATATGGATGAGTGAGATTTTTTATGCAGGTGGAACAGCCATAAAAGATATTTCGGCAAATGATCTTATTTCAGATATTAAAGCAAAAGGTAAAAATGCATTCTTTATTGAAGAACGTAACCGGTTTTTAGAAACTGTAAGGCCGCATTTATCCGGTAATTCTGTCTTACTTTTAATGGGTGCAAGAGATCCATCATTGGAACAGTTTGGAAAAGAAGTTTTTGAAAAATTATAGTTTTACTCAAAGTGGTTAAAAGAAAATTACTGCAGAAGCACAGAAACGCTGAGGCGAAGTCACTGCGCCTCCCTTCCTTTGCGTTGAAATAAAAAAAATGACAACCTTAATCACCAACATACAGCAACTCATCAACACCAGGGAGGAAACAACGCTTCTCCGTGGCGCAGACCTTGCCAATTTACCTTCAATTGAAAATGCATTTCTACTGATAGAGGACGGTATAATATCCGGTTACGGAGCTATGTTCGAACTGGAATTAAAGGTTCCTCATTTACCCAAATATATTATTGATGTACAGGGACAATCTATTTTACCCACCTGGTGCGACAGCCATACCCATATCGTTTTTGCCAAAACCCGTGAGGAAGAATTTATTGA
>JAYTOF010000201.1:0-1849 GCA_043747955.1 Chitinophagaceae bacterium
TGTACCTGGCTATCGTGCAGGCCGGTTGTTATCAGCATATTGGGGTAAGCCTGTTTGGTTACATTATCATAAGGTGAGTACGATTTCATGTACATGTAATTTTCTTTATTAGCAGGATTACCCCACTCATCATATTCATTTGTTGTAAGCGGAATGGATGCATCACTCATGGTGGTTAATACATCAACAAAAGGCACACCTGCAATAACACCGTGCCAAAGATCGGGACGCATGTTTACAACAGCTCCCATCAATAATCCGCCGGCGCTGCCGCCGCTTGTGTACAAATGTTGTTTGCTGGTGTATTTTCCGGCCAATAAAAATTCGGCACAGTCAATAAAATCTGTGAAGGTGTTTATCTTCTTCATCATCTTTCCATCTTCGTACCAATATCTGCCCATCTCCTGTCCACCTCTTATATGTGCAATAGCAAAGGCAAAACCCCGATCAAGTAAACTTAAACGTACACTACTGAAAGACGCCTCCATGCTGGCCCCGTAAGAACCATAGCCGTACAGCATTAAAGGAGCATTACCATCTTTTGTAAACCCTTTTTTATAAACAATGGAGATGGGTATTTTTGTTCCATCCTTTGCAGTTGCCATTACTCTTTCGGTTACATAATCTGATGGTTTGAAAGTGCCAATCACTTCCTGCTGCTTCATCAGTTTTTTTTCTTTGGTAACCATGTTGTAATCATATACCGAGTTGGGTGTGGTTAATGATGTGTAATTATACCGCATCACATCTGTATTATAATCGGGACTATAAGCTATATTGGCAGCATAAGCCGCTTCATCAAAAGCCAGGTAATGAGAACTATTATCTTTTGTATTTAAAATATGGATCTGCGTTAAGCCGGCTTTACGTTCCGATATGGCTAAAAAGTTTTTAAACAGGTCGAAGCTCTGTATCAAAACCTTGTCGTCATGTGCAATCAGGTCTTTCCAGGATGCTGAATCGGTTTTAGTTTCGGCACTGGTCATTATTTTAAAGTTCTTTGCATTGAGGTTGGTGCGTATATAAAATTTATCAACAGCATGATCTATATTGTACAAAACCTCTTTCATCCTTGGTTGAAAAACGGTAAATGTTCCTTCCGGTTTACCGGCATCAAGCCATCTAACTTCTGATGATAAAGTAGCCTCTGATGTAATTAAAATAAATTTATCAGATTTTGTTTTCCCTACACCAATATAATTGGACTGGTCTTTTTCTTCATACACTGTTTTGTCTGTTGCAGCATCGGTACCTAGTTTGTGTCTTTTAATTTTTTCAGATAAAAGTGTTACCGGGTTTTTAGCGGTATAAAACAAAGTAAGGTTATCATTTGCCCAAACTGGCCCTCCTTCTGTATTGGGGATTTTGTCTTTATAAATTTCACCCGTCTCCAGGTTTTTTACATAGATGTCGTATTGTCTCCTGCTCAGCATATCAATACCATAAGCCAGTAGCTTATTATCCATGCTCACATCAAACCCGGTTGCCGAAAAATAATTATGCCCTTCGGCCATGGCATTTACATCCAGCAATACTTCTTCGGCAGCCTGCAGGTTTCCCTTTTTCCTGCAATACACAAAATAATCTTTACCCTCCACCACACGGCTGTAGTAAAAGTATCCGTTTTTAAATGTGGGTACACTCTCATCTTTTTCTTTTATTCTGGCCTTCATTTCGTTATACAGGTTTTCCTGCAAGGTTTTTGTGCCACTCATCATGGTATCATAGTAGGCATTCTCTGCTTTCAGGTAGTCTACCACTTTTGTACTATCGGGTCCTTTTTTAAAATAATCATTCATCCAGTAATAATTATCAATACGGGTATCGCCATGGGCAATTAATTCTTTGG
>JAYTOF010000202.1:0-7116 GCA_043747955.1 Chitinophagaceae bacterium
AGGCGTGGAGGCTCCGGTTTCGGAAATAATTTTTTTTACTATTTCTTTTAATTCATTTATACCGAGTTGTTTAGGAAGAAATTTTTCAATCACTGCCATCTCTTCTTTTTCTTTAAAGGCAAGATCTTCCCGACCCTGCTTTTCAAAAATATCCAGCGAATCTCTTCTTTGTTTCATCATCTTCTGTAAAAATTTCTGTTCTGTTGCCTCATCAATTTCGCCGGCTGCACCTGGCTCTGTTTTCGCTTTAATGATTTCGGCTTTAATAGCACGTAAAGCCCGTAAAATCCCTTCATTCTTAGCTTTCATGGCTTCTTTCATTTCGGTCATTACCTGTTGTTCTAATTGCATATTATGTAGTGGTTTAAAAATTTAGATATTCAGCAGTTTAGCTTTTGGTTATTTTATTACCAATTGCTATTGCTGCTCTTTCAATTGTATTGCTCTGAATTTATCAAAAAAATCTTTGGCAAACTTTTTCATATCATCACTCATCTCCTGTTGCTGGGTGGCTCTTTTAAAAGTATCGGCCATGCTCATTAGCATCTGGTAATAAAAATCGGCCATTTCATCCACCATCATATCCTTGGTCCAGAGATCAATGCGCAAAGCCGTTTTATCGGCCCCATCCCAAAAAGCAACACTCATTGCTTTTGCTTTTTGTACCATATTAGCAGTGCTGTCACTGGCTATCCAGCTTATTTGTTCGGGAACTTTATTAGGGTCAAGCAGTACATCAATTTTTATTGTTGATTGGTTCATGATTTATGCTGCAGTTTAATATCCACAGTGTTTTTCGTTTGTGAGCTGCAAAATTAGCTGATTTTAACTATTGTATGCCTTCAGGATGGATTGCATGAGTAAACCGGCCGTTTTATCCCAATGATATTTCGCTGAAATTGCTTTTCCTGCTTTTACCAGTTCTTTGGCTTTATCCTCATCTTTAAAAACCAGCATCATGTTTTCGGCAATGTCTTTAAAGTCATCGGGGTTAACATATAATGCAGCATTACCACAAATAGACCTGAGGGCTCCTGTATAAGCTGCAATAACCGGTACGCCACACTGCATGGCTTGTAAAGGAGGCAGAGCGAGATCGGAATATAAAACCGGGTAGACCAGGGCATAAGCCGAAGCCGTAATTTTTGCCAGTTCTTCTTTTGACAGATCAGCCAGCACAATTACTTCATTTTTATATTTAAATGTGTTCAGGTCTTTTGTAAATGACTCATCCGGATTTCCTGCTATCAATAAGAGCATATTACTTTTCTGTCTTTGTTTAAAAATAGAAAATGCTTTTAATAGATTAATGATGTTACTGTGCAGGTTACTGTTACCACTGAATAAAAAATATTCTTTTCCAACGGCATATCTTTCTTTGTTGATCTCTTTTTCATCCAGGCCAAGGGGTTTAAAGATTACATCAATGCCCGGTGTGATCACATCAACATCATCCGTACTTAATTTATACTGATCAATAAGTACTGATTTGGAATATGCTGAAAGGGTTGCAATACTTTTTGCTTTTAACAGGAATGCTGCTGTAAATTTTTTATAAAACCCTGCCTGCGATTTCTTAAGTAAAAGCGGATGCCGGATAAAACAAAGATCGGATAACAGCAGGCACTGAGGCTTTTTTGTACGGATTGAACAAATACCTTCCATACTTAAAAATACATCTGCTTTGTGCCTGCGTAATACAGCAGGTATTTTATAATTAAACCAGTATTGTAACTGCAGGCTGTTCTTTATTCCGGGCCGGGCAATGATTTGAGTAACATTTTTTGCAAAGATAAAACCTTTGTCACAGGGCCTGTCAGATATAAAAATGAACTGATGCTGTGAAAATTTTTCTGTTAACCGTTTCAGCGTTTCAAATACAAAGCTTTCGTAACCTTCCGGCTGCGTTTCTTTTCTCAACCTGGTATTAACAGCAATGATCATTAAAATAAAATAAGAGAAGAATAAATGAAAACGGAATAATGCTATTTTAAAACCTTCAGCTTTACCATTTCTATCCGGGTATCACTTACGTTTAGAATATCAATCTCGTAATTGCCAATGATAATGTGATCTTTTAATCTGGGGATCTCTTCATTGTTTTTAATGATATAGCCTGAAAGTGTTTCTGTTTCCTCATCATTGGGAAATGCCAGCTTGTATTTTTCTGTAATATAGTCAAGCTCTACCCTGCCGCTGAAGATATACTCGTCAGCTGCCAGCTGTTTGTCTACAAACTCTTCTGTATCATATTCGTCTTTTATTTCACCAAAGATCTCTTCGAGCAGATCTTCCATGGTTACAATACCGGCTGTACCTCCAAATTCATCAATTACCCAGGCAATGGATTTTCTCTCTTTACTGAATTTATTCATCAGGTCGGTGGCACGCATACTTTCAGGTACGGTAGGAATGGGTAATAAAATATCTTTTACAGTTGCCGGGTGATTAAACAGATCAAGCTGGTGAATATATCCTGTTATGCTGTCAATATTATCATCATATACCACAAGTTTACTTAACTGGGTTTCAATAAATTTTGCTTTTACTGCTTCAATGGAAGTATTGATGTTAATGCCCTCGATCTCTTTCCTGGGAATAAGACATTCTCTTAATTTGGTATCACTGAGCGATAGTGCATTTGCGAACAGTTCTTTATTAATCTCGCTGCTGTTATCTTCTTCATGACTTTTACTTTGCTGCATGAAATGTTCCATGTCAACTTTGTTGAACATGTCTTTTTTCTTGTTGATCTTCACATTTAGGATATATTTCAAAATCCATTCAGCAATATAAACCAGGTACGAACCGATTGAAGAGAGGAGCCAGTAAAAAAACCTGACCGCAAAACTTATACTTCCAGAACTGAGGATACTGCTGTTTCGGGCCTTAAAAAAACCTTTACAGATTAATAGAATAAAAAGTAAGATCAGGGTGGAGAGGATGAGCTCGACAAAAAGTTTAATATATTTTACAGAGTCTGTTAATGAATCCGGTAGTTTTAATTCTATCCAGTGCCAGATTGGAAATAACATATCAACCACCAGCAAACCATAAATTACAAGAACAATGTTGATGCCAACCAGGGTTGTGCCTATAAAGCGGGCGGGCCGGTCAGCATAATATCCCCAGATCTTTCCGCTTTTGGTACCTTGTTTTCTGTTTAATTCAATAGAAAGTTTATTAGAGGAAATAAATGCTATTTCTATACCGGCAAAAAAACCGATGAGTAAAAGCGAAACAATAATTGCAATAAATTCAATCCAATCCATACTATAAAAATAAGAAAGAGTTATTAAACCGTTTTATTGACTGATAAAACCGGCTACAATTGCCTCTGCTTCGTTACAGGCCCGCTGCAGATCATCATTTATGATGGTTTTATTGAAATGTTCCTTAAATGATAATTCGTAAGCGGCTTTGTTTATTCTTGCGGCCATTGATTCTAGAGATTCGGTACCCCGGCTCTCCAGCCTTTTTTTTAATTCATCCACCGAAGGGGGTTCTATAAAAAGACTGAGGGTATTTTCGGGGTATTGTTGTTGAATGTGTATTGCACCCTTTACATCAATATCCAGCACAGGAATCTTATGGAGGGCCCATATCCTTTTCAGTTCAGATTTTAAAGTGCCGTAATATTTTCCTTCATATACCATTTCCCATTCGGCGAATTCCTTGTTTTGTATTTTATGTTTAAAATCTTCAAGGCTCATAAAATAATAATCCACGCCTTCTTTCTCAATGCCCCTTGCCTTTCGGGTAGCAGCAGAAACTGAAAATTCCAATACCTCAAAAGCTTTCATCAGGTGTCTTGTAATGGATGTCTTACCGGCACCTGAAGGTGCGGTAATGATTAAAATTTTCTGGTGAATCGAATTCATGTGCAAAGAAAAGAAAGAAATATTTAATCAGGTGTAATTAAGAATCAATTCTTTTAATGTCAGCACCCAGGTTTCTTAACCGGGTATCAATAAGCTGATATCCACGGTCTATCTGTTCAATATTCTGAATGGTGCTTTTTCCCTGTGCACTTAAAGCTGCTATCAGCAATGCCACACCGGCACGTATATCGGGGCTGCTCATGGTGATACCTTTTAATTGCTGTTCTCTTTCCAAACCAATTACCACCGCACGGTGAGGGTCGCACAGTATGATTTGCGCACCCATATCAATCAGCTTATCCACAAAGAACAAACGGCTCTCAAACATTTTTTGATGAATGAGAACACTGCCTCTGGCCTGAATGGCAGTTACTAAAACTATACTTAACAGATCCGGTGTAAAGCCCGGCCAGGGATGATCGTAAACGGTTAACACGCCACCATCCATATATTTTTGTATTTCATAAATTATCTGAGAAGGGATATGGATATCATCGCCTTTAAAATTTAATTGTATGCCGAGTTGTTGAAACCTTTCAGGGATAACACCCAGATGTTCGATACCGGCGTTTTTAATGGTAATATCACTTTGAGTCATGGCAGCCAGTCCAATAAAAGAGCCCACTTCAATCATATCGGGTAACATCCTGTGTTCTGTTCCGCCCAACGCATCAACACCTGTAATGGTTAGCCTGTTGCTGCCAATACCGCTGATTTTAGCACCCATGCGGTTCAGCATTTTGCATAGCTGCTGCAGATAGGGTTCGCAAGCTGCATTATAAATGGTTGTTGTTCCTGCAGCCATGGATGCCGCCATTAAAATATTGGCCGTACCGGTTACACTGGGCTCGTCTAATAAAATATGGGCAGCTTTAAGTCCTGTTGTTTCCAGATGAAAAAATCCGTCTTCCGAATCATAAGAAAATTTTGCGCCCAGTTTTTCAAAACCAATAATATGGGTATCCAATCTTCTTCTTCCGATCTTATCGCCACCGGGTTTAGGGATGAACGCTTTTTTAAAGCGGGCAAGTAAGGGCCCGGCAAGCATGACAGAGCCACGCAGCTTACCACTTTTTTTGTGATAATCTTCACTGTGCAGGTAATCAACATCTACATTATCTGCCTGGAATGTATATGTATCCCTGCTTTCCCTGTTAATTGTTACTTTCATTTCGCCCAGTAATTCAATCAGCAGGTTTACATCCACAATATCAGGAATATTACTGACCGTAATTTTTTCAGGGCTTAATAATACCGCTGAAATAATTTGAAGGGATTCGTTCTTGGCTCCCTGTGGTGTAATTTCTCCGGAAAGTTTTTTCCCGCCGTATACTTCAAAAGATTGCATATGTTAAATGTATTCTAAAAATGAAAGGCAAAAATAAAAAACCCTGATATCTCATTACAGAACCAGGGCTTTAATTATTTATTTAATAATCTTATTCTTAATAACGTTTTTTAAAGTTACGGTTATTGTTTCTGTTATCGTTACTGCCACCCCCGCCTCTGTTATCTCTTCCGCCACCGCCCCGGTTGTCTCTTCCGCCACCACCGCCTCTGTTATCTCTTCCATTACCTGTATTACCCCGGCCTCCAAAATTTTTTCGGTAATTGCCCCCGGTACGTTTTCCATAATCATCCCTGTCATCACGGTTATCTACCCGGTGTTTTACAAACGGCCGGTTATTGAATTCCAATTCACCTTTAGTCATACTGGATAATTCACTTTGAATGGAATCATCATGTACCAGTTCTTTATGCCAGTTGCTGTAAGTGAGTTTCATATAATAAGCAATGGCATTGGCAAAGCCCTGCTTCTTTTCAGGATTTTCTTCTTTTAAAGCCTTATCTATTACCACTTCAATGTTTTTCCCCAGGTGATTAAAGCGGGGATATCTTTTAGGATACCGCAATTGCTCCGGCTTTACCTTTAAAGTTTCACGGGTTGGTATAGGATATGGGCTTTCTACATCCAGGTTAAAATCACTTATAAGGAAAAGGTGATCCCATAATTTGTGGCGAAAATCTTCCACGTTTTTTAAATGAGGGTTTAAAAAACCCATCAATTCAATAACAGCATAGGCATTACGCTGCCTTTCTTCTTTATTTTCTATAGACAACAGGTATTCAACCATTTTTTGAATATGTCTGCCATATTCTCTCATAATTAAATGATTTCTGGTTGTGTTGTACTCCATGTTTTCAACATTCAGCATAATACAAATGTAAGAAGTTAAACCGGATGAAACAAGGCAAACTGCTTTTGTCAGTGCCTTTGGAATTTATTTAATATCAGGATAAGTTTTTTTGACAGCGGGGTTTTAGTAAATAATAAGGCAATAATACATCCCAGGCAGTCTGCAGCTACATCATACAAATCAAAGCTCCTGCCCGGCACATAATACTTTTGTATGATTTCGGTAACAATGCCATATAAACAGGTTGCAATCGTTATTTTAACCAGGTAATTCCTTTTTTCTTTACCGGGAAATGATGAATTAAGTAACGGATACATAAATAAAAAAGCCAATACCGCAAATAAGCCGGTATGTATAAGTTTGTCAAAACTAATTTGCGTAAACCAGCTGTCGAATTGCGGTAAATCATGACCTGGAATACTGATCGCAATCAATATAAGAAAAAACCAGGCGATGCCTGGTATAAATTTTGAAATACGCAGCTCATCATATTGAGTTGGCTTATTATTCATTTTGTATTTTAATAACTATCCTACAGCTGCAGTATAGGCTGCAGCATCCATTAATTTTTCATAATCTGCCACATTATTTACCGTCATTTTTACCATCCACCCATCTCCATATGGATCAGCATTAACCAACTCAGGCTTTGCATCTAACAAAGCATTTATTCCGGTGATGGTGCCGGCAACAGGTAAAAAAAGGTCGCTCACCGTTTTAACGGCTTCCACAGTGCCAAACACTTCTTCTGCTTCCAGTGCTTTGCCTTGTGCACTTATGTCGATATAAACAATATCGCCCAACTCACGCTGTGCAAAATCAGTGATGCCAATGGTGGCTACATTTCCTTCTAATGAAACCCATTCATGGTCTTTGGTATAACGCAGATTTTCGGGAAAATTCATCTTTTTTGGTTTGAAGTTAATTTAATTGGGTGCAAAATAAGCTTTTTAACCCGATACCTGCCTGCCGGCAGGCAGGTATCGGGGTTTAACTATTTTATCACTTCTATATACATGCGTTGGTCACCTAATGGC
>JAYTOF010000203.1:0-14203 GCA_043747955.1 Chitinophagaceae bacterium
CTGCTGGTGATCATGGATGCCTGTCATTCCGGCACCGGAACCAGGGGTATTGAAACAGCTAAGATCAGGGGAGGAAATATCCCTATGGCGAGTAAAAAAATTAATACCGGAAACCCTTCTGCGGTTAAAGAAAACGGGGTTTTTAAAGAAGGGGCCACAGCAAAACTTAGCAGCGATGCGGCAACATTTGTGCTTATTTCGGGTGCACAGGCTAAGGAAAATAATTTTGAATGTTATGATGACAATGAAAATGCAGTTGGCTCATTATCTTATTCGTTCAGTAAAACATTAGCGTCATTAAAAGGAAATGTAACCTACCGCAGCCTTTTTGCTTTGATTGAAAATATTATGCTTGAAAAAGCACCAAATCAGAAACCGGTAATGGAAGGAGATGGTATTGACCGGGAATTGTTTGGAGGTAAATATGAAAAACAGCAATCCTATTTTTCTATTGACAGAAGCCTGAGTAAAAACGGACTGGTTGCTGTAAATGCAGGTTTTGTTTCGGGCATTACCCGGGGCTCGCAGATTAATTTCTATCCATCGGGCACAACAAACACGGTGGGTAAAAAACCAATTAACAGCGGTAAGGTCATCAGTGTAACTTCATTTACTTCCATGGTTAAACCGGATAGCCTGGATGATAATCTTGCTAAATTAAATCCCTGGGCATTTGTAAGTGAATTATCCTATGGAGCGGAAAAACTGAAATTTTTTGTAAGAGATATAGCACCTGTTTCTAAATGGGTACAGGATAGTTTACAGGATTTTCAAATGGTTGAATTTAATCCAACCTGTGACCTTATTTTGGATACATCAGGGTCATTAAATAACTGGGCCTTAAAATATCCCAATTCCGATCTGATATTTCAGGATGGATTTAGTTTTACAAAGAATCAGCAAATGGAGCCATTAAAAAAAGCTTTAAGAAGTTTCGGGCGGTTCAGGTATCTAAAAGGACTTACCTTAAATCAACCGGGCCTTTCGGCAAAAGTTAAATTGGTTTTTTTAGACGGGAAAGGAAAAGTTGACGATGAAAAATTAAGATCCAGAACCCCATCCGGACGTCTTGAACTGCGGGAATTTGACACGGTTTATTTAAAGATCTTCAATACCGGGCAGAAGCAGTTTTATGTTAATATAGTAGATATTCAGCCTGATGGTGAAATAAACGCGATAATGCCCTATAAAAAATTAGAAGGCACACCGATAACCCTGGAAGACTGCCTGGTAAAAAAATACGATTCTATTTTCCTGGAAACATACCCTATCAAAATCAGTAAACCTTATGGTAATGAAATGTTCAAAGTGTTCTTATCTGCTTCACCGCTTGACCTGGAAGATATTTTAACTGCTAAAGAGGAGTCAGCTGTACCTGTAAATAAAAGAGGTTTATTAAACGGGTTGGAAAAGATATTCATTAATTCCAATATCAGGGAAAATGGAACAAGAGGTGCTATAGGCACAAGGGTAAATGCAGATCAGAACGGAACAGTTTTTTCCCTGAATTTTCAGATATTGCCGAAATAAACCGGACGCTGTAAACTTTGCTTTGAAAGCGTTTCGCGGGGAGGGAATAATTTGGTTTATAAGCGTTACTGTATTTCTTTTAAATTAAATTGCCGTAAAACTTTCCATGGGCCCCCGTTATCCTGTTCAATTAAACTGATCATGTTGAATGTTAAGTGATCCGGGAATTTATTTTTTTTAATCAGCGCAAAATCCTGGCGGGTACATGTGGCGTTTGCAGGATGAATCAGGGTGATATGTGGATGATGATCCCTAGGTTCATCAATGATTCCTTTTAAAATTTGATTTCTTAAACTTTTGAATTGTTGATTATTTACGGTTGCAGGCAGCATAACTCCTTTATCATCTGCAAAACGGGTTACAGCAGAAAATTCAATGGATATGGATTTGATACCTGAGTTCAGAATATTTTCAATCACCCCGTCAATTTTTTCAATTTCATCTTCTCTGCAAAGTGTTACATGGCTTTTGATCAGCCGGAATTGAACCGGGTTAAATGCGCTGCGGATCTTTTCAATTGTTCCGGATTCATGCGCATCAACAAAGAGCGTTAGTTGTTTTCTTTTCATCTTTTTACTTTGAAAAACTAAAGATAAAATAAAGTTATACAGGCAGGCTGTGAAATTAAAGCCTTCTTCATTGATCATTATATACTTAACGAAACAGGAATGAAACTGCAATTACCGAACACTTCGGTTATTGCTGAAAGTCTGATCAGGTTATTTCCTGGCCTTCAATCTGATAAAAAATGATAAAAATGTCTTCATTTAAAAGGGAAAATATAATTAATTACATGGTATACTTTTTATATAAGCTGATGGATAATAACTTATTTCACAGATCCCGTACATGCGGCAAATTCACAGTATTGAGTAATCTTATCGGGCAAAATAAAAAATTTTCATATAAATCCATTACTTTAATACTTTCAAATTTGCCAGATGCTAAAAAATATTTTCAGTAACCCAGCCATTCTTTTTCTCCTGGCCGGAAATATATATTGCATCTGGTATTATGAAAACAACCCGGATGCTTTTGCCACAGTAGTATGGATATACTGGTTTCAGAGTATCACTATCGGCCTGTTTACTTTTCTTGATCTGCTTACCGTTAAAAATTATGATACCGGTAATTTTAAAATGAATAATAAACCGGTAACATCAGACAATAAAGGTTGTGTAGCCTGGTTTTTTCTTTTTCATTACGGCATATTTCATGTAGTATATGCTGTTTTTTTACTCGTAAATCAAGGTATCCGTTCTGTTGATAAAATAATATTGATGCTGGGTATTGCCGTATTTTTCGCTGAGTCCATTCTCAATTTCATGAAGCAAAAACAAATAGAGCATACCCAATCAATTAACCTAGGCACCATGTTCTTTCTGCCTTATCTCCGCATCATTCCCATGCACCTGATGATCCTGCTCCCGGCTTTTTTGGGGTGGAAACCTTCTTTACTTTTTCTGGCCTTAAAGATGGGAGCAGATATTTTATCTTTTCTAATCTATCATTTTGTATATGGTAAAAATAAAATTGCAGATAACAGCTAAAAAAAAATCCCACGGGTTAGGATGGGATTGAAATGTTATACAGATTATCTATGGTGCAGATTCCCCGCTCTGCAGGGAATAGCAATAAGCTAAACATCTATAGCCTCACCATAAGCAACTGCTGTTGCTTCCTTCATTCCTTCACTCATGGTAGGATGTGGATGTACCGCATTTAATATTTCGTGAGCAGTGGTTTCTAATTTACGGGCAACCACAGCTTCGGCGATCATTTCGGTCACGTTCATTCCAATCATATGGCAGCCTAAAAACTCGCCGTATTTGGCATCATAAATTACTTTTACAAAACCTTCGGTGGCACCTGCTGCACTTGCCTTGCCACTGGCCATAAACGGAAACTTACCAACTTTTACTTCATAACCGGCATCTTTAGCCGCTTTTTCGGTATAGCCCACACTCGCAATTTCGGGACTGCAATACGTGCATCCGGGTATATTGTTATAATCCATGGGCTCGGGGTGGTGGCCGCTTAAATGCTCGGCCGCATTAATACCTTCTTTTGCGGCTACGTGTGCAAGTGCCTGTCCGGCTGTACAATCACCTATAGCATAAATACCCGGTACATTGGTTTGTCCGTTAGTATCCGTTAGGATCTTTCCTTTTTCAGTTTTTATACCCAGGGATTCCAGGCCAATGTTTTCGATATTGGCAACAACACCAACGGCGCTTAATAAAATATCGGCTTCCAAAATGGTTTCTCCACTTTGGGTTTTTACAGTTGCTTTTACACCGGTGCCACTGGTATCTACCCGGGTTACTTCTGCATTGGTCATGATGGTGATGCCCTGCTTTTTAAATTGCTTTTCCAGTTCTTTACTGATGTCTTCATCCTCCACAGGTACCAGCCTTGGCATAAACTCTACCAGGGTAACTTTGGTACCCATGCTGTTGTAGAAATAGGCAAACTCACTGCCAATGGCACCGCTTCCGCAGATGATCATGCTCCGGGGTTGTTCGGGTAAAACCATAGCATCGCGGTAGCCAACTATTTTTTTATTATCGATAGGCATGCTGGGCAATTCACGTGCCCTGCCACCCGTTGCGATGATGATATTTTTTGCCTCAACAATTTGTTTTGTGCCATCTGCTGCTGTTACTTCCAGTTTGTTGGCGGCAATCAGTTTTCCATTGCCCATGATCACGTCTATTTTATTCTTCTTCATCAAAAACTGAACACCCTTGCTCATTTTATCAGCCACGCCCCGGCTACGGGTAATAACGCCAGTAAAATTGGCAGAAGGATTTTCTACATTGATACCATAACTGTTTGCATGTTTTGCATATTCGTATACATTGGCACTTTTTAATAAGGCCTTGGTAGGTATGCAACCCCAGTTTAAACAAATGCCGCCAAGGCTTTCTCTTTCTATAATTGCCACCTTTTTACCGAGCTGGCTGGCTCTAATTGCTGCAGGATAACCACCGGGGCCGCTTCCAAGTACTATTACGTCGTATGCCATTTTAAGTTATGGGTTTTGTGTTATGAGTTTTGAGTTGAGACTGCTTTTTTATGCAGACAGGCTGCAAATTTAAACTGAAACAGGTGATTAGCCAAAAGCTAATTTAGGGAGCCGGGATTGAAAATTGAAACAGATAGAACATAGCACACATTAGAAAGACACATAGTTATGTGGATCGTGTTTTACTGTTTCTATGTTTTACCCGATGTTCCTTTGATCCTACTTGCCTACCGGCAGGCAGCTGTGGTTCAAACAGGTACATTGAAGGTTTTTAACGTTTTGTACATCAGTACTATAATAATTCTGTGTATTTTTAAAGATGATTAAACAATTGATATTTCTACTTACAATTTTTTCATTTGCCACGGTTTGCAACAGCCAATCCATTGCTAAATGGAAAATTGAAGATGTTGTGAAATCCTATTCTGTTAATAATGATACGGTTTATGTGGTTAATTTTTGGGCAACTTTTTGTAAGCCCTGTATTGAAGAGATACCCGACTTTATAAGAATAGTTGAAAAGTACAGGACTCAAAAAGTAAAACTGTTGCTGGTGAGTTTAGACCTGCCAGGTTTTTATCCTGCCAGGATTGCTGCTTTTGCTAAAAAGAATAAATATAATACCCATATAGTTTGGCTGAACGAAACAGATGCGGATCGTTTTTGTCCGGTGATTGATGCGAAATGGAGCGGGGCAATTCCTTCAACCATTATTGTAAATAATAAAACGGGCTACAAAAAATTTACAGAGGACCAGATAAGTGCGGAAGACCTTGAAAGGTTTTTGAAGGAGGCGATAGGAGGGAATGCAGTACATAAATTTATTGCACCTATGATTGATGCGGAGGTAGATAAAGAAAGCTCCGGGGACTTACCTTATGTAAATGAATATTTGACTTTCAAATCAAATGACAGTTCAGTTTATTCCATTGCTGGCGGAAAAGTGAGCATGATCGCCAAAATAGATCATATAAAAGTGGTGATCATTGAAAAGGATAAGCTTTTCTATACTTATTCAAACCTGGGATCTACCTTAATAAAAAAAGGTGATGCCGTAAAAGCTAACCAGTTAATAGGTTATGCCGCATTTGATCAAGATAATTATAAGCCAAGTTTAGATCTATATATTTCTACTGCTGAAAAAAATATCCTGCTCAATAAAGAAAACTTTTTTACCCGTAAAGATAAAAGACTGACAGACCATTCAATTGAAATAGATTTACGGGAGCCCAAATAAAAAAGCCCGGCATTACCGGGCCCTTCTGCAAAATCAATTTAATCTTTCCACCTGCCTTCGGCGGGCAGCTCTTCAGTTTACTTATTTCTTTTTATCGCACAACCAACACTCCTGCTTTCTTTAACAGAAACATCTTTACCTGCTGTAAGTTCATGAATTGCTTCCTGCAAATGATGGCGCTTTATATTACCGGCATCAGACGGGTTATCATCAATAGCTCCGTGATAAACCAGTTTTAAATTCGTATCAAATAAAAAACACTCCGGGGTACGTTTAGCACCAAAAGCATCTGCTACTTCATGATTTTTATCAACTGCATAACTCCATTTATAATTCTGGCTTTTGGCATATTCTTTCATGGCTTCAAAACTGTCATCGTTACTGCGGTAAGCTTCATTGCTGTTTAAAATTATAACACCCACATTATTTTTAGCGGCATATTCATTTATCGCAACAGTACGTGCCTGGTTTTTTATTACATAAGGGCATGTATTGCAGCTGAACATCACCAGTATGCCATTATCTTTTTTTGCCTCTTTCATGGTGATATTTTTACCGGATATATCCTGCATTTTAAGATCGGATTTGGGCATGATACTGCCTATTTGAAGGGAATCGCCGGTTGTAAAAGCAAGTGCTGCCAGTAAAGTAATACCAGAAAATCCAAATAATAGTGGTTTCATATTTTTTAAATTTACTTAAAATTAAATTATCATCAGTAATTATTGAAACCACTCATGTAGTTTTTTTTTCAGCCACGATCACTTTTTCAGCTGCATGACGCCGATCTGCAATGGTTTTCAACGATCTGATACTCACATTCAGCTCAAACCCGATGAGTAAAACCAATGAGTTAATAAAAATGAGTACCATTAAAACAATGATGGTACCAATTGAACCATATAAGGCATTATAGCTGCCAAAAGCATTTACAAAATAGGAAAAACCAAGGGAGGCCATAATGCATAAAAAGGTAGCCAATATGGTACCCGGTGAGGTAAGTTTCCATCTTTTTTGTACAGCAGGCGCATATTTGTAAATAAAAGCTATCGAATAAAAGATAAGGGCAATGATAAAGATCCAGCGCACATAAAATATAAATTCAATCCAAAAGGCGCTTTTTAGTCCAAACCATTTTAAAACGGCACCCTGGGTGATGAGTAGGATAAGGCATCCGAGAACCAGGCCAAAGATCAATACAGTTAAGCGAATGGCAATCCAGCGGTCGTGCAGTCCTTTTCTTTTTTCGAAGCCTATATAATTTTTATTAAAAGAACGCATTAAGCCCATCATGGCACTCGATGCAAAGAAAAGGGCCAGTAACAACCCGAATGATAACAAACCATAAACGGGTGTCTGGAAAAAAGTAACATCGATAAACTTGATAATACTGGTATCATATCCCTGTGCAGGCATGATATCTTTTATGATAAGCGACAGTTGTTTCAGGATATCCTGCTTTTTTATAAAGGGTAAATGGGGGATGAATGTGAATAAAAACAAAAAGGACGGTGGGATAGCCATAATGAAATTATAGGCAATGGCCGATGCCCTTTCAGTAAGGCCAACAGTTTTTACCTGCCTGTAAAAAAAACGGGCCACATCAAAAAGGGGTACACCCTCAAAACCCGGCAAATACCAGTGTTTGCTTTTGTGTAAAATAAAAGCAAGTGGCGTTTTGGTGATTAAAATGCGTTCCAGTTTTGTCATTTACTATAAGGCTGATACTGCAAGATACTGATTCGCTGTTTTATTAAAAAGTGAGGGAAAAAATTACATATGCCCTGTAGTACCTTCCTGTAAAATTACACACCCGTGGATTTTCAGTTTTCGGTAATGTTTCATTTAATGACTTTTGCTTTTATCAAGCTATCCAATGCCCGCTGGTATGCTTTTGCAAAAACCAGGTGTTCAGCATATGAGGAAGCAAAATTAGAATAACCATTAAGATCAGGTTTGGCTACAAAATAAATATAATTGGTTTGCGGGGCATGTAAAACGGCATCAATGGTTTTAACAGATGGGGTACAGATAGGGCCTGGTGGCAATCCAAAATTCTGATAAGTATTAAAGGGAGAGGAAAAACTGAGGTGCTTACGCATGATCCTTTTTAATCCAAAATCCTTCATGGCAAATTTTACGGTAGGGTCTGCCTGCAGTTTCATACCTGTTTCCAAACGGTTTAAATATACGCTTGCAATTTTTCCTTTATCTTCTGTGGCATTTGTTTCTTCCTCTACAATGCTGGCCATGCTGTAAACCTGTATGGGCGTCAAATTCAGCACTTTTGCTTTCTGCAATCTTTCTGCATTCCAGAATTTTTCTTTTTCATTGAAAAGTTTTTTCAGGATTTTATCTGCCGTTGAGTTCCAGAAAATGCTGTAGCTGTTAGGGATCACAACTGTCATGACGGTATTACTGTCAACATGATAGTTTTGTAAAGATACCGGATCATTCAATGACCGCATAAAGTCAGCAGCATTACATTCAAAATTTTCGGCAATTTTTTGGGCAAGATCTTCTTTGGTTCTTAACTTATTGATGACAAGGTTAACAGGTACCTGGTTGCCCGATCTAAGCATACGCAGTAAACGGTAAAGGCTTATACCATTTTTTATCTGGTAACGGCCGGCTTTAACCAATTGCGGGTATTTAAGCAGTTTGGCAATACGGTCGAAGAAAAAATTATTGCTGATTACTTTTTGATCAGTTAAAGATTTTTTTACATCTGCATAAACAGAACCGGTTTTAATATAAAAATATTTTTCTTCGGGAGCCGAAACCGTGGGTCCGAATATTTGCCATGCTATAAAACCTGCTGCAGCAAAAAAAACCAGCAGGGTACCCAAAAATATTTTCTTTTTCATTTTGAACAAAATAAGAGGTCTCTTTAACTTTTTTTAATTCACAAATTTATGCAATCGGCATATACCTGATTACAGCAGCCGGATACATGCCGGAAAAATACAGTCTCGCTACATTAGCAAAAAAATTAAAGTCAATTTGGTATTAAAAAAACCCCGCCAGTTAACGACGGGGTTCTGAATTTATTTATAAAATATTATTTTTTTACGTTTGAATCGGCACCCGGCATGGGTACAGTAGCAGGTGCAGGTGCTGTATTTGTTTTTGGAGTTTGTGTAGAAACGCCCTTTAACAAGTCATCATTCGTTGACGAACCGCTGCCATCTTTTGGAATAAAGGCCGGTGATATTATGCAAAGAATTCCAACAATACCGGCAAACAGCCAGGTACCTTTTTCAAGTACATCGGTTGTTTGTTTTACCCCCATGATCTGGTTTCCAAAACCACCAAAGCTGGAAGACAAACCACCGCCTTTTGGGTTCTGTATCAATACGATCATACCTAATATCACAGAGGCTATAATTACTAAAATTCCGAATAAAACTAACATATTACGATCCTTTTAAGTTATCTATTTTGGCTGCAAAGTAAGCGCTTTTGGCAGGATTGAGCAAACTTAATTTTTCCAGAATATTACGGGCTTTGTCAAGTTTACCCTGTTTGGCAAATACATCTGCCATTGAAACGGTTAATACTTCATCTTCCGAATTGCTTTTTTCGGCCAGTTTTTGAATAGTTTCATCAGATTGCGTATTTGTTTCGGATGTAGTTTCAACATGCACTTTCTTCATGGTTTTAAGCCATTCTGTAAAACTTTTCAGTTGCTTACCCAGTTTATCTGCTGTTTGTAATTCTTCTGTTAATTTAATACCCTGCGATGCAAAATAATCAACCAGGTGCATGGGTTCGAAAAGTAAAGCTGATTCATTCACATTCATTACTTCAGGTAATTTCAATTCAATCTTCATTGGTTCAATCTCATCTTCCATTTCTTCATCATTAGCTGTTTTATCTTCCCATTCGCCAACCATTGAAATTTCATGTTCCTCTTTATTTGTAACATTTTTATCTGTTTGCTTTAATTGAAAATTTAACCAAAATGGGTTATTAAATAAAATACCTGTTTTAGCAGCCTGTTCTTTAAATGCCTCTGTATATTCATCTGTAATCTGTAACAGGTAAAACTGCGCCGGAGAAAAATAGGGATGCGCAGCAGTTATTTCTTTCAGGAAATTTGTATTTTCCTGATCAGTAAAGCTTCTTTTAAAAAGGGATTCAAATAATGCCCGGTTATGCTGCATATTACAAATCTAAATTGATATTACCAATTTGAAAAAATCTTATTAAAGATGGCATCGGTCAGGTTCTTTGATATTTCATCGCCTTTTTGTGTTTCTACCTGTGTAAGGGATAAATTAGCATCAAAATCCACGCTGTAAGTTACATCAGCTTCAAAATTTTTTTTCTCATCCAGCATATTTTTAAATATAAGATGAAATTCTGCAGTTAGCCGGTTAAGGCTTGTATTATTATTACTGATGCCTGTTGTGCTGGTATAATACCTGGATACATAACCACTGATATCATAGTGGGCATTGTCGTCATTGGTCTGCCGCAGCCTGGTTGTACTTATTATTTTTTGTTTTAATTTTTCAGTCACCTGGGGGCTTAATTGCGGGTTCTTATAATCAGCCCTGTTCTCAAATTGATTTACCCTGAAGGTTTTTATTTCAGGAGGTAAGGGGGCGGTATCTTTAAAACCGTATTTACATGTTGCAAAGTTGAAAACTGTAATAAGCAACAGGCAATAGGCAATGAGGAGTATACGATTGCCGATAGCTAATTGCCAATTGCTTATTTTATTATTCTTCAATATCATATTCTTTTAATTTACGGTACAAAGTACGTTCACTGATACCCAGGTCAAGTGAAGCATCTTTTCTTTTTCCTTTATGTTTCTTCAATGCTTTTATGATGAGTTCTTTTTCTTTGTCAACAATGCTTAATGATTCTTCCACATCTTCGTGCTGATCAATATTATCAGCGTGGTGCTGCAAAAAAACCGGCTTGGCAGCTGAAGTATTTGCGGGGTTGTTATTCAGCTCCGCATACGATTGGTCATTATAAACAGGGGCATGTTGAGCAATATTTGGATTTTGTAAAAGGTCATAAAACATTTTCTTCAACTCATTCACATCTTTCTTCATGTCGAAAAATAATTTGTATAATATTTCTCTTTCATTTGCAAATTCACTCTGGCTAACCGAGCCTGCACCGCCTGCCAAAACCGGTAGTCTTGAATAATTATGTTCCGGTAAAAAACGTTTCATCGTATTTGCATTAATGGTTTTATCCTGGCTCAGTACCGATATCTGCTCTGCAATATTCTTCAATTCCCGAACATTGCCGGGCCAGGGATAGTTAATTAACACATCTTTTGCCCCATCATCCAGTTGTACAGGTGTGCCTTTGTATTTGTCGGAAAAGTCAGTAACGAATTTCCGGAATAATAAATAAATGTCTTCTTTTCTTTCCCTCAATGCCGGTACCCGTATGGGTACTGTGTTTAAACGGTAATAGAGGTCTTCCCTGAATTTATGGGTTTGGGTAAATTCTATCAGCTCTTTATTGGTTGCTGCTATTACACGAACATCTGTTTTTTGTACTTTACTGCTGCCTACGCGTATATATTCGCCGGCTTCCAGCACCCGTAATAAACGTGCCTGCGTACCCAACGGCAGTTCGCCGATCTCATCTAAAAAGATGGTACCGCCGTTAACGGTTTCAAAATAACCCTTGCGGCTGTCTACTGCACCGGTAAAAGATCCTTTTTCATGTCCGAATAATTCAGAATCTATTGTTCCTTCAGGAATAGCACCACAGTTTACTGCGATAAATGGATTATGTTTTCTGGCGCTGAGTGAATGAATGATCTGTGAGAAAACCTCTTTACCCACGCCACTTTCGCCATTGATGAGTACACTAAGATCGGTATTAGCTACCTGTACTGCAATATTCAATGCATGGTTTAATGTGGGGGAGTTACCAATAATTCCAAATCGATTTTTTATTGATTGCAGTTCCATTTTTTTTATTGCAATGCCACAAAGGGCCGGAGTTGCACTACCTGTTTTTTATTGATTAATAATTACGTTCCCGAGTAATGTTCCTGCTGTGCAGGCAGTAATATGAATAAATACATACGTTCCTTTCCTGTGATTATCTTTCGGAAAAACAACCACTTTATTCTGATCGGTTCTTCCGTACCAGTCGTCCTGGCTTTTTTTAGATGTACCTTCAATAAGGACCTTACGTGTTTTTCCTACTTCTTTTTGCATGGCCTGCAAAGAGTGACCCCGATAGAGATCAACCATTTCCTTCAACCTTCGCTTTTTTATTTCCAGTGGTACATCGTCTTCAAATCTTTTTGCCGCCAGAGTTCCGGGACGTTCGCTGTAAAAATACATATAAGCCAGATCGTATTTGCAATACTGCATAAGGCTAAGCGATTGCTGGTGGTCCTCTTCTGTTTCAGTGCAGAAACCGGTTATCATATCCGTTGATAAACCGCAATCTGGAATCAGCTCCCTGATCCTTTTAATTTTAGCGATGTACCATTCCCTGCTGTAGGTACGGTTCATCATTTGTAAAATGCGGGAGCTGCCGCTTTGTACAGGGAGGTGAATATAATTGCAGATGTTTTCGTACTTCACGATGGTATGTAAAACATCATCAGTAATATCTTTTGGATGAGAAGTGGAGAAACGTACCCGAAGCAGGGGAGATATCTGTGCTACTTTTTCAAGTAACAGAGCGAAAGTGACAGGCCCTGCCATTCCTTGGGGGTCGATTGGGGCCTGGTAATAGCTATCTACATTTTGTCCCAACAAGGTTACTTCCCTGTATCCTTCTTCAAATAAGGTTTTGCATTCTCTGATGATGGAATCTGCATCACGGCTTCTCTCCCTCCCCCTGGTAAAAGGAACCACACAAAACGAACACATATTGTTACAGCCACGCATAATGCTCACAAAAGCAGTTATTCCATTACTGTTTAAACGGATAGGAGCAATATCGGCATAGGTTTCATCACGGCTTAATAAAACATTTACCGCCTTTTGCCCTGTTTCTGCTTCTGCAATAAGTTTTGGTAAAGTTCTGTAGGCATCAGGCCCTATAACTATATCCACCAGTCTTTCTTCTTCAATAAATTTTGCTTTTAACCTTTCGGCCATACAGCCCAACACGCCAACCAGCATACCCGGTCTTTCTTTCTTTATCTGCCTGAATTCTGTCAATCGTTTTCTCACCGTTGTTTCTGCTTTTTCACGAATGGAGCAGGTATTGATAAAAATAAGGTCGGCTTC
Source organism: Chitinophagaceae bacterium (assembly GCA_043747955.1). GTDB lineage: Bacteria > Bacteroidota > Bacteroidia > Chitinophagales > Chitinophagaceae > Ferruginibacter. The sequence goes on from JAYTOF010000203.1 coordinate 13,028, forward strand.
TTTATAATCTGTGGTGGCGCCAAAACCATGATCAGATAAAATGGAGGCTACCACTTCGCTATCAGCAAAATTCATTGCACATCCATAGCTTTCGATATAAAAAAATTTTTTTACATCGGTAATAGCATTATCAAATACAGCAAATGCTTCCCCCTGCCTGGCTTCATCATGTTCTTTATTTGTCACTACGTCAAACATTACCCTTCATTTTTTTAAGAGCAGCAAAGATAGATAAAAGCATGGAGATTGTGACAGTATGGCAGTAGCTAATACGTGTTTAAATCCATCTGCGGGAAATGTAATTCAGTCCTTTTGAAGCAAATAGGTTAAATTTACTTACCTGACTTCTTTCATTTACTTTTATTTTCTGCAGCGCTATTCAAACATTACCGGTGTAAGGCATTTGAAAAATTAAAATTCAGGACTCATTTATGAATATTAATTTGTACATCGTCCGTCACGGAAAAGTAAATACGGATGAAAAAAATAAGCCGGATTATCTCCACCTGTCAAATGAGGGTATTGCTTTTGGATTATTTCTGGATACCCATTTTAAAGACATTTATTTTGACCATATTTTTTATCAGTCAACAGATATTAAAACCTCTGATCCATATAACCGGTGCCGCAATACGATACGCGGGATGAAGGGGGTAAAGACAGAATTTGATAAAACGCATATAAGCATGATTTTTGAAGAACTTAATAAAGGCAGGGCTGATATACAGAATGTGATGCTTTGTTTCAGGGCCGAAGGGTTTAATGTTATCAGTAATATTATCGGTTCACAAACAGAGGAACAGTTTAATAAAGATTATCATCGTGTTTTTCATTATAATTTTAATTCCAACAATTATAGTTTTATGAATAAGTTTAGCGCAGAGGAAGCGCAATAAAATAATTGTGTTTTACAAAAAAGCCGGAACTATCAAGTACCGGCTTTTTTACAATCAGTATCTTTCACCAAATCATAGTTCTCTTTTCCGGAGCTTTATACATTTTATCTCCTTCTTTTATAGTAAAGGCCTTATAAAATGCATCAATATTGGTTAGCGGACCATTGCTGCGGTACATGCCGGGTGCATGATTGTCGGTAACGATACGTTGTGCGGCAGATTCCGGTAAAATATTATTACGCCATACCTGTGACCAGTTCAGAAAAAAACGCTGGTCTCC
>JAYTOF010000204.1:0-4618 GCA_043747955.1 Chitinophagaceae bacterium
CAACCCCATAATTGATTATCAACAGGCCCATAACAATGATTTTATACCCCTTGCCTCAAGGGAATCTTTTTGGAAAAGATTCAGGGGAACAATGGGTAAAAATATTGACAACACGCTTTACAAATAAGTAAACCTGATTTTTACTTTACGGTAAATTCAACTTTGATATCACCCCACAACAGGGAAACTTTACCGCCTGCATCGATTGTAAAAGTCATTTTTTCTGAAAAAGAATCATCTTTGCCGGCTTTTACATTTACCCTTAAAGCATCATCAGCTTCTTTATATTTAAAAGCCCCCCATTGTTTCCATGTATTATTAAAGATGATCGTCCAGTCGTTGCCATTGGCAATGGTAAATAAACCATATTTACCCTGTGGTAATGACTTACCTTCTACCTGTACAGCTTTGTCCACTTCAAAAACAGTGGCGTCATTGGCTCCTGTACGCCATACCTTTCCGGTCATGGGTTCAAGGTCCTTACCAATGGTTCGCCCTTTTACTGAGGGCTGGCTGTAATTAATGGTAACCATAACCTCACCGATTTTTTGTGATACTGTTGCTGGAGGGCTCGGCAGTTTAGATTTATCCTGTTGTGCACAGGAATTATATGCTGTTAACAATAAAAAACTAAACATACTTATCGAAAACAAATATTTCATAATAAAAATTTTGGTTTATAAAAATAAATTCAATGTAAAGAAAATGGATAAGAAACAATACCCGGCAGAAAGTTACTGATTTTTTCCGGCAAAGTTTTAAGGCCGGGTCAGTTACCCAGTATTTAATCTGGAATCAATCCAATAGGAATAATTATCTCCCACCTGTTTTTAACCAGGGGATTCCGCAGGTCCTTATCAAGCAGGTGAGAGAAACGTACTCCTAAACTTACGGGCAGGGCATTCCAGATCTTAGTGTCAAAATAGATCTCAGCACCCGTACTGCGATTCAATATTTCGGTAAGAACCCCGCTAACCCTGGCTTTTGCATTGGTGTGATCATAAAATACATTGGTACGTATCCGCTGAAAAAACAGTATGTTGGCAAAACCCCAGTCAGGATATACCAACGGAAAATGATAATTCACGCCAACTTTATACATCCGTCTTGTGCTTAATGCCTCATATCCCCTTGAATACGAGAAAGTATTGCTAAACAAATCGGGTAGAGAATCTCTTTTTTGCCAGGATGCATTGAACACCAGGCTGTGGTTGGTTGAAAACCCCGGAAAATAAAAAGAAGAATTCCCGACAAATTTATGGCTGTTGCGGAAATTAACCGCATCCCGGTAGTTTAAAGAAACTGACTGTGCCCAGCGCGGGTTTATATGTTGCCTTGCCCTTTGACTGGTATTGCTAAAACTTAAAACCCCATTTATATAATTGATCGCCTTATTGTTAAAAACGTTTTTGCCCACTCCCCTGTAATAATACTGTTCTATATTATACCCGGCACCAAAATTTAAAAATTTATTCGTTCTTCCTCCGATAAAACGAAGAGGAACAGATATACTTCCTTTTAAGGTTGCCGAATTAAAAATAACAGATTTTCCAAAGGCAGTATCCAGTGTACGGTTAAAACTTTCTTCGGCACCCAAACTCAATACCGGTAACCAGCCTGCAAAAAAAGTATTAAATCCAACTGTATGGCTTTTATCATTACGGTTATAGGTATAAGTAAGGTTCTTATTGAAACTGCTTAATACATTATCACTAAAAAAAGTATACCCATACTCAGGGTCATCAACCACCGGCCTCCAGCTATGGAAATTAAACAGGCGAAATGATTTTCTGTATGTAGTTACTTTTTTCTGTGAACTGCCGGCCTCTGCTTCCGCAAACCCTTTGCCATCATTAGTATACAGGGCACCAGCTCCTTCAAACTGTAACAAAGAATCTGAATAAAAACTATTATTAACCGGAATAAAGCCGGCGTTTGAAATTTGTTTCCATGCTCCCTGAAAAACATCAACTTTTGCAAGCCGGTAACCCGCTGAAGTAAAAGCAGATACCAGCATCTCTCCTTTTGCATTTATTGCCGGTGCATAAATACCGTTACTATTATCTGTTAACCGGTAGATCTTTTTATCCGGTAATGTTATGGCAAATATTTTATCTGCGGTTTGGTTCATTGCTGAAAAATAAACAGTATCCCCTTTTACAAAAGGATACCCTGTTACATTAAATGAAAAAGGCAAGAGACTTTCAGTTGTCCCGTTTGTAAGATCTGCTTTTATCAAACTCATTTTACCTTCGGGGTTTCTTACTGCAGCTACTGCGGTGTTTGCAGTAACATACCGGGTTTGTGTAAAGAAATAATTATCCCGGTTAGGTAACTCGGCAATAAGCTTTCCGCCGGTGGCATCAATCCGGCACAGGTTATTTGTTCCATCGGGTTTTACATGAACCGCTAAGATCTCGGTACCGGCTTCATTTATATCAGGTGAAAAATATTTTGACTGATACGTGATCTGCTTTTGCCGGCCGGTATAAATATCCAGTACTTTAATAACACTATAATCCCTGTTTGTCCATCTGGGGTCAGATTGGAAAGCGGCATACACAATTTTTCCTTTCCTGTACGTATAGTAATCGTCTATAACAAAATCCCTTACCCTGATCTTTTTTTCTTTCCCATTTACCAATAAATAAAAAGCGTTCACTTCCTTATAAGATTTCTTTGTTACTAAAATACTGTCATCACTTATAAGGTATGGGAACCGGTAGTCGGTAACTATATTTTTTACTGTTGCCGTAATATAAGCCAGGGAATCAACGGAGTTATTTTGTTTGGTAAATGACCTGTCTTTAAAATGCTGCATGGCATTCTGCCTGAACTGTTTGTAGGTCTTTCCTGAATATCTTTCAATGGCCCTGTTAAACGAATAAAATACGCCAGTAAACTTTACCGCATCATGGGTAACTTTTTTCCAGAAATCTTCACCATAATTCTCATAACCATAGGCGGTTAAAAGATACCCCAATGCATAATGATCCGGAGTAAAAACTCTGTAAGAGCCGTTACGCAATGTCATCCAGGAATACTTCTTATTCTCCCGCCACAACGATTTAAATCCATTATAAAAAGAAGGCATCCTGCCACGCCCCTGTGCACTTACCAGGGTTTCCTGCCAAACTGCATCTCCTTCAAAAAAATAATCAGGTATGGTCAAACCGTTGGCAAACAACTGCCCTTCCTGTCCTAAAAAAAAGGAAAAGACTTTTGTAAATCCCTTATTAAAATTACCCAACTGCTGCATATGCCTGTTCTCATGAATGATCAGGTTATCATCCCACCGGATACTGCCTGTTGAAAAGTTATCCTGGCCGGGGGTCATATATAATTCACTCATTACCGGAGCCAGGCGTACATAGGCATTGGGTATGGTCGTTTGATTCTGTAAAACGATATTCCATTTTTTATGCCGGCCACCAATGGATCCGGAAGTTGTATCGTTCAATAATTTCATGATATTTGCAATACGGTTGGCCTGGCTATCGAGCCCTTTCGGGAAGATAACCCTGGCTTGATCCGTATTGATCTGGTTCCATTTCAGGGAAGAAGGGTTTCCGCCAAAATTCTGACTGCTGCCGGAATAGCCCAGCAGGCAAAATAAAAACAGTACCGGAAAAAAATTTAATGTTAACATAAACTAAAGTTACTGAAAGAAACAGAAGTTGAAAGAAAGCCTGGTTAACTTTAGCATAATTATGTAATAGTATATTTTGGCACTGACAATTAATGAACCACTTTATGCATATTTTTGAAACAGAGCGCCTGTTTATTTCCAGGTTTAAGCTTTCAGACGCTCCGTTTATTCTTGAATTGGTAAACGATCCATCCTGGCTAAGGTTTATTGGCGACAGGGGAATTAAAACTATTAAGGATGCTGAGGCTTACCTTAAAAATGGCCCACTTAAAAGTTATAAAGAATTTGGGTTTGGGCTTTACCTGGTAAGCTTAAAAAAAGGCGGGGTTCCAATAGGTATGTGTGGGCTTTTAAGGCGTGATACTTTAGATGATGCAGATATCGGCTTTGCCTTTATGCCACAGTTCACCGGAAAAGGATATGCATTTGAATCTGCGGTTCCGGTACTAAACCATGCCCGTGAAATTTTAGGTATGAAACGCATACTGGCTATTACCTCTCCGGATAACATCAACTCAATTAAACTACTCGGGAAACTTGAATTTACTTTTTTAAAGATGATCAGGCTTACGGTTGACGCTGATGAAAGCAGGCTTTTTGAAATGCGCAGTAAAAAAACCTTCATTGCTGAAGGCTTTTCCAGGGTTTAAGAGGTGTTCATAATTTGATCAAACAAATATGCTCCAGACTAAACTCTTTACCTGTAGCATTTCCCTGATTTTTCTGTAAAGTAAAAGCTACTGTAAATAATTACTAATTGCAGTAAATATCCTGAAATTGAATTTATATTATACTGTTTTAGTTTCAGATATTACTATCTTACTGTAACTTTAAGTATAATAATATTTAAAATACTAAACTAAGTTTTGTATTTTCGTAATAAAAGCACCTCTGTATGAAACTTTTTGTTGCCGGACTGCCTTATGATCTTGATGATGCAGAACTGATGGAAATATTTGAAAAATTCGG
>JAYTOF010000205.1:0-3228 GCA_043747955.1 Chitinophagaceae bacterium
CTTTACTGCAATGCAAGGACCATAAAAGCTCGGTCTACTTTAGTTTACTACTTTTAATTTAAGAGTAAAGATCAATTGCCGAAGCTACAGTAGCACCAAAGCCCTATAAAGTTGCTCGGCAGAAAGGGGATGTAATCCTTTCTGCCTTGATTTTTTTTGTTACTTTTTTGTATCAAGACAAAAAAGTAAACAGACTACATTTGCAACATGAATCATTTTGAATTGTTTGGCCTGCCCGTTAGCTTTAAAATTGACAGGGGCAACCTGGCACAAAAGTATTTTGAACTGCAGAAAAAATACCACCCCGATTTTTTTGCGCAGGGCACCGAGCAGGAGCAGGAACAGGCCCTGGATATATCCTCCCAATTAAATAAAGCCTTAAACATATTTAAGAGCGAAACGCAAACCATAAAATATGTACTGCAGTTAAAGGGTTTGTTGCAAGAAGAAGAAAAATACCAGCTGCCCCCTGCATTTTTAATGGAGATGATGGAACTGAATGAAGAATTATCAGAAAACTCTGCCCGGCAGATAAATGAGATTGAAAAAAAACTACATACCGAAGTGCAGTCTATTATAGAATCCTACGATGATTCAACTTTTACTACTGCCGACTTATTAAAACTTAAAGAATATTATTACAAGAAAAAATACCTGCAGCGTATTTTGGACAGGATAGACGGATAATGTAATATTGCAACCCGTTTGAAGGGTTAAAAGGTTTAAGGCGTTTAAAGTTTAAAGTTCTGAACGCTTACTTATTATGCGACTTTTAGAATTTTAAGCTTCTAACATTAAACTTTAAACCTGTAAGCAAGTTGCCCATGTGGCGGAACTGGTAGACGCAGCAGACTCAAAATCTGCCGTTCGCAAGGGCGTGAAGGTTCGATTCCTTTCGTGGGCACTTAAAAGCTTCGCTAAATGCGGAGCTTTTTTATTTTAGCATTATGTTTACAGTTTATTGTATTAAAAGTATTGATAGAAATTATATTTATGTAGGCCTTACAAATAATATTGAACGGCGATTTAAGGAACATCAAAACGGACAAAACAAAACCACAGCTCCTTATAGACCGTTTGAATTAATACATCAGGAAAATTTCCCTACAAGACCTGAAGCCAGAAAAAGAGAAATTTATTTGAAATCAGGTATAGGTAAAGAGTTTTTAAAACAATTAATCAAGAACAAATTTTAATAAAGACCGAACCTGCCTGCCGTTCGCAAGGGCGTGAAGGTTCGACCTGCCTGCCGGCAGGCAGGTTCCTTTCGTGGGTACTGAGGTAAAACCTTCTCAATTTTTGAGGAGTTTTTTTACTAATAACCGCTGTACGATAATATGCTTTTCAAGCATTTTATTTTAACTTCGGCCTGTTCTAAAAAACTGCGCTGCAAGCCGCAAATAGTTTTATGGCAAGACCCCTGATATCAATATTACTGCTGTTATTTTATTTCATGACCGTAGCCTTAGGGCAAACCCAAAAACCTCCCAATATCATCCTCATCATAGTTGATGACCTGGGTTACAGCGACCTTTCTTCTTACGGAAATAAAAATATCAAAACGCCGAATATAGATGCGCTTGGAAGCAAGGGCGCCCGATTTACACAGGCATACGTAACCTCGTCGATCTGTGCGCCATCCCGGATGGCTATCATCACGGGGCGTTATCAACAGCGCTTTGGTGCCGAGTTCATGTTGTATGATAAGTTTGCCCCTTCCGTAAAAAAAACAATATCGAAACATCTCTTATCAGCAAAAAAGAAACCTGCAGGCATTGCAACATTAAAACCCGATTTCTTTTTAAACCGGTCTGAATATGCAACTGATATACCGGTAAATGAAATAACCATTGCCGACCTGCTGAAACAAAAAGGATATGCGACCGGCTATATCGGTAAATGGAATTTAAGTTCTTCACCAACCGTATTTCCCGACCAGCATGGATTTGATTACAGTTATTATTTTGATGGCGCCCTCAGCCGCTATGTTGATGAACCGTTTGACAATGACCAGTACATCAACATGCATTTGCCCTGGGCCTTTTCCGAAATACCTGCATGGGCACCCCGGCATGGATCAACAGCCATCAAAGAAGGAAGAACTATTGTAAAAGATACCGGCTATCTTACTTTTTCGCTCGCTGATAAGGGTATTGACTTTATTGAACGAAATAAAACAAAACCTTTTTTCGTAACACTTTCCTTCAATGCACCACATGATCCTTTCCAGGTACCAAAAAAATATTTCGACCGGATACTGGGTGTGTCCGATACGGTAAAACGTGTTTACTATGGAATGATCGAAGCGCTGGATGATGCTGTTGGCAGTATACTGCATAAACTGGATCAGGAAGGATTAACTGATAACAGCCTTATTTTTTTCATCAGCGATAATGGCGGTGCCACTTATACAAGGGCCACCGGTAATGCACCACTGAGGGGCGGTAAGTGTACACAGTTTGATGGCGGGCTTTGCGTTCCTTTTTTTATTTCATACCCGGCTGCATTAAAAGGAGGACGACTTTATGATCATGCCGTTTCATCACTTGATATATTTAGTACCATTGCAGCAGCAAGCGGGGCCACATTGCCTGCAGACAGAACCTTTGATGGCGTTGACCTGATCCCCTATCTTAAAAATGATACTGCATTACCACATGAAATATTTTTCTGGCGAAACGGTTATTCAAAAGCTTTTCGTAAAGGCAACTGGAAATTAGTTGTGAATGAGAAGAAAAAAGTTGCCTATCTCTTTAATATGGCAGATGACAGGGAAGAAATACACGACCTTTCTGCAAAAGAGCCTGCTAAATTAAAAGAGTTATTGGCTGCATTAAAAGATTGGGAGAAAAAAAATACCATCAACCCTTTATGGCCCAGCGCTGCAGATGTACTTATTGAAGTTAATGGAAAATGGTTCCGCTTTCCGAGCTGATAATTTATTTACAGCTTATACACCTGAACCCGGCATGCTATAACCCCTTATCCAGCGGGGTTTAATGTTATCTTTTCCCTGGCAGGAAAGCTGGAATACAAGCATGAATAATGAACAGGGATAATAATATTTATTCAAAAAACTTTCTGTTCTACCCGTAGTTCAGAAACCTATAATCCTTCAAACAACATCGGGTACTTCGCCAGGATATCTTTATTAAAATACTTCTGCAATACCTTTTTAAAATCTTCCAGCATACGCACATGATCAAGGTTTTTATCTTTTTCCCAGTA
>JAYTOF010000206.1:0-7059 GCA_043747955.1 Chitinophagaceae bacterium
TTTAAATAAATAACCAAACAGGCGTGCAAATGCTATGATGACAATGATCTGTAACAACAAAACAGCCAGCGGGTCTGTAAGATTGTGATTAAATGAATCCGTAAAGATTTGAAAATTATTGACTGCATTTATATTTTTTGCAGCCTGCGCCTGTTTTGCATTTAATACAGGGCTTTGTAAAGCACTACCCTGCCTAGCTATCCAGTAAATAGCAAAACCCAGCCCGGCTACAATAAGAATATAAAACAGGATACTCCATCTTTTCTTCATAAGCTAAAAATAAACCAGGTTAAAGTTATTTGATATTGAGAAAAGAATTAAAACAATTTATTGTTACTCATGTTTCGAAATCAACATAAAACTATGTTGCAGCCCTTTAAAATTATTGTACAACAAAATATTTTGGTAAACTTTTTTTGCAGTTTTCTTTTTAAACATTTGATCAGGCACCTGCTGGTTTTGTAAAAACCGGCAGGCATACCAAAGGGCTAAAGCAGAAGCAGTGGCATAATCGCCGGTCATATGTTTGTAACGTACAATAGGTGTATTGTCCTCAATCAGGGTTTCGCAGGCTGTGTAAAAGGGCAAGGTACGGTTGTCGCTATTTTCGCCGGAAAGAAACAGATCGATCTTTTCACCATCTGCAAGATTATTCTGCAGAAATAAATTTAATTGCTGCTTTACCAACTCAATATTATTGCAGTGTAAGGTACTGGTGGCTTCCACTTTTGCTGTTGCCGATTCTACTGAACTATTTACAATAAACATGGCGGCACCTTCGCCTACAATACAACCGGCACTATTTGCTTCGTATAAATTTTTATTGGAGATATCTTCTTTTTTATAAGAACCTGCCAGCGTTTCAATATTATAATGAAAGGAAGAAATCTCATCAACACCGCCAACCAGGTAACAGTTTGATGGGTTTGTGTTGAGTTGCATCATGGCATCCAGCAATGCATTTTCAAATGCAAGCCCGGCATGTACATGGGTTATATTGTAACCCTTATTTTTTGTAATTAAACCCAACTGACCTGCAATTACATTTCCGGTACTTTGTACAAAATTTCCAGGAGTAAGCTGGCCTTCTTCATATTGAACTATCTGGTTTAAAAATTTTACGCACTCTTCCATACCGGCATTTGCCGAACCCATAATAATACCATCAATGGATCCTGCTTCGCTGATCAATGGCAATGCAGCGCCAACACCCATTCTTATTGATTTGCCCATCCTGCGTAAAATGCCCGGAGGAATTTTTTCGTAAGAAGGTTCGATGGCCAGTAATTTTTTATCAACCCGTTCATTAATCAATTCAATATTAGCCTGCAACAGGTTCTGTTGTGCCGATATGTAATATGTTTGATGAATATACATTCTATAATTATTGTGAGGTGCCAGCCTGAGCTTGTCGAAGGCGGGTTCATTCCAGCAACACGGGTTCGACAGGCTCACCCTGACAACTTTTATATTACTAAGGCTTTTTTATTCAACTTTTGAAAAAATTAAAGTTGAACAATTACCGCCAAACCCAAATGAGTTACTCATAACATGATTTACCGGCATTTTTTTATAGGTTTCTACAGGAGACAAACCGGAACTGGCAATGGCATTTTTAAAATGCAGGTTTGCATAAACTTCCTGGTGCATCAAACTTAAAATACAATATACGGCTTCTATGGCACCTGCTGCACCCAGCGTGTGGCCTATATTTCCTTTGGTTGATGCAAATGCCGGCGGCTTACCGAATAAACGGATCATGGCCCTGGTTTCTACTTCATCATTATTTTCTGTACCGGTACCGTGTGCATTTATAAAATCAATTTGATCAGCAGAAAGCTTTGCCATTTTTAATGCACCCTGCATGGATAGAAAGGGCCCATCTCCTTCATCTGATAATGAAGAAGGATGGTAAGCATCATTGGCGTTGCAATAACCGGTTAATTCTGCGTAAACTTTTCTGCCTTTTATATCTTCTTCTTTTTCCAGAATTAAAAAAGCTGCACCTTCTCCCAGATTTAACCCTTTTCTGCCTTCATCAAACGGGGTGCATATTTCATTTGATAAAATGTGCAAAGCATTAAAACCATTGATGGTAAATTTTGCCAGGCTATCAGTACCTCCAACGATGGCTCTTTTTGCATAACCATTTTTTATCAGCATGGCTCCATACATAATGGCATTGGCAGATGAGGAACAGGCCGTATTAATGGTATTGATGATACCGTTTATTTTAAAATGCTTTTGCAGGTACAAGTTAACAGAAGCACAATCGTAAGAACCGAGATAATCGGAACCATCTGTTTTTTTATTGGCATCATTATACAACTCATCTGTTAAACACATGCCGCCAACTGTATTGGCACCAATCAATGCGGTATCGAATGACTGAATTTCTTCTGTAGATATTCCGCAATCAGCAAGGGCTTCATTCAATGCATGTAAGGCCAGCAGGGTTGTACGGGTAACGCCTGGGTCCGTAACGTGTAATTGTTTCAGTAAATCTTCCGTGCTTATTTGTACCTGACCAATAGGCAACAGGCCTACATATTTTGTTGGGAAAAGATCAAAGTCTTTGCTTACGCCGCAGGTGGCATTTTTAAGCGACAGTTGATTTTCGGCTACAGAATTTCCGATAGCACTTATTACGCCCATGCCGGTTATGAAAATTCTGCTCAATATAGTTGGGGTGTTAGCCAGAGCTTGTCGAAGGCGGGTTGGTTAATGATAGCACCGTCTTCGACAAGCTCAGACTGACAGCTTTTTTATTTTTAGAAATTATTTTGTACGATGCTCCTCAATATAAGCCGCCATAGTATTAATATTGGTAAGCACCTTGCGACCTTCTTTTGGGTCTTTTATATCTATGCCATATTCCCGGCCCAGTAAAACGATCAATTCTATCGAATCAATAGAATCAAGGCCCAGGCCTTCGCCAAATAATGGTTCATCATCTTTTATATCTTCAGGCTTTACTGAAAGTAAATTCAAAAATTCGATAATCTGCTTTTTAAGCTGCTCTTTTAATTCTGCTGTTTCCATAATAAGTATTTCAAATCAGATTTTTTCTTTTTAAACCATACAATGTAATTAACTGTATTGCAAAGGTGATACCCAGTAAAGGTATTATATTTAAAACAACATCTTTCAGTTTTCCTCCTTCCAAAAATAAACCATAATACGCTTCCAAACACCAATGCAGTGGCGACAGTTTCATTACAAACTGAAACGATTCCGGCATGGCAAAACTGGGCACCAGCAAACCGCCAACTGCCGCCATTAATACAATGGATACGGCACCAATGCCATTGGCCTGCTCCTGTGTTTTTGCAAAAACGCCAATCATGATGGCATAACTTACAGCACACCAGCCACAGATTAGGGTAATAATTACCACACCGGTAATATCGGCCGGTAAATTTAATTCGGGTAAGCCCATGGATGGAAAGAGCCAGATTCCCAAAGAAAAAACAACTGTGGCCTGGATAAAGGTTATGAATAAATAAGAAAGCTGTTTAGAGATTAATGCGACCAGATAATTAGTAGGTAATGTTTTCAACCGCACAAAACTTCCATTCAGTTTTTCTCTTACAACGCTGCCTCCTAATGATATTACAATGAAGAACATGGCAAAGACCGTCCAGGCAGGTACATTGTGTTGCGATGCATTGGGGATATTACGGCTTCCATCTCTGGATACCGGAATTTCAATAATTCCAACCTGACTGTTCATCAGGTCTTTTTCCAATGAATCAGGCAGTACCGTTTCATTCATGGCGAAGTAAATACTCTTTAAAACTTCCTTATTTTGTACAACCTGTAAGGCACTGCGTAATGCACCTTGTATGGAATGACGAAAAGATTCCTGCAAAACAGGATGATATAATAAAGTTAAGGGTTGAATCGTGCTGCTGTCAACCGGAATTGCCTTATCCGTTTGCATCCCGAAATTCTTCAATGCTTTTTTTGCAGTTGCATCAGCCTTTAATATTATTTTTTGTGTAAAGTCTGCGGGAATGATGATGGCTATAACGGCATCTTTTGTATGCATCCTGTCAGAAATGTCTTTATCAGAAACATTTGGAGTAACCTGTTTCAGACTAAACATACCCACTTTTTCAATGGCAGTTTGCATCTGTTTGCCGGCTTCACCGGTATCACGGTTACATAGCAACATAGGCACCGTATTGGTATTCAGCATTTCAAACGTACTGTTTTGTACAGCCGTAATAACAACGGCCAGTATAATCGGCATTACAAACATAAACACCAAACCCAACCGGTCACGGGTAAGGATGCGCATGTCTTTTAATATGGTGCTCCAGAGTTTAAACATGATCAGTTCCTGTAGGATTTGCCGGTTAAGTTAATAAACAAACCTTCCAGCCCGTCTTCTTTATGATCTATCAACAGTTGATTCAGTGTATCATGTGCAATTATTTTTCCGTCATCGATCAGGGCTACTTTATTACAAAGATCTTCGGCCTCACTCAGCTGATGCGATGTATAAATTAGTGTGGTACCATCTTCATTTAATTTTTTTAGATAACTGATGATGGCATGGCGGGTGTGTACATCCACTCCAACTGTTGGTTCATCTAAAAATAAAATACGTGGATTATGAATTACACCAATAGCGAGATTAACACGGCGTTTCATCCCACCGGAAAATTCTGCAACTTTTTTGTTTCGTACTTCAGTAAGTCCAAGTATTTCCAGAAGCTCAGTTGTTTTATTTTTGATTTCCGGTTTTTGTAAACCCGACCAGGCGCCAAAGAAAGCCAGGTTTTCAGCAGGGCTCAATTCCTGGTAAAATGAAAAATCCTGTGGCACAAATCCAAAAAGTTTATTGATTGATTTTTTGTGATGGCTAATTTCGTGACCGAGCAATTGTATACTTCCCTGTTGAAATTGCAGTAATCCTGTCATACAATTCATCAGTGTGGTTTTTCCGGCACCATTAGGACCAAACAATCCAAAACGTTCACCAACCTGTACTTCTAAATTAAGATTAGTAAAACAGGGAACAGATTGACGCGGATAGGTAAATCCTAAATTATTTATTTGCACAGCTGCATTGCTCATGTATTCCATTTTATTTTGCTCAATGCCTGAAATGCTTTTTTCTCTATTGCTGAAATTTCTATAAGGTAGTCTCCCATCACATCATAATCGGCCTGGCTGCCAATGCGGCCTTTATAAATGCCAGCAGCCTGCACTGCCGCCGTGCGCCATTTATCACCGGCCTCTGTAAATATCTTTGAAATATCAAGCAGTTCATCAATTGGAACAAATGCGTGGGCTTCCTGTAAAAAGGCACCATAGATATACCTGAATCCTCCACCACCGGTTCCAATTTCTTCCTGCATACGCACCAACTGCGCCAGGTATAAACCGGCTTTTTCCGGTCCCAGTTTATCTTTCCATTTTTTTATTTTCATTCCGGTTCCGGCAATTCCTTTTACACCTGCAATATTACCCGGTATGCGTATCATGTGGTTAACATTCCTTTTAATACCTTTTACAATTGCCTTTGCCATCTGTTCATCAGTAACAATCTTTTTCTCCATTGGGTAGTAAATCTGGCCATGTGGTGCGAAAGGTCCTTTTGCAAAACGCACCCTGTCCAGTTCATAATCAGAAAGTGATGTTGGTGTTTCCATTACCGGGTCGCTGATGAGGTATCGGTCATCTTCCTTTCCAAAAACGATCATGTTGTGTGCATTGAAATGGAAGCGGTATTCTTTAGGGAAATAGGTAAGGTAGTAAACACCTACCTGTGCACCAACCGGTTGTCCTTTAGAAAGACAATCATCCAGATATTTTTTCCCTGATTCCCTTGATGAAAATTTTTTTCTGAAAACCGGTATGCCAAGTGCATTACAGGTTCTTTTAAAGATAAGGCCCGGCATGGTACGAAAAGCAATAGCTGGTCCATTATTAATTACCAGAAACGGCAGCTGCACATAAAACAAACCCGAACCTATACCAAAAGCAAGCGGTTCTGTAAGTTTTTCGGCACCGGCTCTTTGTAACAGATTTGTGGTAACTCCGTTTTCGCAATGCGCCGCCTGTAAATGTTTAAATTCAGTTGTCATGAACGTTCATGGTTTTAAGCTCCTCCACACTTACATTAAATGCATCGGCGTATTGCTGTAATTTTTGTTCTGATAAAGTTTTAAAGATGGCAGGTTTTAAATGTCGTTTGATGGTCCATTTCCAAAACCCGGTATAAGCAGCCAGTATGCCCATGTCCATCAATCTCAATTCCAAAAAATATAAGATCGGGCTGGCTTCGTTATTCAATACTTTCTGGCGGGCTGTTTCAATGCGCTTTTCAATATCTTCCCAGGCAAGGTCAAGTGCCTTAGTCTTTACATCCCAACCGGTACTTAATTCGCTTGAGTATTTGCCTGAGCCATCAACAGCATAAACCACTTCTTTGGTTAATTTATTTAGCGCACCATCGTCCTGGGGAATTTCTTCTTTTTTCATTTGAAAAAACTTTTAATTATTAGCAGTTAGCAATTAGCTAATGGCTAATGGCTTTTCCTTATCAACAAACAGTAAGCAAGCTATACATGTATGAGAACCGGGCACTTTCCGGAACAAGTAAGAATATCTTATCACCAACCTTAAGTCTGCCGCTGTGAAATAATTCATCTACCATAAGATAAACAGAACTGGCCCCAACATTACCAACCGTTGGTAAATTAAAGAACCATTTTTCATATGGGATGCCAATCCCTTTTACGATCAATTCGTCGAAGATCTTGCTCCTGAAGAAATCGCTTGACATATGTGGCAGAAAATAATCAACTTCATTTACATCAAGATTTCGGGCATCAAAGATCTCTCTTAACTTTCTACCGCCTAATACAATTATATTTTTACCCAATAGTTTTACATCCTGCTTAATGCTCAAAACAGATTTGCTGATCAACTCTTCTTGTGAAAAATCAAGATAACTTTTTAAAGTGCCATCTGGTTGTTTTTCGCAACCCATATACATACAGGCATCCAATTCATTTGCATAAGAAATTCCTTCTACCCAATCAA
>JAYTOF010000207.1:0-2244 GCA_043747955.1 Chitinophagaceae bacterium
TCATCTTGAATTTTTACCCCAAAACCTTCTTTAAGCCCCGCTAACTCTGAATTGCTATCCCTATCTTTGCCCTCCTAAATTTTTAAGATTATGAAGTGGCTGAACGTAGTTATTAAATACCGTTTATGGATTGGCATCGTTTTTCTTGCCCTTGCCATTTTTACCAATATACAAACCAGTTTTTGGCCTTCATTTGTATTATACCTGGTTGCTGCAGTAGCAATTGTGGGCCACTTTTTATTTGGCCCCATGCGTTTAATACAAAGTTTTATGGAAGAGGGTGATATGGAAGGTGCCAAAAAAGTGGTTGATTCCATCTGGTTTCCGGCAATTCTTATTAAACCGGTTCGTTCGGTTTATTACACCATCAAAGGTAACCTGGCCATGGTTGATCAGAATTTTGAGCAGGCTGAAGTAATGATGAAAAAAAGCCTTGCGCTTGGCGGTGGCGCTTTAACCAAACAGGCCGAAGGGCCAAACAAACTGCAACTGGGTATGTTGTATATGCAGAAAGGAGATATTAAACAGGCAGAAAGTTTTATACGCCAGGCCATTAGAGCAGGTTTACCAGATAATGAAAATAATGCAGCGGCTTATTTACAATTGTGTTCCATCATGATGAACAAAAGAGAGTTTAGGGCTGCTAAAGACTATTTTAAAAAGGCAAAAGGCTTTAAGCCAACCACACCGCAAATTGTTGACCAGATAAAGCAGATTGAGAAATATATAACCCGTATGCCGGGATAATAGATTTGATGATGAGCCAATTTTGACAATTTGATAATGGGCATCATCAGATTGTCAAATCTTCAAATTATCAAATCACACCAAACAGCTCTTCTACTTTCTTAAAGCGGTAATCAAATATTTGTTGCAGCTGTTTTTTTACAAACAATGTATTGGCTATATCTCCCAAAAACCAAAACGGTAGTTTGTAATGCACAATATCAGTCATCTCCACGCCGCCTTCTACAGTTTTAAAATGATGCTGGTGATGCCACATGCTGTAAGGCCCATAGCGCTGTTCATCCACAAAATATTTTTTATCATCTACATGGGTTATTTCTGTCATCCAGTATAAGGGAATCCCCAAAACAGGACTTACTTTATATTCAATAACCTGTCCGGCATACATGGTATCGCCATGAAATTTGGAGATGGTTTTAAACCCCATATTCTCCGGAGTTATGTTTGCAAGATTGGCAGGATTGCTGAAAAAATACCAGGCTTTATCCAAACTGATGGGTATTTTTTGAACTGTTTTAAAAGAATAAACTTTACTCATGGCTCTTATAACATCGTTTGAATTATTTTGTTCAGTAAATCGGGTATCAAGTATCTTTGGCTAATGCGCCACTACCGCGAAATACTGCAAAATAAATTCTCTGAAGAATATAAAAAATTAAATAATGAACAGCGCCGTGCTGTTGACACTATTGATGGACCGGTAATGGTGATTGCCGGCCCCGGCACAGGCAAAACACAAATTTTAGCAGCACGTATCGGAAAAATATTATTGGATACCGATGCATTGCCCGAAAATATTCTTTGTCTTACCTACACCGATGCCGGTACCATTGCTATGCGTAAGCGGCTGCAACAGTTTATTGGTGCCGATGCTTACAAAGTAAACATCTACACCTTTCATGCTTTTTGTAATGATGTGATACAGGATAATCTGAACCTGTTTGAAAAAAATTCGCTGGATGCCATTTCGGAACTGGAAAGTATTGAACTGTTTAAACAACTCATTGATGCTTTCCCAAAAAACAATCCGCTTAAAAGATACCGCGGCGATGTGTATTTTGAAATAAACAATCTCCGCAGCTTATTCAGCAGCATGAAACGTGAGGGCTGGACGGCAGTATTTATTAATGAAAGGATTGATAGTTATATAAATGACCTGCCCAACCGGGATGAATATATTGCCAGGCGTGCTGTAAAAGAATTCAAGAAAGGCGATGTGCGTACCGATAAGATAGAAGAAGAAAAAGAGAAAATGGAAAAACTGCGGGCAGCAGTAAATGAGTTTGCTAATTTTCAAAACCTGATGCGCAAAAGAAACCGCTACGATTTTGATGACATGATAAACTGGGTGATAACCGTATTTGAAGAAAATAAAAATATCCTTGCCAAGTACCAGGAAAAATTTCAATACTTATTGGTAGATGAATACCAGGATACCAGTGGTACACAGAACAAACTGGTGGAGTTACTGATAAACTATTGGGATAAGCCAAATGT
>JAYTOF010000208.1:0-18212 GCA_043747955.1 Chitinophagaceae bacterium
AACACCTGTATTATCCGCAGCCCTGAAAGTTACCGGACTATAATTAACCGGTTTGCAAAATTCATGCAGTAATGTTTCATTTGTTCTTGGCGATAAACAGGCGTATGCAATTTTGTTTTCCCTGTCTAAAACCATGCTGCCGGTACCTTCCAGGAAAAGCCCATCAGTTTCTGATTTTGTGAGATCCACAATTTCGGTAACAGAAAAACTATTCTTAACAATATCCAGTACCGCAGATTGTCTTTCAAGCCTTCTGTTTGCTGCAAACATGGGGTACAAAAATACCCGGCCATCAGCATGAAAAGATATCCAGTTATTGGGGAAAATAGAATCGGGTGTAGCTGGATGCAGGCTGTCTTCAACAACAGTTACATCAATCTTATTCTTTCGCAGTAATTCAACAAAATCTGTAAACTCGGCTAAGGCTTTTTGCTGCACATTGCCACCCATGTTTTTTTGAAATACATTGTTTACGGCCGTTTGGGTATTAAAACCAAAATTAACCGGCTGTATCATTAAAAGTTGCGCTGTGTTTTGCATGATCAATGTGCTTTACCAAAATTCATTTCGCCAGCTTTAATGGCAATGCGTAAACTGTTTTCCTTTGGCGGCACAGGGCATTTGTAGCCTGTAGCATAGGCACAGTATGGATTATAGGCTTTATTAAAATCCAGCTCAACAGTGTTGTTTAGTATATCCTGTTTAAAAAATTCCAGGTATCGGCCGCTGCCATAAGTTTCATCTCCGGTGGTGGCATCTGTAAAGGGTACAAATAAATAGTCTTTGTATTTTTCAACCTGCATCAGGTCTTTACTTTGGTAAACAAATAACTGACAATCTGCCCCCGCTATTTTAAAATGTAATCTGCCGTATTTATAATAATGTTTTAAAGTATTGGCCGATGTCTTCATGGTAAAACCAATCGTATCATTAATTTTTTCAAAACTGCAGCTGACATCGTAAGTACTGTTGATGGGGAAAAAACGGAAATATTTTTTATCTTTTTTCTTTACCACTTCATGGCGGTCAGCATAATTTTTCTGATATCCCTTTATTTGTTCAACATAAAAATCTTTTTGCTGTGCAAAAACCGAAATGCACAAAAAAGCAGCAAGTAGTAAAAGGAATAATCTTTGCATATTTACAAATCTGCGGGATCAACATATTACCCTGATCTGCATTTTAATTCATCATCAGCACATTTACACTCCGTTGTAAAATATTAAAAGCAATTTCTGCCATCAGGTTTTCTTTATCAAGTGTAGGATTTACTTCTGTAATTTCAAAACAACAGATCTTCCGGTTCTGCATAAATTTACTGATCAGGTCTTCCACTTCTCTTTCCTTTAAGCCATTGCTGACCGGTGTTCCTGTACCTTTTGAAATAGATGAATCTAGGCTGTCCACATCAAAACTGATATAGATATCTGTACAATCACTCAGGTGCCGTAAAGCTTTACGGCAAACATTTTCAGCTCCGGTACGCCTTACTTCCGAAGTAGAGATCACTTTCATACCATGTTTATCAATTAAATGCTTTTCTTCTTTTTCAAAATCACGAAGGGAGATGAACACAACATCTTCAGGTAAAACTTTCTGCTTGATCTTTCCCATGCTTTTCATCTGTTCCCATTGTTTAGCAGTTTTCTCATCCAGGTCATGCACCTTGCATTCCATATTATCTTCGGCAATGGAAACAGCCAGGGGCATCCCATGTATATTTCCGGTAGGCGTGGTATACGGGGTATGCAGATCAGCATGTGCATCAATCCAAATAAGGCCTAACTTACAATTAGGTTTTGCCATTTTAATACCTGCAATGGTACCCCCTGCTATGCTGTGGTCTCCGCTGAGTACTACCGGAAAAAATTGGTTTTTGATTGATTCGCTTACCGCTTTACTTACCCTTTCATACATGGTTAATACACCCTGCATCCGCTTTGCATACGGAGATTGAATAGGCTCAAACAAAATCTTGTTTTCTACTTCTATTTGCTCGGAAGGAAAATGAACAAAAAAATTACTCATAAAGTCCAAAGCTGCAATTTTTATAGCTTCTATACCTAAACTGGCTCCCCTGGTACCGGCACCAATCTCGGAAGGTACTTCTATCAATTTAATATTCTTCATATTTCAAGTCTCGTTAGCAATAATCAAATCTACAACTTTCCTTTTAAGCTTTTATTGCCCTTTATTAAATCATCTTATATCAGTATTAAAAGAATCTTTATGTAATTTTTAAATAAAAACGGGGAATTAAATATTTTCGCCGGATCATATGCAATATTATCAATACCGTAACGTTATTTTATACAGGCGCCCTAACAAGCAAAGCATTTACACCTAACATCAACCTGAACCATGTTTGTGCTTGATTAAAAAAATGCCCCTGATTATTCAGGGGCATTCTTATATCATAACCCCGTCATTAATAAAACAGGTAAGTATATTATTAAAACTGTTCCAGCCTGCTAAAAAAGAAATCCCCTTCAATTAATGCATTCGCATTACTATCACTGCCATGAACGGCATTTTCGCCGATAGATGCTGCAAACCGTTTGCGAATGGTACCTTCGGCTGCTTCTGCAGGGTTAGTAGCACCAATCAGTTTACGAAAATCCTCTACCGCATTTTCTTTTTCCAGGATCGCGGCAGTAATGGATCCGCTGCTCATAAAGTTTACCAGTTCGCTGTAAAAAGGCCTTTGAGCATGCACCATATAAAAGTCGCCCGCTTTCTCTTTACCAAGCTTTATCATTTTCATGGCCACAATACGAAAGCCTGCAGCATTTATCATTTCCAGAATAGCACCGGTATTACCTTTAAGCGTTGCATCCGGCTTGATCATTGTAAAAGTCCTGTTAGTCATTATATTTTTTTTTGAGCCGCAAAGATAGGGAGGATTACAGATTTTTGATTTAAAGAGCACCGCCGCTGCTAATTTTTTACAGGCGGCAATACATAAAATAAAAACTGCAACCGGCATGCCTGGCAGGCGGGCCTTGATTCGAAAATCATAAATTGGCAATCATCAATTGGTTTATAAGTCGTTTTACCCTACTTTTGCGCCGCTTTATGCAGCCAATAAAAAATATATTCCCGTTACTTAAGCAGCCAAAAAATGTGCTTATAACCATGCATCAGAAACCTGATGGGGATGCTATGGGGTCTGCTTTGGGCCTGTATCTTTTTTTAAACCAAATGGGCCATACTGTTACGGTAGTATCCCCCACAAACTGGGCATCTTTTTTAAACTGGATGCCTGATTGCAAAAAAGTGCTGGATTATGACACCCAGCCCGGTAAAGCTGATGTTGCCATTGAAGCAGCAGACCTGATTTTTTGCCTTGATTTTAATATTCTAAGCCGTACCAAACGGATGGAAGAAAAATTAATATCGGCCAGTGGAAAAAAGATTTTAATTGATCATCACCGTGAGCCGCAAACAGAAACTTTTACGTACGGCATAAGTAATACTGAAAAAAGTTCAACTGCAGAAATGGTGTATGATCTTATCATTGATTCCGGAAACGCAGATAAGATAAACAGTGATATTGGGGCCTGTTTATATGCTGGAGTTATGACAGATACTGGTTCTTTCCGTTTTCCATCTACCAGTGCCAGTGTACACAAAATGGTGGCTGACTTAAAAGAAAGGGGATTGGAACACACACATGTTCATGAAGAACTGTTTGATAATTTTCTGGAAAGCCGTTTTCGTTTTATGGGTCATGTTCTTTTAAACCGAATGGAA
The DNA here is from genome assembly GCA_043747955.1 of Chitinophagaceae bacterium. Classification (GTDB taxonomy): domain Bacteria; phylum Bacteroidota; class Bacteroidia; order Chitinophagales; family Chitinophagaceae; genus Ferruginibacter. The sequence goes on from JAYTOF010000208.1 coordinate 3,754, forward strand.
ATGTTTTATGAATACAATACGGCATTGATCCTGATCCCCCAAAATGACCTTATAAAGTTTAATGTTAAAACAGGTGATACTGAGGGTCTGGTTAATTATCCATTAAGTATCAAGGGAATAAAACTTGCCGCTGTAATTATTGACAGGGGAGAAGAACGAAAAAGCTCATTCCGAAGTAAAGATGGATTTGATGTAAATACATTTGCACGTAAATATTTTAATGGTGGCGGGCATTTTAATGCTGCCGGCGGATTTAATAAGGAGCCTTTGGATGAAGTGATTGAAAAATTTAAAGCTGCCCTTAAAGAGAATGTGGAGCAATTAAGTAGTTATCAATTTTAAAAACAAATACGACAATGAAACAATTTTTTTATCTCTCGGTTTTTTGTGTTTTGGCCTTAGCAGCCTGTACAGGTGCATTTAAAAAAGGCGATAATGGCCTGGAATATAAGATCATTTCCAAAGCTGATGGAAAAACGATCAACTATGGTGAATTTTTGCAAATGCAGATCACACAGGTCTATAGTGGTATTAAAGACACGGTATTACAGGACAGCAGGGAATTTATGCCCCGTATTGAACTTTTTGATTCTGTTAATACCCCGCTTGCTTATTTTAAAATATTGCGCCAGGTACGAAAAGGAGATAGTGTTATTATCAGAATGCTGACTGATACAGCTTTTAAAGATAATCCACAGGGCATGCCTCCCTTCATGCAAAAAGGAAAATATTTTTATACCTATTTGAAAATTTTAAATATTTTCCCAACCAGGCAACTTGCCGATAGTGCAAATATTGCAGAAAGGGCTATAGCTAAACCCAGGGTATTAAAAAAGCAACTGGCGGAAGCAGAAAAAGAAGTTGCGGGTTTTAAGCAACAAATTGAAGCCGACGGAAAAATCATCGGAGACTACCTCGTAAAAAACAACATTAAAGCGGAAAAAGCGAAATGGGGAACTTTTATTGCTACCCACATTGAGGGTACGGGTGATAAAGCAACCAATAATTCAATCGTTACCGTAAATTATACAGGTAAAACACTTGATAGCGGAAAAGTATTTGATTCGAATATTGATCCCAAATTTCAACATGTAACTCCATATGATGTTAATTTAGGAGAATTGAAAACTTTTATGTTGGGCTGGACAGATGCTTTATTGCAACTTAAAAAAGGAAGTAAGGTTACTATTTATATTCCATCATCATTAGCTTATGGCACAAATGGAAGAGAACCGGAAATAAAACCAAATTCAAATTTAGTCTTCGATCTGGAAGTACTTGATATTACTACTGAGGAAGCATTTATGGCAAAACAAAAAGTAATGCAGCAAATGCAGCAACAAATGCAGCAACAAATGCAGCAGCAAATGATTGAAGCTGAAAGATTGCGTGCAGACAGCATTCAAAAAGCAACCAAAAAATAAATTTATCCCTATTTTTAAATGCGCACCGGTTACAACGATCAGTGCGCATTTTTATATGCAGTAAAAAGTGCAACAGCTTCAGCAGTTTCTTTTACATCATGTACCCTTAATATAGAAGCCCCGTTTAATAAAGCCATCGTATTCAATACTGTACTACCATTCAAAGCAGCAGCTGCTGTAATTCCCAATGTTTTATAAATCGTGCTTTTCCTGGATAAGCCTGCAAGGACAGGCCGGTCGGTTATTGAAAAAACAGAAAGATTTTTCAGGATCTTAAAATTATGTTCTATGGTTTTTCCAAAGCCAAAGCCGGGATCCAGGATGATATCGGTAATACCTCCTGTGGTACATTCAGCTACCTTACTAATAAAATAATCCAGCACTTCTTTTACTACATCATCATAAAATGGTTCTTTTTGCATAGTAGCAGGTACGCCCTTCATATGCATACATATATAAGGCACTTTTAAACCGGATACAACAGTGATCATTGCCGGATCTGAATTTCCGCCACTCACATCATTTACTATTGATGCACCTGCTGCAACAGCAGCTTTTGCAACTTCGCTGTTAAACGTATCGATGGAAATGATCGTACCGGCATGATTTAAAGAAATGGCTTCAATAACCGGAATAACCCGGTCCATTTCTTCCTGAATGCTCACAGGCATGCTGCCGGGCCTTGTACTTTGACCACCGATATCTAAAATAGCAGCCCCGTCAGTTATCATTTTCTCTGCCAGTGCTGTAATTCCATCTTTACCCAGGTTCAAATGTCCTTCATAAAAAGAATCAGGTGTAGCATTAATAATGCCCATTACCAGTGGTTCGGAAAGACTCAATAATTTTCCTTTACAGTTTATGCTGTACATCAATTGATTTTCAATTATTTTTGAGATATTATACCACAAGTTACAAATGACTGTTGATAAATGACTACGAACCAGCAATACGATAATGCAGTGGCCTCAGCCGAATCTGTCTTTTTACAAAAGACCAAAGACTATGGTACCTCTTGGCGGGTCTACAGAACCATTTCTGTTGCCGACCAGATCTATATTAAAGCAAAAAGAATCCGTACCATACAGGAAATGGGTGTACAAAAAGTAGGAGATGATATCATCAGCGAATTTAAAGGGATACTCAACTACGGAATTATAGGTTTAATACAATTGGATATACATGATGATGAACTGGAAGATCTGCCCTTTGAACAGGTACAGCGATTCTATAATGAAAAGATCGCTATTGCAAAAAAGCTGATGCAGGACAAAAATCACGATTATGGTGAAGCATGGCGTCAAATGAGCCAGGAAAGTTTTGTAGACCTGATGTTGGCAAAAATACTGCGCATTAAACAGATATTGATCAACAAAGGAAAAACCATTATCAGTGAAGGTATTGATGCTAATTTTTATGACATCATAAACTATGCTGTATTTGGGTTGATCTTGATAGATGAAGAATTACACAAGGGCTAATTATGAGGTGAAAAATAAAAACTAAAAGAGATTATGAAACAGGCTGTTAATCTATCAAGAATTGTAGTGGGCACATTATTTATTTTTTCGGGCCTGGTAAAAGCCATTGACCCATTGGGCCTGGCCTATAAAATGCAGGAGTTCTTTGAAGTTTGGGCGGCAGATGGTTTTATGCAGGGTTTAATGCTGTGGTTAAATGAACAGGCTTTATTGTTTTCATTACTGATGATTACCCTTGAAGTTGTTTTAGGAGTTGCCTTATTGCTGGGGTGGAGAATAAAACCTGTTTCCAGGCTATTATTACTGCTGATGTTATTTTTTACATTCTTAACCAGTTACGTTTTATTTAGCGGCAGGATAAGGGCATGTGGCTGTTTTGGCGATTGTATTCCGCTTACACCTGTTCAAACATTTACAAAGGATCTGGTGCTGCTCATCCTGGTATTATTAATACTTACCGGCATAAAATATATCAAACCGGTTTTTTCAAATACAATGAATAGTACCATTTTTTTGATCTCCCTTTTTGGAGTTCTGGGTTTGCAGTGGTATGTATTACAGTACCTGCCGGTAAAAGACTGTTTGCCATTTAAAGCCGGTAATAATATCCTGGAATTGCGTAAGATGCCAAAAGATGCCATACCCGATAAGTACGACTATATTTTTGTTTACCGTAAAGATGACGTACCGAAAGATTTTAAAATAGATGCATTGCCCGACAGCAGTTGGGAATTTGTTGAAAGAAAGCAAACCCTGATTAAGGGCAGGAACAATATCCCTTTAATAAATGATTTTATCTTAAAGAAATCTTTTCCCGTGTTTTATTATCAGCGTGGGGATGAGGTTTCGGATTTTGAAGAAGGCGCATTACCTGACAGTTCATGGATCTTTGTCAGTAAAAAGGACAGCAGCATTGATGTTACTGCAGAAATATTATCTCAAAAAAATAATTACTTCATTCTTTTTGTAAGGGATATAACTTCAATATCTGAGAACTGGAAAAAAGATATAGAAGTTATAGAGGCATTAACCCGTAAACAGTCAAAAGTTTATATCGTTACTTCAAACTACAGCAGTGCAGTACAGCGATATGATGGTATCACCGGTTCCACCAATACAATAAAGATCCCTGTTTTTACCTGCGATGCAACAGCATTAAAAACTGCTGCCCGTAATAATATAACCCTTTTCGCCATGAATGGGCCCGTTATTCAGCATAAATGGGGCGGGAATGATATAGAAAAGGCATTGAAATAAATTACATTTTACTTTCGGAATCAAAAAAGAAGTATTGTCTTATATTTTAAAGAAAATTTTTTATTCCCTGCTGGTATTACTGGGCGTTGTAATATTGGTGTTTATCATGTTCCAGGGTTTTGGCGATCCTGCCCGAATGATTGTTGGGCAAACAGGAGATAAAAAAACATTGGATAATATCCGCAGTGACCTTTATCTCGATCAGCCTAAATGGAAACAATTTGTTTTATATGTAAATGATGTATCGCCTTTTTGTATTCACAGTAAAGCAGCAATTGAAAAAAAACAGCTACAGGGATTATTTATTGGCGGTAATTATTCATTCGGAATCAAAATACCTTACCTGCGCAGAAGTTATCAAACAAAAAAAGAAGTTGGTAAGGTTTTGATGGAAGCATTACCCGGCACCTTAATTTTAGCCTTTGCAGCCATGCTTTTTGCTACCATCATCGGTATATTTCTTGGGGTAAAGGCTGCCGTTAATAAAGGAACCTGGATGGATACAACAGCGGTATTTTCAAGTATTACAGGCATATCAGCCCCTTCTTTTTTTATGGCCATTATCATCGCATATTTTTTTGGTCTTGTTTTACATGGGTATATAGGTTTACATATAACAGGCAGTTGGTTTGAAATAGATGAGGTAACCGGTGAAAAATATTTGAGCCTTAAAAATCTCATCCTGCCTGCATTTACATTGGGTATTCGCCCACTGGCCATAATTACACAATTAACCCGCAGTTCTATGCTTGATGTGTTGAACCAGGATTATATCCGCACAGCATATGCAAAAGGCCTGGGCAGGAAAACCATCATCTATAAACATGCTTTACGTAATGCGCTTAACCCGGTTATTACCGCTATTACCGGATGGTTTGCAGAGTTGCTGGCCGGTGCTTTTTTTGTAGAGTACATTTTTGGCTGGAAGGGAATCGGTAAAATAACCGTTGATGCGCTTGAAAAATTAGATTATCCCGTTGTGATGGGATCAGTATTGTTAAGTGCCTGTATTTTTATTATTATCAATCTTATTGCAGATGTGCTGTACAGGATAGTTGATCCCAGAATAAAAGCGCTGTAAAATAAAAAATAATTTCCCGCGGCTTCTAAGTTACAGGCATAACATTTTCATCATTATTCAATAATACACTTTTCAGTTAATGCTTTCGCCAGGCGGGAATGTATTGTGCAGTTAACAGTTCAAACATGATTTCTATTAACATTTCTTTTGTAAACAATGGTTATGGCAGGCAGTCTTATAAGCATTACAAACTTTAAAATTTAAAATTATGAAAAAGATTTTTACATTTTTATTTGCCATCGCCATATTTACAACAGTATTTGCACAATATGGCCAAAAAGACCGGCGCGATCAAAAAGAGTATGACAACCAAAAAGATGTTGTGCTAAATAACGGAGATTACAAGAATGAAAACAGCCGCAACCGGCATAATGGTAAATATTACTTTACGCCACGGGAAATGGATGTGCTGATTGACCAGATAAACCGGGAGTACGATCACAGGATCAATGCTGTAAGACGTCAATTCTTTATGAGCAGGCATCAGAAAATGCAACAGGTAAGGATTTTGGAAAACAAACGTGATTACGAAATTCAGGACGTGTTTAACAAATTCAATGACCACAGAAATCAATTTGGAGATCGTGGCCACCATCATAAAAATAATTGGTAATTATAAATATACCGGCAATCAAATTAAAACCCTGGAACAGGGGTTTTAATTTTGTTTTATTTAAACAGTAAGAATAAAATATTTTAACCTTTGCCGATTCGCAAAATTTGTTAAAGTTTATAGCTTATTGCTGGTGCACTCAACATTTAAGTAAATTTACAATCAATAATAAAAAATATTTTTTATGAAAAATTCGAAATACTATTTCCGCTTCTGTTTAGTAATGCTCGTTTCCCTGTTATTTTCTGTTGCCCTGTTTGCACAGCGGGGTTGGGGACATCAAAAACATCATTATAAAAATTACAGGCAGTATCAAAGAAATTATGTTATTGTTTCAAGTAGACCATACGGTGTATACCGGCCCGTTTACAGTCCCTACAGGTTTTATAAACCGGTTTACAGAAGTCCGGTTGCTTATGTGCATTTTGGCCCGGTATTCGGTTTTAGGATCAATGCTTTACCTTTTGGGTACAGCCGTATTTATGTTGGCCCAAATCCATACTATTATAATGAGGGTGTTTATTACCGTTCTTATGGTAATACTGGCTACGAAGTTGTTGCTCCCCCATTGGGTGCTACAGTTAATAAACTACCGGCAAATGCCAGGGCTACCGTTATCAATGGACAAAAATATTACGAGTTGGGTGGAACCTTTTACCAGGAAGAAATTTCTGAGAACAATAAACTTTCTTACCGGGTAGTTGGTACCGATGCAGTTTTAAATACTGAAAAGAACTATGCCACTGATAACAGCAATGAGGAAAATGAAGTACCGGCACTGGGCAGCAGGCATGATGAATTACCGGCAGATTGTAAAGTTCAGGTTATTAATCAGCATAAATATTTTGTTTCAACTGCCGGTATTTATTACAGGGAAGTAATTGAAGGAGATAAAGTAAGGTATGAAGTAACAACTGTTCAATAGATCTTATTCAATAAAAAAAAGGGCTGATGTTACATTCAGCCCTTTTTTAATTTTTGTCAACACTGTTTTAGAAGTAAATAGATTAATAATACCTAAATCGATAATTCTTATCTTTGTTTCCTAAATGTAATGCTATATGAAAGAGGTATATATTATTTCAGCAGTTCGAACGCCGATAGGAAGTTTTGGTGGTTCACTTAAAAGTTTTTCGGCCACACAACTGGGTTCAATAGCGATAAAAGGAGCATTGCAGAAAGCAAACCTTGATCCGCAACTTGTTGATGAAGTATTGATGGGGTCCGTTATTCAGGCCAACCTGGGACAGGCTCCGGCACACCAGGCTGCAAAATTTGCCGGATTACCTGATAAAATAAACAGTACAACCATAAATAAAGTTTGTGCAAGTGCCATGAAAGCGATAGCACAGGGTGCACAAAGCATTTTATTAGGCGACTCAGATATCGTAGTAGCCGGAGGCATGGAGAGTATGAGTAATGCGCCGTTTTATTCTGATAGCCTGCGCTGGGGAAATAAATATGGAAATGCACAGTTAATTGATGGCTTGGCTAAGGACGGCCTTACTGATGTATATGATGGCAAGGCAATGGGTAATGCTGCAGAGCTTTGTGCGGCTACATGTGGTATAAGCCGTGAAGAACAGGATAATTTCGCCATTGAAAGTTACAGGCGCAGCCAGAATTCTGTAAATACAGGAAAATTTGATAATGAAATTGTGCCGGTTGAAATACCACAACCCAGGGGAGAATCGCTGATATTTAATAAAGATGAAGAACCGTTTAAAGTTAAGTTTGAAAAAATAGCAGGATTAAAAGGAGCATTTATAAAAGACGGAACTGTTACAGCAGCAAATGCATCTACAATAAACGATGGCGCAGCTGCACTGGTTTTAATGAATAAAGAAAAAGCTGAAGAGCTGGGTTTAAAACCTATTGCAAAAATATTATCATATGCTGATGCAGGTCAGGCACCTGAATGGTTTACAACATCCCCCTCACTAGCTGTACCTAAAGCAGTAGCAAAAGCAGGTTTAACAATGGAAGATATAGATTATTGGGAATTGAATGAAGCTTTTTCTGTAGTTGGAATTGAAAACAGCCGGCGAATGAAATTAGATCCCGCTACAGTAAATGTTAATGGCGGGGCCGTATCATTAGGTCATCCTTTGGGTTGCAGTGGTGCCAGGATAATAGTTACTTTAATAAATGTATTAAAACAACATAATGCCCGATATGGTGCAGCCGGAATATGTCATGGTGGGGGTGGAGCAAGTGCCATGGTGATAGAAAATGTTTAAGAAAACCGGAGTTACTGTTTTTAAACTAGAAATTATTTTTTAAGACTTCTTACAATTTTAAATATATTACATCTTTATTTCAGGCTACATGGATTTGCTTTTAGCATACTGTTAAAAGTAACTGAGGAAAGTTAAAATAAATATAAAACTACCATATGGATACGGGTTATTCAATCAGGAAAGCGACAATTAATGATGTTGAATTTATAGCAGAAGTCATAATTGGAGCTGAAAAAAGTTTATCTGAAAACCTGGGACTTGCCAAATTTTTTGATTTAACTGAAGAAAAAGTAAAAGAACTGATCATTGCAATGCTGAAAGAGAATATTGATGGCTGCGAATTTTCGATCAGCAGTTTTTTTGTAACTTTTTATGAAGAAAAACCTGTTGCGGCGTTGGGAGGCTGGGTGGAAGGTTTTTTTGATAATATGTCATCAACATTGCTGAAATCAAATTTAATTGCAGCAACTTTTCCTAAAGAAAATATTTTAAAGGCCCAGGACAAGTTAGCCCTGATCAAAGAATTACTGCACATTGAACGGCCAATAGGCACATACCAGTTAGAATATATTTATGTTGATAATGAACATCGGGGCAAAAGATTAACCCAGCAACTGATGGATGTACACCTTGAATATGCAAAGCAGTTAGATCCTGCTGTATCAAAAGCACAATTATCCTGTTTTGAAAATAATGAGTCAATACTTAAAGCTCATGAAAGAAACGGGTACCAAAGAATCAAGAGATATGTTTGCGACAATAAAGAAATTCTTAATTACATGCCCTATAACGTTAAAGTATTATTGGAAAAAACTTTTTAACGCTTAGATACATCATTAACATTTTAAATAAAAGCCTTCTATTTCCAGAAGGCTTTTATTTGGTTTGAAATCATTTTATACTAAGTTTTAGTATCAATATCAAATTAGTATTTCTTTTATTTCGAACTCAGATCAGCCCGGTAAAAAAGAAGTTCTGACCAGGAGTCGGTAAGGTAATCACGAATGGTAGCAAGGAATTCATCATAGGAGTCTTCGCCGTTTGTTGCTTCATATCTTTCCTTAAATGGCTTGCGAAAACCTGATGCCCTTTCTTTTAGTCCCTGCTTATACCGGCCTACTAATGTATATTGGGCAGGACCTGAGGAACTCGCTGTATAAACGGCTACAGATTCCCCACTTGCCTGCCAAACTTTTTTCATCTGTTTGATGATGTCATTTATTTTACCGCCCCATCCAATTTTAGGGTACCAATGGGTAATATTAATTTTATCAGAATAATCAGTCAGCGCTACTGTACTAAGTGAATCCTGAAAAACGGAATAGGATGTAGTGCCTCTTTCTGTAAGATAGATGGCAACATTTTTATTCCAGTCAATGTTGTGTTCTGTTCCAAGATTGCCCCGGCCATCAATTGCTTCCCAACTGGTAGGGCCTTCGGTAATGTGGTACGCACCGGCATCCGGGCCGCTTTGAACTTCCCATACCCTCCATTTCCAGTCGCCGGTATGATACTTTTGCGCATGGGTTGCAAGTGCTTTTTCGAATTCCAGCACTTTATCAACTTTGGGAAATACACGGTTAGCATTTACTACATTTTTGTTTTGGCTTGATCCAAATAAAGGAGACAGCAATAAAAGAAGAAAGATCCTTTTCATGTTTAAAGATTTAAAAGTTAAAAAAATCAGATTTTGATGTGTGCACAGTTAAAACAGGGCGGCTGTGTAATTTAAATACTATAAATCAGAATTCAAAGCTTTAAACAGAATAACCTCCGGGGTGTTGAAAAAAACAATCAGATTTGTTACCGTTAACAGCAAAAAGCAAATCAACATCAAATTTTAAAATTTGCAGATGAACTTTCTGCATTATTAAAGTATTTTTTTTAATTTAACGGTTTAACGATAAGGTGGTTTTTATGCTTTGTAAAATAAAAATATGTTGCATCAGTTCTAATGAAGAAGCATTGCTGGCTATCAGGCATGGAGCTGATGCGCTTGGTTTGGTTGGTAAAATGCCCAGCGGCCCGGGCCCAATTGCAGACGAGTTGATCGCATCCATCTCAAAAATAATTCATCCGCCCATCGCAGCGTTTTTATTAACCAGCGAGCAAACTGCAAAAGGAATAATTGCACATGTGAACCGGGTGCATACCAATACCATTCAAATTGTAGATGAATTAACGGCTGGTACCTATGATGAGATCAGGCATGCATTGCCCCATATAAAAATTGTACAGGTTATTCATATTACCGGTGAAGAAAGTATCAACAAAGCTTTACAAATTCATGAGCAGGTTGATGCGATTTTACTGGATAGCGGAAATCCCTATGCAACTGTAAAAACACTGGGCGGAACAGGCAACACGCACAATTGGGAAATCAGCCGGGTGTTGGTTAAGAAGGTGAGGGTACCGGTTTTTTTAGCCGGAGGATTACATGCTGATAATGTGGCAGAAGCCATTAAAACAGTAAACCCTTTTGGAGTAGATGTGTGCAGTGGTGTTAGGACTAATGGGAAACTGGATATTCAAAAGTTACAGGCATTTATGAATATTGCCAAATATGCAACTGAAAAATCATAAGTGTTCCCTAACTTCGGGCATCTGATACATTATGACCCGATATATTTTATTTATTGCTCTTTTTGCAGGAACCGTTACCTTGTTTTCATTTTATACCCCGTCAATATCATCTCAGCCAAAAGAAGTAAAGCAACTTTATCTGCATCAAACAAAGATCTTTATAAACCAAACCAGGTTATTACAGACAGCTTTTGCTTCGGGTAATGAAAAAAAAATGCAACAACAGTTTTTAAGAACCAGGGCAGCTTACAAGAAAATGGAGCCCATAGTTGAATATTTTTTCGATTTTTATGCAGCTAAATTAAATGGACCACCCATTACTTTTTTTAAGGAAGATGAAGCTGACATGCCGGAGCATCAGCCAAATGGTATGCAGTTGATTGAAGAAATGATCTTTCCCGGTTATGAGGCACATAACAAAGAAATATTAAAATTTCAGATTGATGAACTGGTAAGATATGCCATTGAATTACCTACAATCAATGAATCATTCGAATTTAATGATGAAAATATCTTTGATGCATTTATAGAAGAGTTATACCGTATAACTGCACTTGGTATTGCCGGTTTTGATTCGCAAACTGCTGTAAACAGTTTGCCGGAAAGTAAAGCCGTACTGGCAGGGCTGCAACAATATCTTACCATTTATAAGAATAATTTTATTAAGAATCTGCCCGGGCAATTTACTATACTGGATAAATTACTCAGTAAAGCAGAGGTTTATTTAGACACGAATACAGATTTCAATGCATTTGACCGGATGCATTTTATCATCAATTACCTGGACCCATTAACAAAGATTGTTGGAAAATATAAACAGGTGTATGAACTGAATGATAATCCTGCAGGTATGTATTACAGTGCCATTCGTAAAAATAATTCCTTATTTAATGGCGATGCCTTTAATGTAAACCGTTTTTTAGATGATTTTTCCACTTCACCTGAAAAAACTGAATTGGGCCGAAAGCTTTTTTTTGACAACCAGCTTTCCTCCAACAACCAGCGTAGCTGTGCTTCCTGTCACGAACCCGGTAAAGCTTTTACAGATGGATTAAAAACAAGCCTGGCCATTGACGGGCATTCATCCCTGCCCCGCAATGCACCTACATTGTGGAATGTGGCCCTTCAAAGAAAATATTTTTACGATAGCCGCAGCCGCAGCCTGGAAGACCAGGTTATGCAGGTTCTGAACAATGCAAAAGAAATGAATGGCTCGGCGCAACAGGTTGCTGAAGGAATAATAAAGCAACCGGAATATTCCATCATTTATCAAAAGGCGTATCCAAATACAACGCTTGCTAAAGCAGCAGATAATATTTGTAATGCCATTGCCTGTTATGAACGCTTATTGGTTGCCCTCAACAGCAAATTTGATAAACACATGAATGGTAAACCAGCTATGACAAAAAATGAGATCAATGGCTTTAATTTATTTATGGGCAAAGCAAAATGTGGTACCTGTCATTTTATTCCATTGTTTAGCGGTGCAAAACCTCCCCGGTACTATTATATGGAAAGTGAAGTGATAGGAGTGCCTGCTGCAAAAGATAAAGCCAATGCAAGGCTTGATCCTGACTCGGGCCGTTATTTAGCTACCGGATATCCTATACACATTTTTTCATTTAAAACGAGTTCTTTACGTAATATCGCATTAACGGCGCCCTATATGCATAATGGTGTTTTTAACAGCCTGCAGGAAGTAATTGACTTTTATAATGACGGTGGAGGAAAAGGATTGCATATCTCCCCAAAAAACCAATCCCTGCCATTTGATAAATTAGATCTGACAGCAAAAGAAAAAAAGGATGTCATTTCATTTTTAAAGACCCTCACCGATACTACAGGAAAGTATTAAATAACAATTTGCTTATCTGCCTCTTATAAGATAAATTTGCAACTTTATAAATAAAATATACAAATGCGACAAATTGCTTTTAGAGAAGCCCTTAGAGAAGCCATGCAGGAAGAAATGCGCAGGGATGAACGGGTTTTCTTAATGGGAGAGGAAGTAGCCGAATACAATGGAGCTTATAAAGTTAGCCAGGGCATGCTGGACGAATTTGGAGAAAAAAGGATAATTGATACGCCTATTGCTGAACTTGGATTTACGGCTATTGCAGTTGGTGCTGCTCAAAATGGTTTGCGTCCGATCGTAGAATATATGACCTGGAACTTTGCCGTTCTACCTTTAGATCAAATATTAAATACGGCTTCTAAAATGTTGGCAATGAGTGGCGGGCAGGTTGGATGCCCTATCGTTTTTCGAGGGGCTAACGGAAGTGCAGGCCAGTTAGGAGCTCAGCATTCTACCGCCTTTGAAGCTTTATATGCAAATATCCCCGGGCTCAAAGTGATATCAGTTTCTAATCCGTATGATGCCAAAGGATTATTAAAAAGTGCTATTCGGGATGATGATCCGGTTATTTTTATGGAGAGTGAAGTAATGTATGGCGAAAAGGGTGAAGTACCGGAAGAAGAATATCTGTTGCCAATTGGTAAAGCCTTTATTAAAAGAGCCGGCAAGGATGTTACCATTGTGTCTTTTAACAAAATGATGAAAATTGCTTTAGGTGCTGCAGAAGAACTGGCAAAAGAAGGTATTGAAGCCGAAGTTATTGATCTGGCAACTATTCGTCCTTTAGACTGGTTTACGATTTTAGAAAGTGTAAAAAAAACTAACCGCCTGGTAATAGTGGAAGAGCAATGGCCCTTTGCCTCTGTATCTTCGGAAATAACATACCGCATACAAAAAGAAGGATTTGATTATTTAGATGCACCCATACGCAGGATCACCAGTGCAGATGCGCCCATGCACTATGCCCCAAACCTTGTTGCTGCTTATTTGCCGGATATTCCCAGGACGGTAAAGTTGGTTAAAGAAGTGATGTATCTGAAGAAATAAGTATTTGAAGATTAACCTCTTTTTTCCGGATAAACCAATTTTTCCTGCTAATTTTTTGCTTTCCTGTTTTAATTAATCAATTCATTACATAAAAAAATGTCCCTTTTACCGGGGACATTTTCGGTTTTAGCTTAGTAAAACCAATTCATTTGATCTTTGTGGTTTAAGTTTAAAAATAGAGATACATAATTTTTAATTCGCTTTCTTTAGGATAATGAATTTTGTTTTCTTTGGGTACTTGTTTTTGTGCTACTATATAGAATCCTGAAACCTTGTTTTTTTTTAATTTATCGTGTTAGAACTATTTATTTATTTTTTATATCACAAAGATGCATAAGCTTTCCCCCTTTTGAGTATTTTTTCGTTTAGTAGATCTATTTTATCGATGAATGAACAAAACAATCCGATTTAATGAACAGGTACAACTAAGAAATCAAGTTGCCTAAGCTTTAAAGTCTTTCTGTTCTCAATGCTGGTTGCATTACAAATCAATAGGATCACCGAATATAAGGATTGATTTGAAACATCTTATCAGAGCATGGGTGTTGGTTAAACAAAGCCGAAATATCATTTAAACTTTTAAAATATGTAAGGCTTCAACGAATCAGTGAAAGATTAAATCTTTCACTTAGATAAAATGTAAAACCTTATTATGAAAATAAAGGTTTAAAAACAAAAAAATGTCCCGGGTAAGAGGGACATTTTTTTTCAGTTTTGTAAAACTTAAATCATTTAATCATTGTGGTTTAAAGTTTTCAAATACGATACAATTTTCTGGTTCTTTTTAGGATTGAATCGGTTTGTTTTCGTTAGGATAACTGGGTTTGTTTTTTGGGGTAATTGATATTGTTTTCTTTGATTTGGTGCTTATTGAATCC
>JAYTOF010000209.1:0-2411 GCA_043747955.1 Chitinophagaceae bacterium
ATACAATTTTGGCCCCGATGTTTTTTTATGTGGCGATACGGGCACCTATATTCTAAATGCGCCCATTGTTCCCAATGCCCTGTATGAATGGAATGACGATACTGCCACTTTAGGACCTGTACTGACCGTTAAAGAATCGGGCACCTATACTGTAAAAATAAATGGATGTGCAGTTACAGATACTATAGGTGTATTTTTTACACCTGAGCCAAATCTTGATTTGGGAAGGGACCATTTATTGTGTGCCGGTGAGCAGGTTACTTTAAATGCTTCAAGTGAAAATTCAACCTATCAATGGTTATTGAACGGAACAATTCTGAATTTTTCACAATCGCAATTACCGGTAGTGGCACCGGGTGGGCAATATATTGTAAACGTAAATGCATCCGGGTGCGGTTCTTACAGCGATACAGTGAATATTAATTTCAGCACGTATGCGGCACCCGCATTTAATTTAGGACCCGATACATTATTATGCCCGAGAGAGATTTTTAATTTAGCAGCAAATGTGCAAAACGCTTCATCTTATATCTGGAGCAGCAAAGGGCTTGACATCAATGATGCTGTGAATTATAATATTGATTTAGATTCCACCATAAGAATAACCAGTGAAGGCAGGTATTGGGTATATGTAACTATAGCCAAACAATGTGAAGTGGTTGACACCGTTATTGTGCGCTACCGGGGAAATAAGCAACTTAACTTTAATGATACTGCACTTTGCCAGGGAAATTCTTTAGTACTGGATGCTGACTTTGGCACAGGCATTTATAAATGGGAGTCAATACCACCACAGCGGGATGATCAGAATAATACCAATCAATCTACATATTACATTTATAAACCTGGTTTTTATACGGTAACGGCAAGGGTTGGGCATTGTGTATTTATGGATAGTTTAAATGTTGTTTTTAATGATACCTTAAAACTGGCATTGGGAAGAGATACTCTTTTATGCCAGGGCGAAATATTTATTATTACTCCGGCAGTGAATACAACTGACTTTACCTGGCAGGATGGAAGTAAAACGCAGACCTATTCTGCAACTAATTCGGGTGTTTATACCATTATGGCCCAAAATGGCTGTGGTAGCGACACCGCACAAATGAATATCGTTTTTGAACCTTGCCCATGCACATTGTTATTGCCTAACGCTTTTACACCCAATGGCGATGGATTGAATGACAATTTCAGGCCATTGCATGCATGCGATATGGAAAATTACAGCATGACAATATTTAACCGGTTTGGGGAAAAGATATATTTTACAAAAGATCCGTTGCAGGGGTGGAGTGGAAAAATAAAAGGAAGTGTACTCAGTATGGGAAATTATATCTGGTCAGTTACCTACACAAAACCCAGTACACAGCAACAAATACAAAAGCAGGGGAGTGTATTATTACTTCAATAAAACAGCCAGGCAATAAAAAATCAGGTTTTTTAAGAAAAGTAGTTCATTAATTCCTAATGCGCTGCCTGCCAAATATTATTCCAACTTTTACATTAAAACTAAAGAAAGCATCATTGTTTTTTGAGTTTCCCCGCTGGTCTCCGTTATTGGTAATATGCCCGGGGTTTAACTCGTATTGGCGGTCATTCAATAAAAATGCATTAGTTAATTTTGCTCCTGTAAAATAATTCGGATATAAAGTAACATCAATATAGTTGGTACTCACATCATCCAGATAATCGGTTGATAGAAACCGGTAAACAAATTCCCCCCGTATATTTAGTTTGGAAGTTAATTCGTATTTAACGCCAATACCGGCTGGAATACTGAGTTGTTGCAATTTATAAGGTTTTCTATCAGAATATTCTGCAAAACCCTGTCCTTCTGTGCTCAATGGTTGAAGATCAACCCAGGTTCCGTTTGATTTAGCTTGCGGATTAAATGAAAAAAATCCTACTCCGGCCAGTAAATAGGGAGAAAATCTTGGGGGCACTTTGTCTTCATCATATTTATTAAAAATAAACAAGGGATGAATTTCTGTAGAAACCATAAATTCGGTGATCCTGCTTCTGAAACTCAGATTTCTTTCATACCGGCCAAATGTAGTAGACTTTACTTTTTTTAAAATAGCATCATCTGCTTTTACCTGGCCAAACGTAGCTTCCACCCTTAATGCCACTGCATTTTTATAAATGGCACTTAAGAAAATACTGCCGGCAAGCTGGGAATTACCCATGTTTAAATCTTTAATGAATTTTTTGCCGATACCTTTTCTGCCGCCCAGATCCGTTAAGCAGTTCATGAAACCTATAGAACCCCCCAGTTCATAAGTTATCGGGCTGTCGTAATAATTGTTGTCGTAAAAGTAGTATTGTGCCGAAGCTTTTTCAACAGGGGTTGTAAGCATTAAAATTATGCTTACAAACAGCGTATTTTTTTTCATGTATAGATATCCTTTTTT
>JAYTOF010000210.1:0-6059 GCA_043747955.1 Chitinophagaceae bacterium
TGGTATCGCACAAACACATAACTATTAATGGTGAAGTTCTTAACATACCTTCTTACAGTTGTAAAGCAGGTGATGTAATAGGCTTAAAAAATAAAAGTGCTGCAAACGCATCAATCGCCGGTAATTTACGCGGCAAAAATGCCAAGTTTAACTGGTTAGAGTGGAATGAAGCTAAATCAACGGGTACTTTTATTACTTATCCGGAAAGGGAGAGTGTTCCTGAAAATATTAAGGAACAACTTATTGTGGAATTGTACTCTAAGTAAACCTTTTGCTTCGCCGTGGCGGAGAACTTTCGGAGACTTTGAAATAATTAATTATTAATAAATCTTAAGCCCCTTCAGGGGTTTGGGGTAAAAAACAAAATACAAATGGGAATTTTAAATTTTGTTAAGCCAGATAAAATCGTTCTTCAGAAAGCAACCGAGTTTGAAGCCATCTTCGAATTTCGTCCGCTTGAGCCAGGTTATGGAGTAACTATTGGTAACTCCCTGCGCAGGGTGTTATTAAATTCTTTAGAAGGTTATGCCATCATCGGAATAAATATTGCCGGTGCTGATCATGAGTTTGCCACCTTAAAAGGAATTACTGAAGACGTAACAGAAATAATATTAAACCTGAAACAGGTTCGTATTAAAAAGAAAGTTGAACATGATGCCAATGTGGAGAAAGTTACCCTTTCTGTTAAAAATAAGACTGAATTTACTGCCGGTATGATCGGTGAGGCTTCTCCTTCTTTTGAAGTGATGAACCCTGAACTCCTGATCTGTACCATGGACAACAGCGCTAAACTGGATATTGAAATTACTATTGGAAAGGGCCGCGGTTATGTTCCTGCAGAAGAAAATAAAGAAAAGAATTCTCATTTTGGATATATTCCGGTTGATGCTATTTACACACCGATAAAGAATGTAAAATACGCTATTGAAAATACCCGTGTTGAGCAACGTACCGATTTTGAAAAGCTGATTATGGAAGTGGTTACTGATGGTACCATTCACCCCGAAGATGCTGTAAAGCAGGCAAGCCGTATTTTAATACAGCACCTGATGATCATCACTGACGAGAACATTACTTTCGATACCAAAGAAGATAAGAAAGAAGACTTGGTTGATGAGCAAACGCTACAGTTACGTAAAGTATTAAAAACACCACTGGAAGATCTTGATCTTTCTGTACGTGCCTTTAACTGCTTAAAAGCTGCCAAGATCAATTCATTAAGTGAGTTGGTACAGTATGAGCAGGAAGACCTGATGAAATTCAGGAACTTTGGACAAAAATCTTTAAGTGAGATCGAGCAGGTGTTGCATGAGAGAGGATTAAGTTTTGGAATGGATTTGAGCAAATTGAAATTAGACGACGAATAGGCCCCTCCTAAATCCTTCCCCGAATGGAGGACATTGAAGAGCTTTTATATTTTGGAAAGTATTATTTATTAAAAGTAGGTTATAATTCCTGACACGGTATAACCGAATTAAAACACAAACGTCATGCGTCACGGAAACAAAGGAAATAAATTAAGCAGAACGGCTTCTCACCGAAGAGCCCTTTTAATGAACTTAGGCTGCCAGCTAATCACTTACAAAAGGATTACAACTACATTGGCTAAAGCAAAAGCTTTACGTACATATATTGAGCCACTGATCACCAAAACCAAAAAGACCGAAAGCAAGGAAGCCATAATGCATAATCACCGTATTGTATTCAGCTACCTGAACGATAAAGCAGCCGTAAAAGAATTGTTTACTGTTGTTGCCCCAAAGGTTTCAGGCCGTCCCGGTGGATATACCCGTATTATTAAGTTAGGTGCACGAACCGGTGATAATGCTGAAATAGCCATGATAGAGTTGGTTGATTTTAATGAGATCTATGGTAAAGGAAC
The DNA here is from genome assembly GCA_043747955.1 of Chitinophagaceae bacterium. Classification (GTDB taxonomy): domain Bacteria; phylum Bacteroidota; class Bacteroidia; order Chitinophagales; family Chitinophagaceae; genus Ferruginibacter. The sequence goes on from JAYTOF010000210.1 coordinate 1,883, forward strand.
TGAAAAACCTGCTGCTGAACCGGCTAAGAAAACACGTCGTGCCGGTGGTGCTAAGAAAAAAGCTGCTGCTGAAACTGAAATAGAAACAACCACTGAAACTCCGGCAGAAACGCCAGCTGAGGAACCGGCTAAAAAAGCGCCTGCTAAAAAATCAAAATCATAATTTGAAGCTAACCGTTTATATAAGGCTCCGATTGTATTATCGGAGCTTTTTTTTATAATAGTGCTGAATGGTGATTTGGCTATTTAAAAAGGATATCTGGAATTATGGAATATTTGTATTATTATCCATTTTATATGCTAATCCATCCAGATCCGGTGATGTCAAATTAACAATGTGAGAAATTTTATTTGTTCATTAAGCATTTCTGTGCTTTTCTTTGCAAAACCTTTTAATACATGTCTGATATAAAAAAACTTCCTGCCGTTTTAATTTTAGAAGACGGAACCCTTTTTAACGGTACCGCTTTTGGAAAAACCGGAACGGCTACCGGCGAAATATGTTTTAATACTGGTATGACCGGTTACCAGGAAGTTTTTACAGACCCCAGTTATTATGGGCAGGTGCTGATCATGAACAATGTGCACATTGGTAATTATGGTGTAAAAGCAGTTGAGGTGGAAAGTGACAGCGTAAAGGTAAAAGCAGTAATTGGCCGCAACCTGGAAGAAAAATACAGCCGTTTTATGGCAGATTCATCTTTGCAGGATTATTTTGAAGCACAGGGGGTAGTAGCCATTGATGGTATCGATACCAGGGCACTGGTTTCACATATACGCAAACAGGGAGCGATGAATTGCATTATCTCCTCTGAAAGTACTGATACTGCCAAACTGATTAAAGAATTGCAGCAGGTGCCTTCAATGGACGGTCTGGAATTAGCATCAGTAGTAAGTACCAATGAATCTTATTATTTAGGAGATGAAAAAAGTGCTTTACGGATTGCAGTACTTGATTTCGGTATCAAAAAGAATATATTAAACTGTTTGGTTGAAAGGGGGGCTTATGTAAAAGTACATAATGCTAAAACAGGTTTTAAAGAGCTGGAGCAATTTAAACCGCATGGATATTTTATCAGTAATGGGCCCGGTGACCCTGCACCAATGGATTATGCCATTACTACAGTGAAACAGATTTTAGCCGCCAAAAAACCACTTTTTGGTATTTGCCTGGGACATCAGTTACTGGCACTGGCAAACGATATTCCAACTTTTAAAATGCACCATGGGCACCGGGGACTCAACCACCCGGTAAAAAATGTCATCAGCGGTAAATCGGAAATCACTACACAGAATCACGGTTTTGGAGTAGATCCTAAAGCAGTAAGGGTAAATGCGAATATTGAAATTACCCACATTAATTTAAATGACGACAGTATTGAAGGTATCCGCATAAAAGATAAACCGGCTTTCTCTGTTCAATATCATCCCGAAGCCACTCCGGGCCCACATGACAGCAGGTATTTGTTTGATGAGTTTATAAAAATGATAAACACTAATTAAAACTGATTGCACTAATTACACGAATTATTTTAATCAATATTTTAATTAGTGTAATTCGTTTTAATTAGTGAAATTAGCGCTATGAAAATCGCAATCATCAACGGGCCTAACTTAAACTTACTCGGTAAACGTGAAGTAGATATTTACGGTGGTGAATCTTTCGATAATTATCTAAAGGCACTTCAGGATAAATATGCCAACATTGAAATATCCTATTTTCAAAGTAATGTGGAGGGGGAACTGATCAATGAGATACAGCGGGTTGGCTTTTGTTACGATGGTATCATTTTTAATCCGGGTGGCTATACACATACATCTGTTGCTATTGGTGATGCGATCGCAGCCATTACATCGCCCGTAATTGAAGTTCATATCTCCAATATTTTTGGCAGGGAGGATTTCAGGAAACTCTCTTATGTTTCCGGGAAGGCAAAAGGGGTTATCAGTGGTTTAGGATTGAATGGATATGAACTGGCACTGGAATCATTTATAAAATAATCCTTAACAACAAAGCATAGCCGGTATGTTCTTTGGGATTGTCAGCAATACTCACAATATGCAATCCGGAAGTGGACCAAACTTTAAACAGGTCCCCTTTTTTGTGTTTTACCATTTCTTTATCCAGTTGCGGTAACATTACGCCTTTAATAAACCAACCCAGGTCTCCGCCTTTTGCCCCAGATTCAAAATCGGCACTGTAAATACTTGCCTGTGCTGCAAATGTGGCAGCACCTGATTTTATTTTGGCTATGATCTCATCGGCCTTAGATTCAGCAAAGGATTTATCAAAAACTGCTGTGTCAATCAAAATATGTTTGATATGATAAAAAGTATTGGGGGCCTTCATCAATATTTTTACCAGTATATTATCTTTTTTAAACGGGCCATATACTTTCCCTGTTTTGCCGTGGTAGGCAAGGCTGTCGGCTTTACCCAAAAATTGGGCGGTACTTATTACAGTTACGGTATCGATATAATATTTTTTCTTCAATACATATTTTACATAACCAATGGGGTTGTTGGTGGTATCCAGTATCTTTTTCATCTGTGCAACAGTTTGGCTTTTTGCAGCAAATACAGATCCGGTAAAAAGAAAAAGGGAAATAAGTTTTTTCACACTAAAAATTTGAAGGGCAAAGATAAGTTTTATACGAGAAGACAGTCTTGTTAAGGCTGCCTTCATAAATTAGTAACGGTTGTGTTTACTTTAAAGCATATAATACCTTCACTTCAAAACGAAGCTTTATCTTCCGGTAATCCACCCCCTGATCTGTGATGCCATAGTACGCATTCTTGGATTGGTCAAGCCTTACCTCATTTAAGCTGAGGCTCTTGTAATTATCCCTGTAAACGTTTGAAACCACATCCGAACTTATCGATTCCTCCGGCTCATTTATTTCTATGGCCTGACCCAGTTGCTCATTAACCGCTTCACTGAGATAAACCGCTTTTTCCCTTGCAGCTTTTACTGCCTGAAGTTTCAGTTGTTTTCGGTATTCCACAATTTTACTGTGCGATGTACGGGTGATGCGGAAATTATTGGTGGCCAGGTCATCAAGGCTTTTTACCAGGTTATCCATCATTTTGGTATCACTGAATTTTATCTGGTAAGAAATGGAAGAAAGCAACTCAGGGTCTTTTTTTCTGCGTTGCCAGATATTTGCCATGTTATAACCATCATAGGAAACGATGGAAATATCGTTATCGGCAATTCCTGTGGCCTTACAATAACCCATGAAATCAGATTTGATCTTGTCGAGCTCAACCTTTTCTTCCCCTCGCTTCTTATATTCCCTCAGGTCAACCTGTACATAAATTTCATCGGGTATGATTTCCATAGAGGCGCTTCCGGTTACTGAAATTGTTTTTGGAAAAGGATAGCAGCCTGGCTGGGTATTGGTTTGGGCATGCATCATAAGGACGATAGCAGTTGTTGCTAAAAGCAGGGTAATTTTTTTCATACGTTAATTTTTTTAATAAATAAATGTAACGTATGGATCGCACAAGTTTCTGTTACTTAAACTTTTTTAACAGGGATTTCACCTGCTTTTTCATCTCTTCAAAATCTGCCAGCTGTTGCTGTATAAAACTGTTGTCTTCAAGCTTTCCCATTACCTTATTCATCTCTGCGTTGGTATCATAAACCATTTTACGGAAAGGGCTGCTGTAATCTTTTGCCCTGGAATTAAAGATACCTTTACACATCCATTCTTTGGTATCCAGAGCCTGCTGTAATAATTGTTTTAAAAGGGCAGGGGTAAACTGTTTCGGTGTGATGTTTAATATTTCCAGCAGGGATGTGTAACCATGATCTAATTTATCAGCAGCATAAGCAACCCCCTGCTGCCGGTAAAAATTATGCAATTCATCCCAGCTTTTTATCTTACCCGATCTGATATTCCTTTTAAGGTTTTCTATTTCTGTTTTTTTAATTAACTGTCCGCCAATATTCAGCCATTCACTCCGCTGTACTTTGGCCGACAATGTTTTTTTGAGTACATTGAAATCAGCAGGTTTATTTTTCTGAATATGCTTTAATATTCCGAGCATTCCATAATATTGTATCAGCTCTGTAAATATCAAAATGGCCTGTGGTACTTTTTGCAGTTCTGTTTTCCGGTTATTATTTTCCCAACCGGTTATTTCGGCTGTGCCTGCTGTATTGGGTTTTAAT
>JAYTOF010000211.1:0-3584 GCA_043747955.1 Chitinophagaceae bacterium
AAACGGCCACCAACTTTTACTTTAATTCCTTCGGCACCCATACGTAATGCTGATGCAATAGACATTTTAATGGCCCTTTTATAGTTGATCCGATTTTCCAGCTGACGGGCAATAGTATCGGCAACAATATTTGCATCCAGCTCCGGGCGGCGGATCTCCAGAATATTGATCTGTACATCTTCTTTACCACATAATTTTTTCAATTCTTCTTTAATTCTGTCAACCTCTCCGCCACCTTTACCAATGATGATACCAGGTTTTGAAGTGTGAATGGTAACGATCAGTTTATTAAGTGTACGCTCAATAACGATTTTAGAAATACCCCCTTTATTGATACGGGCATTCAGGTAATTTCTGATCTTGTTGTCTTCGATCAGCTTTTTTGGATATTCCGTTTTACTTGCAAACCAGTTGCTGTCCCATCCACGGATGATTCCTAACCTTGCGCCTATCGGATTTGTTTTTTGACCCATGTTATTGGTTAATTCTTTTTATTATTAATTTTTTATTGCTTTTTGATCTACTATAACGGTAACGTGATTACTGCGCTTGCGAACCCTGTATCCACGACCCTGAGGTGCCGGACGCATACGCTTTATAACTCTTGCCCCATCAACCATAATTGTTTTAACTACCAGTGTACTTTCGTCGCCTGATTCGTTTTTCTGTTTCCAGTTGTTGATGGCAGATAATACCAGTTTACGTAAAGGAACAGCCGGGTGTTTAGGATTATGTTCTAAAACGGCTAATGCTTTTTCAACTTCAATACCACGAATCAGATCAACCAGTAAACGCATTTTACGTGGTGATGTGGGGTAATTGTTCAATTTTGCTACTGCTTCCATATTATTATTAAGTTTTAAGTTGTAGGTATTAAGTTTTAAGTACTGTACTTATTACTTAATACTTATTACTTCTTATACTATTTTCTTACTTGAGTGACCTCTGAAATTACGTGTTGGTGCAAATTCTCCTAACTTATGACCAACCATAAATTCAGTAACATAAACCGGTATAAATTTATTCCCGTTATGAACTGCAAAAGTTTGTCCTACAAAATCAGGAGTAACTGTACTTCTGCGACTCCAGGTTTTAATTACACCCTTTTTGCTTTTTCCTTCAATCATTGCAGCAACTTTAGCATCAAGCTTAGCTTCTACATAAGGACCTTTTTTTAATGAACGAGCCATGTTTTATTTTTTGTTGTTGATTTTTTTCTACAATGGCAGAAAATATTTTAACAATGATTAATGCTTATTTATTAGGTAATTTTTTACCGTTTCTTCTTGTAATGATCATCTTGTCTGAACCTTTTCCTCTTGTACGCGTGATCTCTCCTTTTGCGTATTTACCTTTACGGCTTCTTGGATGGCCACCAGAGGCTCTACCTTCACCACCACCCATCGGGTGATCTACCGGGTTCATGGCTACTGCTCTTGTTCTGGGGCGTATACCTTTCCAACGGTTACGGCCAGCTTTACCCATGCTCTCCAAACTGTGATCACTGTTACTTACAACTCCTACAGTTGCATAACATTTGATCAACACTTTTCTTAACTCCCCACTTGGCATTTTTAATATTGCGTACTTATCTTCCTTATTACTTAACTGAGCCGATGTACCTGCACTTCTAACCAGGATACCACCCTGACCTGGCTGCATTTCGATATTGTGCACATTGGTACCTAAAGGCATATTCTTAAACATCAATGCATTTCCCAATTCCGGTGCAACAGCATCACCACTTAAAACAGTTTGGCCTACCTGTAAACCCTGCGGAGCGATGATATAACGCTTCTCCCCATCGGCATAAGCCAATAAAGCGATAAATGCAGTACGGTTTGGATCATACTCAATTGTCTTAACCGTTGCAGGGATATCTTTCTTGTCTCTTTTGAAATCAATGATACGGTACATGGTTTTGTTTCCGCCACCCATATAACGCATAGAACGCCTGCCCTGAAAATTACGGCCGGCCGTATTCTTCTGCTTTTCAAGCAAAGATTTTTCCGGAACATTTGTGGTAATTTCTTCATACGCATTACCAATTCTCCACCTGGTTCCTGCTGTCGTTGGTTTGTATTTCCTAAGTGCCATTTTTAATTTCTTGCCCTGGATCCCCAAAGGGATTTTTGGAACTTTTATTTTTATTAATCTCTGCATTTTGCGGTAGCAGATTTACCATTCATTTATTTATTTTCCCATTTCCACACTAAACCCCTACTTATTCCCTTTCTGAGGATGTGGGCGTTTTATACGCCACTACCGTACAAATCAATCGTTTCGCCTTTTGCCACGGTTACGATTGCTTTCTTCTTAGATGGCTTGCGCCCAACAATAAATCCGGCTTTAGTGTATTTTGCCTTTGCTTTTGAAGGCACAACAATGGTATTAACATTTTCAACAGTCACGCCATAAAAACTTTCCACTGCTTTTTTTATCTCCAGCTTATTCGCTTTTTTATCCACTACAAAAGAGTAACGGTTCATTTTTTCTGTTTGCTTATTAGCTTTTTCAGATAAAATCGGCTTTATCAATACATCAGACGCTTTCATTTCTCTAAATTTTTGTCCCTTTCTCCTCGGCTGATAATCGGGACGATTATGTTTTATTTTTGTATTTCAAATTTGCAAATTGCCTATTGGCTTATTGCAAATTGATTTTATGCTTCTACGCTTTCTTCACTGAATATTTTAGCAGCACTTTCAGTTAATACCAAAACATTTGCATTTAATATATCGTAAGTATTTAAATCACTTAATAAAGTACCGCTTACTGAGGGTACATTACGTAAACTTAAATACAGGTTATCATTATATTCCGGAATAATGAAAAGTGCTTTTTTACCGGCAATTTTCAGGTTTTTTAATATCCCGGTAAAAGCTGATGTTTTAGGCGTATCCATATTTACATCTTCCAATACCATGATTGCATTATCTTTTGCTTTATAAGCCAAGGCGCCCATCTTAGCCAGATCTTTAACCTTACGGTTTAATTTGATATCGTATTTATGTGGTTTTGGCCCAAAAACAGTACCACCACCTTTATACAAAGGGTTACGCAGGTTACCTTTACGTGCACCACCGGTTCCCTTTTGTTTGTGCAATTTCTTAGACGAACCTTTTACTTCAGCACGGGTTTTCACTTTGTGGGAACCCTGACGCTGCGCACCCTGGTATTGCTTTACGGCCAGGTAAATTACATGGTCGTTAGGCTCAATACCAAATATTTCTTCAGGTAATTCAACCGTTCTGCCGGTCTTCTTTCCTTCTATATTTAAAACATCTACTTGCATTGTACTTATTTTTATTGGCCAGCGGCCGGTTGTTTATTTTTGAATTAAAACAATTGAACCGTTATGGCCCGGAACTGAACCACTAACTAATATGTAATTTTTTTCTGCGAAAATTTTAACCACTTTCAATCCTTTCATGGTCACCCTGTCCTGGCCCATACGGCCACCCATACGCATACCTTTAAAAACCCGGCTGGCATCAGATGAATTACCTATTGAACCCGGAGCTCTTGACCTGTCGTGCTGACCATGGGACTGGCCGCCAACACCACTGAAACCATGGCGTTTT
>JAYTOF010000212.1:0-11335 GCA_043747955.1 Chitinophagaceae bacterium
CCCGTTGGGTTGTTTAACCAAAGCCCGTTATGGCATTGCCTGGGGCGCCATTGGCGCTGCAATGGATTGTTATGATACCGCTTTAAATTACAGCAAAGAAAGAATTCAGTTTGGAAAACCTATCGGAAGTTTTCAGCTGCAGCAAAAAAAGCTTGCCGAAATGGTTACCGAAATTACCAAAGCTCAATTATTAAACTGGCGGCTTGGTGTTTTAATGAACGAAGGAAAAGTTACGCCACAACAGGTAAGCATGGCCAAAAGAAATGCCTGCGAAGTAGCAACAAACATTTGCAGGGATGCACGCCAGATGCTGGGCGGCATGGGCATAACAGGCGAATACCCGGTAATGCGCCACATGATGAATTTAGAAAGTGTGATCACCTATGAGGGTACCCATGATATTCATTTGCTGATCACAGGAATGGATGTGACGGGGATAAATGCATTTAAATAGGCCCCCACTATCTCCCCCAAAGGGGGAGGAAATGGAGGAGATTGAAGCGAAGATTATGCTGTAGTTTTTATGTACAAGGCTTCAGTAATTTTACTCAACTTCATTCGTCATGATAGTTATCGTGGCACTCATGTACTTTTATTTTTTATTAAGCATACAAACATTACTCTTTGATTAAAAAAATAAATTTCAAATTATGAGTAACCAAAGTTCCCCCTTTGGGGGCGGAGGGGGCCGGGTCTCCGTCATCGGCGCCGGCACCATGGGTAACGGAATTGCTCACGTATTTGCACAATCCGGTTTTAAAGTAAGTTTGGTTGATGTAAATCCATCACAGTTACAAAGGGCATTGGATACCATTACTAAAAATGTAGACAGGCAACTTACAAAAGGAACTATAACAGAAGAACAAAAAAAATCAACACTGGCAAACATTTCTGTTTCATCTATCATTGCCGAAGGTGTTAAAGATGCCCAGCTTGTTGTGGAGGCTGCCACAGAAAATGTGGGTCTGAAATTATCCATTTTTGAACAGATGGATACTTATGCGCCTGCAGGTTGTATCCTGGCAACAAATACCTCATCTATTTCCATTACAAAGATTGCGGCTGTTACACAAAGGCCAGGCCTTGTGATCGGTATGCATTTTATGAACCCGGCGCCTTTAATGAAACTGGTAGAAATAATCAACGGTTATGCAACCAAAAAAGAAGTTACAGAAACTATTATTGAATTAAGCAGGCAGCTGGGAAAAATACCCTGTGCCGTTAATGATTACCCCGGATTTATTGCCAACCGGATTTTAATGCCGATGATCAACGAAGCTGTTTACAGTTTATATGAAGGCGTTGCCGGTGTGGAAGAAATAGACACGGTAATGAAACTGGGTATGGCTCATCCCATGGGGCCATTGCAGTTGGCAGATTTTATCGGCCTGGATGTTTGTCTCAGTATACTTAAAGTATTACAGGATGGCTTTGGTAATCCTAAATATGCTCCCTGTCCTTTATTAATGAATATGGTTTTGGCTGGTAAGCTGGGTGCAAAAAGCGGTGAAGGATTTTATACGTATGTGGCAGGAAGTAAGGAATTAATAGTGAGTGAGCGTTTTAAATAATTTTAAATCATTCTTTTTTTCCGGCTTTACTAAAGTTTAAACCCTTAGTAAAGTTTTTTTATTTTGTATCTGATCATACAAGCTGATTATTTTTCGTAACTTTTGTTTTCTGAATCTATATCACAGAAAATAAAACCAGCTTAGATGGATAGAAAATACTGGGAAACCATTGCACCCAAATATGAAACCGAAATATTTGATGTGCTTCAGAACGACAAGTCGGGCAGTATAGTTGCCGCGATTGATGATATGGCATCCCCAGAAAAAACCATAATAGATATTGGTTGTGCCGTTGGCAAGTGGATACCGGTACTGGCACCAAAATTTAAACAGGTAATTGCTGCAGACATCTCCGCAAAAAACCTCCAGATAGCAAAAGAAAAATATGCCGACATTGAAAATATAGAATACCACCGGCTGGATATGTCGGCCGACGACCTTACCGTAACGCCCTGCGATACGGCCATCTGCATCAATGCCATCCTTACTGACTCACTCGAAAAAAGAATTAATTTTTTTCAGTCACTTTCACTTTGCTTACATGCCGGTGGCGAACTGGTTCTGGTAGTGCCATCACTTGAATCAAAATTATATACAAATATTATTGCCGACCGCTGGAATGTTGATGATGCAGAAAATGATAAAAGTCCGGAAGCCAAAAAAGCCATTGCCCTGGCCAAAAACATCAAACAGGGTGTTACTGATATAGATAATGTACCCACCAAACATTATTTGAAAGAAGAACTGGAATTGCTGTTGACCCTGGAAGGTTTTGAAGTATCCCTCACTAAAAAAATAAATTACGACTGGAGTACCGAATTTCATAAACCACCTAAATGGCTGGCTGAACCTTACCCATGGGACTGGATGTGTACAGCAAAGAAAAATAATTAAAACTTTAATTATGGCAAAAAAAGAAAAAATAATTGATACCTACATTGCCAAATCAGCCAATTTTGCAAAGCCCATCTTAAACCACATACGTGAGCTGGTGCACAGTGCCTGTCCCGCTGTGGAAGAAAAAATAAAATGGGGAATGCCATTTTTTGATTATAAAGCTGAAATAATGTGTCATATGGCTGCTTTTAAAAATCATGCCGTAATGAGTTTTTGGAAAGCATCTTTAATGAAGGACCCGGTGCTGATTGAAAATGCAAAATCAGAAACAGCGATGGGCCATTTGGGAAGGCTAACCTCTTTAAAAGATCTGCCATCAGATAAAAAAATGACAGCCTTGATAAAAGAAGCCATGCAACTTACTGATAAAGGAATCAAGCTTCCTGCAAAGGCAAAACCTGCCGTTAAAACTGAATTAGCTGTGCCCGAATATTTTATAAAAGCACTTGCCAAAAATAAAAAAGCAAAACAGGTTTTTGAGGATTTTGCCTATTCACATAAAAAAGAATACCTGATGTGGATCACCGAAGCCAAATCGGAAGAAACCCGCAATAAAAGAATGGCCACTGCTTTAGAATGGATGGCTGAAGGAAAAGGCCGGAACTGGAAATATGAAAGGAAGTAACTGAATCAACCTTTGCCAAGGTTCTAAACTTTGGCAAAGTCATTTTCACTTATTCTGCCATTCAAACCCGGGCATTATAAAATAAAATATCGTCCACCATTTTTCTTCACGCTGCATATAAAGTTTATAAGGCCCTTCGTAACGGATAATTTCCCCGTTTTCCATTACCGCATCATATTTCAGTATTCCTGCTGCATGGCCCAGGCCACGACTTTCATCCTGCAGTTCAAATTTTATTTCATCAATATTATAGCCATCATCTTTAAAGGCAACAAAAGATTCAAAAAATGGTTTTAATTTTTCCAAAAAAGCCTGCCTGTCTAATTGCCTGCCATCAGCAGTGATAAAATGATAGCCCAGTTCTGAGCAGAATTCATTAAAATCCCTGTTAAACCAATGACATAAAAATTCATGGATATTTTTTTCAATCGCTGCTTTATCATTAGGGTGAAATTCTTCATAAATAAAATTACATCCCATGCCTGCAATAGCAACTTTTTCTATCTCCTGTGTAAATAATTCTTCGGTGATAAATTTATAAATTATTTCATCGGCATAAGGGCCGTCACAAATATCAAGGGCAATATTATTTTTGGCCATGATAGCTGTAATCATTTTTAGCTCCCGGGTTATTTCAGCCGGATTTAATTCATCAGCGGCTTTGTAATCCGGCTTACCAATTCTTTCATAAACAGTTGTATAGTCAGCATGGGCATGGGCATCTTCAAAGGCCATCATGTTTTTTAAAAACTGGTTTTCTATTTCCGGCGGCAAATCGGCATTACTTTCCATAAAAAAAGCATCCCCGAATTGTGCCTTCAGTTTAAGTTTTAAGTAATCGTTTTCTATCCGTAAATTTTCCAGCGGATCATCTGAAAATAATTCTTCTTTTTCTATAATTAAAATTATTTTGACTTATTTACCAATTTGTACGAATCATCAATCATCTCCTTTAATTGCTTTGCAGATAATCTGCCATCTACAATAATTGTGTTCCAGTGTTTTTTATTCATGTGGTAACCGGGTAAAACAGATTCGGGAAACTCTTCTCTTAATTCAATCGCTTTATCAGGATCACACTTCACATTAAACTCCAGGGGTGAGCTATCAAGACCTGCTAAAAAGAAAATCTTTTCCTTCACCTTAAAAACCAAGGTATCTTCTCCAAAAGGAAAACCCTCGGTAACAGCAGGTTTTTGTAAAATATAATCCCGTAAAGTTTCAATGTTCATTTTAACTGACTAATTTTTTTACCAAAACATTTTGCAGATCCTTCAACCGGTATAAAACTTCATCCAGCCGGTTTTTAGGAACCCCGGCATTAATATTACAAAACAACTGCATTTCATTAGCATGAATGGTACAATTGAATTGTTTCATCACCATCATCACATTATTTACCTGTGTATAGTCAAACTCAATGGAATAATTTACTTCTATTTGTTTTTCAATTACAGGTGTAACTTGTAAAGCCAGTACTGTAGACGTTTTATAAGCATTTATTAATCCCGGAACGCCCAACAATGTTCCACCCCAATACCTTACAACAATTACTGCTACGTTGGTTAAACCTTTGCTGTCTATTTGTCCTAAAATAGGTTTACCTGCTGTACCCGCAGGTTCCCCGTCATCTGCCGAGCGAAAATTATTTCCATCGGTACCAATTCGGTATGCAAAACAATGATGCACTGCTTTGGGATGTTCTTTTTTTAAAAGCTGTAATTGCTTTTTAAAATCATCGGGTGTTGTTACAGGAAATGCAAAAGCATAAAACTTACTTCCCCGGTCCTTAAATTCGGCACTTGATGGTTTTTCAATGGTCGTATAAAAATCCTGCCCGTTCATTAATTGATTTTATATTTTACCTGCTCCTTTCATAAAAAAAGAAACCACATCATGATCAAATTTTTGTTCCTGCAACAGGATATTATTTATTAAAACAGGCGCACTTAATCCATTGCCAATGGTCAATTGTTCATTTTTTATTACCCTTGCTTCATCCCATAAACCTACATCAATAAATGATTGTAATAATGTGGCACCTCCCTCTACAATAACAGATTGTATTTGCAGTTCATAAAGTACCGTTATGATTTGTGCTGCTAAATTTTCTTCTTTCTTTAATTTATAATAAACCAAGTTTTTAGTTTCAGCCTGTTTTCTGTAATTAAAAACAATTGTTTTAGTATTGCCATCAAACAGTTTCAGGTGCAGGGGTAATTTCAATTCTTTGTCAATAACCAGCCTCACCGGATTATTTCCGGGCCAAAGCCTTGTGGTTAAAGCCGGATCATCAAGCAGCGCCGTTTTCGTGCCTACCAGTATAGCTGCTGTTTCACTCCGCCATTTATGTACCAGTCTGTTCGTAAACGCATTGCTGATTAATAATCTACCTGAATCTGTTTTCTCCAAAGTTTCTCCTTTGGGGGGATTCCGGTGTGCTATTTTTTCATCACTGCTTTGTGCCCATTTTAAGATGATATACGGTCTTTGTTTTTCCTGAAAAGTAAAAAAACCTTTGTTGAGTTCAAGACATTCTTTTTCTAAAATGCCAACAGTAACCTGTACTCCGGCGGCTTTTAGTTTCTCAATTCCTTTACCATTTACAGCTGCATAACTATCCCTGCAGCCAATAACTACATGTCCGATCCTGTTTTTAATGATCAGGTCGGCACAGGGGGGTGTTTTGCCAAAATGAGTACAGGGCTCCAGTGACACATACAAGGTACTTTTAGTAAAATATTTTTTATCTGTTTCACTAACACTGTTTATACAATTCACTTCGGCATGGGCCTCACCATATTTTTGATGATACCCCTCACCTGTTATCCTGCCTTCGTAAACGAGCACAGCCCCCACCATTGGGTTTGGTGCTGTATGGCCTGCTCCCTTTTCTGCCAGTTGAAGGCAGCGATGCATATATTGTTCCGGTTGAGACAAGTGACAAAAATACGTATGAAAAAATAAACAACACAGTACTGCATAAACAGTGAAAAATTCAGATGCCAAAAAACAACTTACCATAACCCATATTACTTTTTTTGCTAAATCAACTGACGAATCAGTATGTTTGCTTTAATGATCATTAAAGATGTATACCGCAATTTTTTAGTTCAACTTCAAAAAAATCATACCCTTAGTGAAGCAACGGTGATGACGGATTGGGTATTTGAAAAACTGGCATCCCTTAAACGATCCGATATCATAAAAAATCCGGATAAGAAAATCAAACCTGCTTCAGCTGCATTAATTAAAAATGCATTGCAACAATTACTGCAGCAAAAACCTGTACAGTATGTGTTACAGGAAGCCTGGTTTTATAATTTGAAACTGAAAGTGAATGAGCACGTATTAATACCTAGGCCCGAAACAGAAGAATTGGTGGAACAACTTATCAAAGACAGAAAATCTAAAATTACAGATCCTGCTATTTTGGATATAGGTACCGGCAGTGGCTGTATTCCTATCGCCATTAAAAAAAACTTACCGGCATCGGTTGTAACCGGCATAGATGTAAGTGAAAATGCATTAGCTATCGCAAAAGAAAATGCTGCGTTGCATAATGCCTACATCAGTTTTTTAAATATGGATTTTTTAAATAAATCAACCTGGGCCTCACTTCCGTTGTTTGATATCATCATCAGCAACCCGCCATATATTCCGGTAAATGAAAAAGAAAAATTAAGCGCAACTGTAAAAACATATGAACCACACCTTGCCTTATTTGTTGCCAACGATTCGCCGCTGATCTTTTATGAGAAAATTGCTGACTTTGGAAAAACAAACTTACGGCCCCTGGGAAAGATATACCTGGAAACCCATGAAGACTATGCCGGTGAAGTAGCGGCATTATTCAGAAAAAATTACGAAACGGTAGTGGTAAAAAAAGATATCTATGGTAAGGAGCGAATGGTTTTAATTACTGCTTAATATTAGCCGCCAGCCTGGCTTTTGCCCTTTTAGCCGCTTCCATGATCCGGAAAGCCCTGCCATAATAAGCTGCGGTGTCCACATTTAAAATAACCGTAGGCGTATCAACATATTTCCGGTTCAGGTCTACTTCTTTCTTAAGTAAAGAATCTATATACTGCATGTCAACCAACTGGGTGCCGATATATACCTGCTGATCTTTGGTAACAGTGACCACAATATTCTGACTTACCCTTGTATCACTCTTCCCCTTTGGATTGGTAACCCTTACAACATTTGGATTGGCCAAAGTAGAAACCAATAAAAAGAACATCAGTAAAATAAACAATACATCATTCAGCGGGCCCGCATCCACTTCATTGTGATTATCCCTTAAACGTTTTTTTAAACTCATCTTCTTGAATTATGAATGATGAATTATGAGTAATGAATGATGAGCAAATGCCATTCTGAATGCATCATTCATAATTCATAATTACCTGGTCGGTTCCTGTAAAATATCAATAAAATCTGCACTGGCCGATTCCATTTTATGTACCGTTTTATCTATCTGTGTATTCAGATAACTGTACCCTAAAAATGAAATTATCCCAATAATCAGTCCCGTTGCCGAAGTGATCATCTTTACATACATCGCATCGGCAATATCAGTTATGGATGGGTTTGAAGCAGCTGCAAAATCTCTAAGTAACATTACCAAACCAATAATGGTACCCACAAAACCAAATAACGGTGCTATACGGGCAATAACGGACAGTACCGGCAAATTGCGCTCCATCTTATAAATTTCCAGTTTACCGATATTATCCATGTTTCTTTCGATGGCTTCAATGGGTTTGCCAATACGCTGAATACCTTTGTCTATCATTTTTGCAACCGGGTGATGTGTATTTTTTGCCAGGCTTCTTGCTGCTGTTATATTTCCGGAAATGATATGATCCCGGATGATGTTCATAAAATTATCTTCTATCCTGCTCGCCTTGCGGATGGCGATCAGGCGTTCTATAAAGAAAAATATGACCATCGCCATAAATATCGCCAGCGGAATCATCAATACACCGCCTTTTACCAATAAGGAAAATAAAGATTCTTTTCCTGCTGCTGACGTAGCAATGCCTGTACTGTCGATCTGTAAAAAAATATTAAACATGAAATGCCGGTTTTAAATGTAACGATAGCAGCTCTATAATTATGCCAAAACTATTCAATTATGCAATGAAACGAAACAAATTTACAATAGCTGCATAACAAAATGTTAATCTTATTTAAATAATTCAGGTAAATAAAAAAAACCGGCATTACCCGGTTCCAAAATCAAACCTATACATGTTTTTATTTTTTCGATTCCAGTTGCTGCATAGCCATTATCTGCTTCATGGTTTTTTCCATTCCATCACTGCCCCCATCTAAAAAGATCACATTACCCTTACCATATTCTGCAAAGTTTTTAATCGCTTCTACCCACATACTGAATAAAATAACATTGGTATCCAGGTTTGCCTGTTTCATCTCGGATGCAGCCTGGCTCATACCTTTGGCCACTTCTTCCCGGAACAAAGCCACACCCTGGCCACGTAACTGCGCTGCCAGTCTTTCTGCTTCTGCTGCAATTTTAATGGCATTACCTTCCGCTTCTGCTGCTTTTGTTTTGGTAATTAACAGTGCCTGACCTTCATTTTCAGCCGCCGCTTTTAAGTTATTTGAAGCTACCACCTTACTCATACTTGTAATGATGGCTTCATCAAAAGTGATATCATTGATCTGAAGGTCCTGTAAATGATAACCCCATCCTTCCAGGGCCACATCAACCTGTTCTTTTACATTTTCAACAATATCCCTGCGTACATTTAAAACTTCTGCCTGTCTTTTTGTTGATACAAAAGCACGGATGCTTCCCTCTACAGTCCGTATCAAAGCCTGCATCAGGTCCTTATCGCTTATAAATTTAAATGCAACTTTCTGAATAGTTTCTTCTTGTTCATTCTGTACCGAATACAACAGCATCGATTTAAAATAAACATTTGCCTGGTCAATGGTTACCGCCTGAAACTCCAGTTCTACCGAGCGGTTCTGAATACTTACTTTTTTGAAGATCTGTTCCAGGAAAGGAATTTTAAAATTCAGGCCCGGCCGCATGATACGGCGGTATTTACCGAACATGGTAACCACACCAATAAACCCCTGGTTAATGGTTACAAAACAACCAAGTAAGGCCACTAAAATAATAACGACCCACCAATACTCTTTTAAATATTCCATAATTGTAAATTAAAGGATGAAGGTATTATATTTTTAAGTAGCCTGCATAAAATCTTTGGGAGGTACCGGTAATAACCAGATCCTGCCCTTTTCGGACTGCATGCATAAACTAATTAAAATTATTGTGTTTTTAATGAAGCCAGGAAAGAAAAGATATCAAAATCTAATTCAACAACAGGGAAACTTATGTACTTTTAATTACCGGTTGCAATAAAAACAGAATCTTCCATTGAAAAAACTGTTTACCTTTCTATCAACCACTTTTTACTACAGAACATGTACTTATTATATTAATGATACAAAAGAAAAAATGGTTAAAAGATTAAATGATCTATTTGAAAAAGAATATGGCCTGTTTCTGGATAAAACACTGGTTTTATTAATGACGATAATTTTAAAATGACCATGAAGACTTCAAATTATCTCAGTTTCATAGCTGAAAGTCAGTTAGCTTATTTAAAAGGGAATATTTACGAAGAGGGGCAAAACAAAATTAAAATTATAGTTTCCATAAGGCCAAATATATTTTGCGGGATATCTTTTTTTCTCTTTTTAGTATTGGGAACCGCAGGTATTTACCAATATATTTTTGACCGGGATATGAGTGAGGCTTTATTTTGGGGATTATTGATGTTTATGGTTGCTATACCTGTTACAATAGGGCTTGCCAGAGTTTTTACGTTAAGCTTTCTGGATAAATTTGAAATTTATCTGAATATAAAACCGGTAGTAAAATGATTAATTTTTCGCAGGCTTATTTCGTGTTTGTTGTGCCACCGGCCATATTGAAGATACCAGAAATATAAAACATTGTTATGGAGATAGCTGTTAAAATTATTCTGTTTTCATTTTTTATTTGTTCTTTTCTGCCATTGTCAGCACAACTGAGCAACTCAGATACGATCCGGGCAACTTTCACCAATGAAACACCGGCTTTTGATGGAAAACCCACAGAAGCGATCTGGCATTCTGCTCCATCCATAAATAATTTCACCCAGAAGGAACTTGATTTTGGTAAACCATCTACTGAAGCCACTAAAGTAGTCATCCTTTATAACAGGCTGGCACTCTATATAGGAGTGTGGTGTTATCAGAAAAATAATATCAGTGCCAAATACATGCAACGGGATTTTAATTACAGCGAAGATGATAATTTCCAGGTAGCCTTATCTCCATTTAATGATAAAAGAAATGGCTATCTTTTTATTATAAATCCAAATGGGGCGAGAACCGATTTGCTGATCTCAGGTAATGAAGAAGCCAATGAAGATTGGAATGCCGTATGGGATGCCCGAACATCAGTTACCAATGAAGGATGGTTTGCCGAGATCCGGATTCCTTTTAACAGCCTGCAATTCAAAAAAGATTCTGTTCATAACTGGGCTGTAAATTTTGAAAGAAATATCCGTTCCAAAAATGAACAGGTTCTATGGCAGGGCTGGACAAGGGATTGTTCTATTCTCTGTTTGGTTAATGCAGGTCATTTAGCAGGATTGCAGCATATTGGCTACGCAAAGAATTTTGAATTAAAACCCTTTGCTTTGGCTGGATTTGATAAACAACAAGGCACCTCAACAAAATGGCCCGGAAAGATTGGCGGCGACCTGAATGTAAATATCTCACCCACTTTAAAATTAAATGTAACAGCAAATACTGATTTTGCACAGGTGGAAGCAGACCGGATCGCCGTAAACTTAAGCAGGTTTAATCTGTATTATCCCGAAAAAAGAGAGTTTTTTTTAGAAGGCTATCAAAATTATCAATTTAATGCAGGGGGCAGCAATGAAATTTTCTACACCCGTAAGATCGGTATCGAAAACTTTCAGCAGGTTCCTATTGTTGCAGGTGTCAGGTTATTTGGAAAAGTAGGCAGCAATAATATCGGACTGCTAAATATACAAACAGCAGCAGCAGGCAATGCTCCTTCCACTAACAATACAGTTATTCGTTACAAAAAAGATATTGGCAGACAATCTTATATCGGGGCCATTGTTACTTCAAAAAACAACAGCCATATCAGTAACCAGGTGGTGGGGATTGACGGCGCCTATAC
>JAYTOF010000213.1:0-2153 GCA_043747955.1 Chitinophagaceae bacterium
TTACCTGGACACGTAATGTTATTCTTTGCCTGGTTGACGGTTTACCCGGAGCCGACCAGGCCGTAAAACGTTTGATGCAGAACCAGGCTGATATCGGTAATGCAGTGAAACCTTATTATGGAGAAGAAGCCGGAAATAAACTCACCGCATTACTAAAAGATCATATTGCCATTTCAGCCAACGTGGTAAAATCTGCCAAAGCCGGAAATAAAACGGCGCTCGACTCTGCCAATAAAAAGTGGTATGCCAATGCTGATGATATCTCATCATTTCTCAGCAAAGCCAATCCTAACTGGCCGCTGGCAGATGTGCAGATGATGATGAACGACCACCTGAAGCTCACTACCGATGAAGCTGTACAGCGTATAAAGAAAGATTATGATGCTGATGTGTTGGCCTATGATAAGGTGCATGAAGAAATATTAAAAATGTCGGCCATGCTGGCAGATGGTATCATTAAACAATTTCCCGAAAAATTTAAATAATGCAGCAGGCTAACCTTTTGATAAAAACTGAAATGGAGGAGAAATTCAATGAGGCCACCAACAATCGTCCAGAAGGGCATCGTACACTGGATGCAGCTATGGTTACTGTTAACCTGGGCCAGTTTATTAAACAGATCAGGGATGAAGAGCAATGGAAAAAAAGTGACCGGAATGCCATAACCATTTTTAAATCGCTGGTTATGCGTATGGTGCTGATAGCATTGCACAAAGATGCTGAAATGGTTAAGCATACAGCAAAAGGAATGATAAGTATTCATGTTTTGGAAGGGGAAATCGAATTTACAACGAGCGACCAAACGGTACATGTATGCAGTGGGCAGGTTCTTATACTACACGAAGGCATTGAGCATAGTGTTTATGCACGCCAGGAAACTGTTTTTTTATTAACCCTTACAGAAAAAACAACCGGGGGGTAAAAGATATTGCACCCGATAATTTGACTAAATCACAAAGGCCCGTAAAGTGCTCTTTGCATATAACAAGTTGTGGTTTACCTTATAAAAGTAAGTATGAAATTTCTGATTTTGCTTCTTGTATCGCTATTCAACTTTACACAGGCCAATGCATGGCTTGTACCATCTGCTGTTAATACAGAATTTCCAACAATGATACCCGATACCAGCTTACCCTATGCTTTAATTGCCGGAGGCAGCAAGGGCATTGGTTATTCCATAGCAGAAGCTTTGGCAAAACGAAATTATAACCTCATTCTGATTGCCAGGAACCGGGACAGCCTGATTGCAGCTAAAAATAAACTCGAAGCAGCTTATCCCGTTCATGTTGAAATTCTGGTGAAAGATCTTGCGTATGAAAATACTGCCACTGAAATAGCCACCTGGTGTACCGAAAGAAATATTCACTTAAAAATGCTTTGTAATGTTGCAGGCCTCGGTGGCGAGCATGATTACTTAACACTTCCGTTAGATTCGCTGAGGTACATGGTGCGGCTTAACCTGGAATCTGTTATGGCGCTTACTTTAACGCTGCTGCCTTTACTTGAAAAAAATACACCTGCCTATATACTGAATGTTGCCAGTATGGCGGGTTTTGCACCAATACCCATCAAGAATTTATATGCGGCAACCAAATCGGCCGTTGTTTCATTCAGCTATTCATTGCGTTACCAGTTAAAAGAAAAAAATATAAGCGTCAGTTGCCTGGCACCCGGGCCGGTATTCACAAAACCATCTATTTTAAAATACACCAAAGAAAAACTGGGAGCTTTGGGTATGCAGATGGCGGTGCCCGTAAAAAAAGTGGGCGAAGTGGCCGTAAAAAAAACATTACGTGGAAAAATGATCATCGTACCCGGCCCCCTTGCAAAAACCTTGTCAGTAGTAGTTCGGTTTTTCCCACGCAGGTGGGTTGCGTGGTTTTATTATCGTTTCACAAAATAAAAAGGGATGGATCCCTTGTTTGATAAATCACTAAACATTTTATACAATTGTTCATCGCACTTAAAAATATTTTTACAGATGCCGGCAGCATCACCCTGTTTACAGCGAGGTTCTTTAAAGAAGTTTTTAAGCCCCCGTACGAGTTAAGGGAATTGCTGAGGCAATGTTATATCATTGGTTACAAATCGTTACCGTTGGTTGGCATTACAGGTTTCATCATGGGCCTTGTACTTACATTGCAGTCACGCCC
>JAYTOF010000214.1:0-6718 GCA_043747955.1 Chitinophagaceae bacterium
GTAAAAGGGCTTGGCGATATTGTTCCTGAAGCAGTGAAACAAATTGCTGAAGGGCTTGTGTACCGCGACTTTATCATTGTGGGCATTTTAGTAAACAAACTTAAATTAAAAAATAAAGATGGTTCTGCCATAAAGGATAACTGGATCTACATCCAGGAAAAAAATGTTAAACTCGGACGGTTGCAGGTTTACAATAACTGGAGTCCGTATATGGTGAATGATAAAAACAGTTTTTGGCTGGGACTTGAATATTTTTGTAATACCGGCGACAGCATCTGGAATAAAACGGATGAAGCCTTAATTGAGCTGGCAAGAGCTGAAATTGCAGCTATCCATATTATTGAGCCAGGTAGTTTTTTAGATGCTACTGTTGTACGAATGCCCAAAGCATATCCTGCATATACAGGTGCATACGATCAATTTGAGGTCATAAAAAATTACACCGATAGTTTTGAAAACCTGTTTTTAGTTGGCCGCAATGGTATGCATAAATACAATAACCAGGATCACTCAATGTTAACTGCCATGCTGGCTGTTGAAAATATTAAGAATGGAATTTCTGATAAAAGCAATATTTGGGGAATAAATGCAGAGGAACTGTATCATGAAGAGTAAGGCCTCACCGAGGCATTGTCATAAGGAGGGGTGTACGATTTCGTTGACCTCACCCCAACCCCCGTCCGATCCGGCACGGGCGGGCTCTCCTAAAGTGAGAGGGAGTGTGATTTCGTTTCTAATAGAATTTACATTTTAAAAAGTGATCTTCGCTTAGATCTTCTGCATGACCTCCCCCACGGGGGAGATGGAGGGGGCTAATCATTGAGTTTTAATACCGCCAAAAACGCCTCCTGCGGCACTTCCACGTTTCCTATTTGCTTCATCCGTTTTTTACCTTCTTTCTGTTTTTCCAATAATTTTCTTTTACGGCTTATATCACCGCCATAACATTTAGCCGTAACATCCTTTCGCATGGCCGAGATGTTTTCACGGGCAACTACTTTGGCACCAATGGCAGCCTGTATCGCGATCTGAAACTGTTGTTTGGGCAACAGCTCTTTTAGTTTTTCGCAAAGTTTACGGCCAAACTCATGTGCACGCCCACGATGGATGAGTGCACTCAGGGCATCCACTTTTTCACCGTTCAGTAATATATCCATCTTCACAATATCACTTGGTCGGTATTCCAGCGGGTGATAATCAAATGAAGCATAACCACGGGTCATGCTTTTCAGTTTATCGTAAAAATCAAAGACAATTTCGGTAAGCGGCATTTCAAAACTAAGTTCTACACGGGTGGGTGTTAAATAATGCTGGTGCGTAAGAATACCACGCTTGGTAATACAAAGCGTCATGATATTACCAATGTATTCCGGCTTGGTGATGATCTGCGCTTTAATAAAAGGTTCATCAATATGATCGATCCGGGTAGGGTCGGGCATTTCGGTAGGATTGTTGATCTTTACTACTTCGCCCTTGTTGGTAGTGGCCACAAAGCTTACGTTGGGTACCGTGGTGATCACCATTTGGTTAAACTCCCTTTCCAAACGTTCCTGAATAATTTCCATATGCAACATGCCCAAAAATCCGCAACGAAAACCAAAGCCCAGTGCCTGTGAAGTTTCCAGTTCAAACGTCAACGATGCATCATTCAGTTGCAGTTTATCCATACAGTCACGCAGTTCTTCAAAATCATCTGTCTCCACCGGGAAGATACCCGCAAACACCATCGGCTTCACGTCTTCAAAACCCAGTATAGCCTCAAGCGCAGGATTAACTGTGGTGGTGATCGTATCACCCACTTTCACTTCTTTGGCGTTCTTAATACCGGTGATGATATAACCCACATCCCCTGCTGCCACTTCGGACCGGGGGGCCATTCCAAATTTTAAGATACCCACTTCATCGGCACCATATTCCAGGCCGGTATTGCTGAACTTGATCTTGTCATTCTTTTTCAGTGTACCGTTAAAAACACGGTAGTACACAATGATACCCCTGAAACTATTATACACACTATCAAATATCAATGCCTGCAGCGGGGCATTCACATCACCCGTGGGTGCAGGAATGCGATCAATGATGGCCGTCAATATTTCTTCAATGCCGATTCCGCTTTTGCCACTTGCTAATAAAATGTCTTCGGGTTTAAATCCGATCAGTTCTACAATCTGGTCCGTCACTTCGGGTATTATGGCGCCATCCATATCTATCTTATTGATCACGGGAATGATCTCTAAATTATTATCAATAGCGAGGTATAAGTTGCTGATCGTCTGCGCCTGAATACCCTGACTTGCATCCACTAAAAGTAGGGCGCCTTCGCAGGCGGCAAGGGCACGGCTCACTTCATAGCTGAAGTCCACGTGGCCGGGGGTGTCAATCAGGTTAAGCACATATTCGGTGCCCTTCCAGTTATAGTTTATCTGTATAGCATGGCTCTTGATGGTGATGCCCTTTTCCCTTTCCAGGTCCATATCATCGAGCACTTGTGCCTGCATATCACGCTCGCCAATGGTATGGGTAAATTCCAACAGCCGGTCGGCAAGGGTACTTTTTCCGTGATCAATATGGGCAATGATGCAAAAATTTCTGATGTTCTTCATGTACAACTATCCTCTTTTTAAGGGGGCAAAAGTAGTTTAAAATGGTGGATTTTGAACGTGAAAACGAAATGTCATCCTGAGCTTGGCGAAGGGTGAAGTTGCTAAGCGAATATTTTTTTAATACCAGCTTTAGTTTTCTATAGCATCATCGTTGCCCCGATAGATATCGGGGCAATCCTTTCATCGGTATACCAGCTAGGGACTTTGTTTGAAGCGGAGATTGCATAAGCACAAACCTAAGTGAGAATTAGTAATTGTAAATTTATGCAGCACCAAATTACACTGGCAAAAACTTTTGTATATTTATGTGTTAGCTGCAACATGCAAAAAACAGCATCTATGGCAAAATTGACACGATATACAAACTTTGAAAGATTGAAACTTGATGATAAATCAAGTACAACAATCTCTACCGTCTCCAACAAACAAGTGTCGGAATTAGAAGAATTTATGAACCTGTTAAGACGTAAATTATTAGCCAGGAAAAAAAACGGGAATACCAAAATCAGCAATGGATAGGAATCTGCAAATAGTATTATTCATATTTGCAGCGCACTCAATAAGCATAATGTACAATATATGATTGTGGGCGGCATTGCGGTTGCTTTGCATGGCCATTTCAGGCAATCAATAAAATTAGCCGGAATTGCTACAGATAAACCTGATTTGGATTTTTGGTATAACCCAACTTACGAAAATTACTTTAACCTGCTGAATGCGTTGGAGGACCTTGGGCAAGACGTAACAGAATTTAAACAGGAACAGGCTCCAAACCCTAAAAAATTTTTTTTAAATACGAACTTGAAGACTTTACGCTTGATCTTTTGTCTGAATTAAAAGCTAAATTACCCTTTGTGGCATCTTTTAAAACAAGGGAAGTTGTTAGTTTAAATGATTGTGACATTTCATTTATCAGCTTCGATGATTTAATAAAAGATAAAGAAGCAAATGCCCGGCCTAAAGATTTATCGGATATTGAGCAACTTAAGAAAAACAGGTTAAGCGAATAATACCCTAAAAACTACTGCCACTTAATTTTACCAGCTTTATTGCTGAGCGAAGCCGAAGTATCCATAGCATCATCGTGCAGCCTGTCCTGAGGTATGAAGGGTCGCAATCCTTTCATAGGCATACCAATGGGGAACTTTCTTTGAATCAGAGAATGGTTCGTGAGCCACGAACCAAGGCGAAGAGCCTTTTCGACACTTCATCGAACGGTTTACTTTCGTTCAGCTTCTTTACACTCACCTGATCCCACTTTTAGCGAGACCTTTTTGCCTGAACGTTCAGCACCATGTCTTTTGAACACAGCACCTTCAGGTGGTTTGCATACTCCGTCTGTACAGCGTATGCGGTAGACCTACTACCATCTTTTATACAACATTGAAAAGGACTATCCAACCTTTTCGTTCGTGACACACCGAACCATGGCGGAGAAGTAAGACAAGGACTTACCGCCTATTGGTTAAGGCAGCTTTCGTTTACCAGCTATATTATCCTATTCACCATCCTTTGGTTCCCAAAGTTGAACCTTATTTCCTTCCAGGTCAAGTATATGTACAAACTTGCCATAGTCAGTATCCTCAATACTGTCTACAATGGTTACCCCATCAGCTTTAAGTTGTGCTACAAGAGCATCCAAATCATCCACCCGGTAGTTTATCATAAAGTCTTTGGAGGAAGGCTCATAGATTTTTGCCGCTTCGGTATTCACATTCCATTGTGTAAGGCCCTTCTTTTCAGGTGCATCCAGTTGCCGCCATTCAAAACTTGCCCCATAAGGGCCTGCATCTAAACCAAGATGTTTGTTATACCACTCTTTCGCTGCGTTTGGGTCTTTACATTTAAAGAAGATGCCGCCAATGCCTGTTACTTTTTTCATTTTTTTGCTGTTTAATTTATTTTGTTTATAAATGATTATACGTGCTGATCTATCAATACCACATTTCCATCCGGATCAGTCAGCATCAGGCTTGCCGGGCCAATGGTTGTTTCATCAGCTTCGGTATCCAATTTAACGCTTTTACTTTTCAACTGCTTTTGAATTTCCCTTACATCATCAAAATGCTCCTGTAAGGCAGCGTTCTCATCCCAACCGGGGTTAAAGGTTAAAATATTCCCGGCAAACATGCCCTGGAATAAACCCACCAGCGCATTTCCATTCTTCATGATAAGATAGCGCTGTTCAATTGAACCGGCAAAAGCAGCAAAGCCCAGGTTTTCGTAAAAAATTTTTGAAACATCCAGGTCTTTAACCGAAAGGCTTATTGAAAATGCACCTAATTTCATAATTTTTTTTTATTGTGATAAAATAAACTGTAATTATACTGCAGTCTTTACCTTTCTTTTTAAAATAAAAGAAGCAACCAGGGTTAGCAGTAACCCCACCGGTATTATTTCGAGATAAGTAAATAATACCACCATAACCGGGTTTTGGTACATCTCTTTAAAGCTGTCCATCTCTTTGGTCTGTTTAGCAATTTCAACTGCGCTGGCTCCGCTGGTTTTAAGTTTATCAATCATGGATGCTGCATATTTATCTGCAAAATCGGGTATAAAAACATAATAGTCTATCAGCCACGTTACCACATAAATGGTAGATGCAATAAGGGTGATATAGAGCCCGATCCTGAATGCCTTACCAAAACTGATGACCCCATTATTGTATTTATCCCTGAATCTTATGATAGCAACAAAAATAAGCGAAAAGGCAAGCAGCATACTGGCATAACCGATCAACATACCACCTTCAAAATTCCCGTTTTTGTGATAAAGGCCCATAGTAATAAGGAACATGGCAGCTACTATAACTCCTGCAATTAATCCGTTTACAATTACAATCTTTTTCATTTATTTATCATTTTAATTTACGATAGGGTAAAAATGAAAATTAAAATTGGTTTTCCACTCATACTTTCGGGCGATTTTTAATTTTACACAGGGATTTCATACTAAAGCCTGCCTGCCGGCAGGCAGGTACCACGTTAAGGTATTAGGCTTAGTGATTTTGCTTTTTCTATGGCCTGGGTCCGGCGGCTTGCATCCAGTTTCATAAAAAGATTGGATGCATGGGTTTTAATGGTATTGAGCGAAACAAATAAACGGGCAGCTATTTCGGCATTGCTGAAACCATCGGCCATTAATTGTAACACTTCCAGTTCTCTTTTGCTGATACCCAGCCGGGTAAATTGAGCTTCGTTAAAAACAAACTCACTGGTTTTTTCGATGTATATCTCTTTTTCTACCACAACCCTTTCTATTTTGGGTTTGGTTAGTTTAAGTGCCAGCCATATACCCAGGGCAGTAAAAATAACAGCAATGGCGCCCATATACATGTCAAGTGCATGGTCAAAAATGATATACCTAAGCTCGAGCCACCTGAGTAAAAACAACAGCAGGGCGAGGCTGGTACCATACAGCAAAATGGATCTGTGTTTTATAAATAAATTCCGGATCGTCATTATTATAATTTAGCTGGCAGATACCTGTCTTTTCAAATGTAAAACTTTTCTGCAGTCCGGCAACACCGCTTTTACTGAGGCCTCCTCCCCACGGCGCAAGTGTTCCCATCAACATTTCCATATAATTTAACGGAAAGACTATGAGATCACTTGTTGCTCTTAAATTCTGCCTGACTGAGTCCGGGTTTTCAAAAAGAATATCTTTTTCCCAGCAACATCTCTCCTCCAGCCCATGTGTTAGTAGAGGATGTTGCGATGATGTGATACGAACGTCCCATGCCGGAGATGTTGCTGAAAAATGAAGATTTTAGTTGTTAACTTCAACTTCAGTTTTTCAATTGGCTTCAGTTGTCGACTGACGGAACACAGAATACAAGCAAAGCAAAAAGCGTTACCGTCCGGATGCATCCCTGCCAGAAATGCTCTACAACTTCTTGGCCCAAGCTCAAATAACTTACATAAATTTACAAAACTAAAAATTATGTCAGTTTGTAAAAAACAGTAATAAAAAATTAAAATTAAAAAAAATGACTAATTACGCTATCGTCGCTCAGTTAATAGTTGCCCTGTCAATAGCATATGTCTGGATATTCCGTTTTGATAATATCATGAAAGAATTTAAGCAATATGGATTGAATGACTTAACCCGTAGCC
>JAYTOF010000215.1:0-19403 GCA_043747955.1 Chitinophagaceae bacterium
AACACAGCTATAGACCGGTTGCGAAAAAACAATCAACGGTTTTTGGTTACTGAAATTTTCGATAATCATTTTAATATAGCTGACGAAACAGAGACATCAATTGATCGGATGACTTACAAAGAAATACTGGCGGTTATTCAACGGTTATCTCCGGTTTACCGGGCCGTATTTAACCTGTTTGTTATTGACGGATACAAACATGAAGAAATTGCAGTGCATTTGAAAATTTCTGTCGGTGCATCAAAATCAAATTTATCAAAAGCGAGGGCAAATATTAAAAAAATGTTGCAGGAAGCAAATGTAAATTATTATGAACAGAAAGTCATTTAAGGATATTGAACAGATTATTAAAAATGCTGCTGAAGCCGATGAACCGGCTTTTGATAATAAGTCATGGGAGAAAATGGAAATCTTGCTGGAGAAATTCAAAAAAAGACCTTTTGCCTTCTGGATATGGTGGCTGTTTCCCATATTGATCGGAGCTGCCGGAATAAGCTATTTTACTTTTAAGAACAATGATAATAAGCCGGTGATCGCTGCTCTTAAAAATAATGATCAGGTGAAAACAAATACTAACCACAATACTGCAGGGGTAAACAAAAATATTAAGGAACCGGCTGTAGTTAATTACACAAGCATAAATGGCCGGGAAGAAAATAAAAATATTGAAATAAATATAAGTACTCCTGTACCGGGTAAAACAAATAATACAGTAAGAAAAATTACCGATAAAGTTCAACTAATAAATGAGGAAGACCCGTTTTCGAAAAAGATCCTTTCTGATCAGGTTAAAGGAAAAATAAATGCTAAAATAACAGCAGCAAAGCCGGTAACCAGTGATGAGAATAATGAAGATACAGCGGATTCCAGTGTTCCCGGTATTGTTAAAATCAATTCAAATGGATCAACTAAACAGGAAGAGGTTATCGTTTTAAAAGTTGAAGCAGGTAAAGCGGGTGAAAAAGAAATTGAAAAAATTATTGATAGCCTTATTGAAAAAACAGGCAGTGATAAAAAAGCAAAAAACAAACAGTACCGGTTTTATATAATTGCAGCAGTGGGTGCGGAAGCCAATGGGGTGAAATTATTTTCGGCTGATAAAATTACCCTGAGAACAGGATTGGCAGTAGGTTATCAAATTAATAAAAACTTTAGTGTTCAAACCGGTTTTTTTATGAGCAATAAAAAATATGTTGCCGCCGGCAGTGATTATCAGACAAAACCGGGTACATACTGGAATATAGTAGATATAAAAAGAATTGAAGCAAATTGCAGGGTATATGAAATACCGGTTACAATCCGTTATGATTTTACACCCGGTAAAAAACTGAATATTTTTGGTTCAGCAGGTTTGTCTTCCTATATCATGAAAAAAGAAGATTATCAAATTTATTACGATCGGTATGGCAGCATGCATCAGGCTTATGCCGGTTATAAAGGAAATCAAAACTTATTTTCTGTATTAAAAATTTCTGCGGGTGCAGAGAAAAATTTGTCTAAACGATTTTCGGTCATCGCAGCACCGGGGCTTTCCATTCCACTCGCTGGTGTGGGAGAAGGGAAGGTAAAATTATATTCTGCTGATATAATGATCGGCTTAAAATTTACACTACTTCGAAAAAAATAAAAGCAATCTTTTAAGTTATTTTAGCGTACCATAAAAGCCCGGGGCTCATCTGTAATTATTGCAATGAACCGGCTTTAAGACTGCTTCTTTTTTATCAATATTTTTATTAACGGCACGGCCTGTTGTTTACAGTGTAACCGCCATATTTAACTTTTCAGGTTTATAAATAGCAGTTTTTTGGATAATCACCTTTTTGTCCTTAACTTCGCCTACCTTTTTTAAGGTTAAACCCTATTTAATAACAACCAAAAATTTCTATTTATGGCTGTAAAAATGAGACTGCAGAGGCATGGCTCAAAGAAGAGACCCTTTTACTTCATCGTTGTTGCAGATGGCAGAAGCCCACGTGACGGTAAATTCATTCAAAAATTAGGTACTTACAATCCTTTAACGGTTCCTGCAACTATTCAGGTAGATCGTCAAAAAGCATTGGACTGGTTGCAAAAAGGTGCTCAACCCACCGATACTGTACGCCGTATCCTTTCTTTTAAAGGGGTGTTGTATCTTAAACATCTACTTCGTGGGGTAAGCCTTGGCTTATTTGATGAGGCAGGTGCAATGGAGAAATTTACCCAGTGGACCAGCGAACATGATTCAAATGTTGCCAGACGTCACGGTGCCCACAAAAAGGCACGTACTGACAAACGTGATCAACCTGTTGTGAAAAAAGTTGCCGCTAAAACAGAGGAAGCACCTGCTGTTGATCCTGTTGAAGCTACAGTTAAAGCACCGGCATCTGAAGAAACCAAAACAGAAGAATAAATAAACTCTGTTCCGTTAATTCTTTAAAGTCCTGATATATTTATCGGGACTTTTTTTTTATGAGGGATACAGGATATAGAGAATGCTGAAAAATGAATCCAATATCCAGAATCCAGTATCTTGCACTTCAATGAATCAGTATTTTAAAATAGGAAAGCTCGCAGCCAGCCATGGTTTGAAAGGCGATTTGATTTTACAGCACAGCCTGGGTAAAAAAACATCTTTAAAGGGCCTGGAAACAATTTTTATTGAAGAAAAAAAAGATAGTTTTCTGCCTTATTTTATTACCTGGGTAAAAATTAAAAGCAATGCCGAAGTTTATATCAAATTGGAAGGTATAGATGAAAAAGAAACAGCAAGAAAGCTTACCCCTAAAGAAGTGTGGATAGCCGAAGCAGACTTTAAAAAATATGCAGCCAAATCATCACCCATTGCATTATTGGGATTTAATATCATTAATGAAGAGGTAGATCTTGGAGAAATACTGGAAGTGATTGAGCAGCCTCACCAGGTTTTATGTTCTATTCTTCTCAACGGAAAGGAAGCTCTCATTCCTATTCATGAAGACAGTCTTGAAAAAGTAGATACAAAAAACCGAAGGGTATATGTAAATCTGCCTGATGGATTGCTGGATATTTATAAATAGGTTCGCAAAGGTATCCGGTATCCAGAGATGACATCTTTTAAAAAAGATGTCATCTCTGGATACAAGCTGTAAATTTTGTAAATTAAAGAAGTGAACAACCCTCAACGCATCATAGCACATTTAGACCTGGATACTTTTTTTGTATCAGTTGAATTACTCAATCATCCTGAGCATAAGGGTAAACCGGTGTTTGTTGGTGGCCGCGACAGGGGAGTAGTTACTTCCTGTAGTTATGAAGCCAGGAAATTTGGCGTACGAAGCGGAATGCCTTCCCACAAAGCATTACAACTTTGCCCACAGGCAATTGTTTTAAACTGGAGCCGCTATGAATACAGCAAATACAGCCGGTGGGTTACCCAGATCATTGCGGCAAAAGCACCGTTATTTGAAAAAGCATCGGTTGATGAATTTTATATTGACCTGACCGGAATGGAGAAATTTTTCGATCCACTGCAATGGACCGTTGACCTGCGGCAACAAATAATAGATGAAACCAAACTGCCTATTTCTTTTGGTATAGCATCTAATAAAATGATGGCAAAAATTGCAACCGACGAAGCTAAACCCAATGGATATTTACAGGTACCCTTTGGAAAAGAAAAAGAATTTTTAGCACCCATGCCTGTAAGTAAAATACCCGGAGTAGGAGAGCATACCTATGAAGTACTGAAAGCAATGGGTATAGTTACAATCAAAGATATCAGCGAAAAAACCATAGACGAGCTGGAAGAAAAATTAGGAAAATGGGGAACAGATCTCTGGTACAAAAGCCAGGGCATTCATATTGGGGAAGTGTCAAATTATCATGAGGCCAAATCGATTTCATCCGAACATACATTTGATGAAAATAAAATGGACATCAATTTTCTGAAAAGTGAACTGGTGAGGCTGACAGAAAAAATTGCATATGAATTAAGGCAGGATGGTAAAGTGGCAGGTTGCGTTTCTGTTAAGGTCAGGTACCATGATTTTGAAACTACATCAAGACAAACAACTGTGCCCTATACCTGTGCCGATGATGAAATTATTCCGGTGGTTAAAGATTTGTTTGATAAATTATATCATAAAAATGCACCTGTCCGGTTACTTGGCGTAAGGCTGAGTGAGCTTACCAATGAGGCAATTCAAACCAACTTATTTGATGATGTTGAACGAAAAAACGATCTGTATAAAGCTATAGATAATGTGAAAGGCAGGTTTGGAAAAAATTCTTTGAGCAGGGCTTCGTCTTCTAAAAAATAAAAATGTAATTTTATTTTTCATTAATAAATCTTCAGTATGAGTTTACGATTAGGGGATATTGCCCCCAACTTTAAAGCCAAAACCTCTTCAGGCGAAATTGATTTTTATGAATATTTAGGCGATTCATGGGGGATTTTATTTTCGCATCCTGCTGACTATACCCCTGTTTGTACTACCGAACTGGGCCGTACTGCTGCCTTAAAAGATGAATTTGCAAAACGTAATGTAAAAGTATTGGCTTTGAGTGTAGACCCGGTAGATAAACACCTCAGCTGGATCAGCGATATAAATGAAACACAACATTGCAATGTTGAATTCCCCATTATTGCTGATGATGACAAAAAAGTTTCTGAATTATACGATTTTATTCATCCTAATGCATCGGCAACTGCTACGGTTCGCTCATTGGTGGTAATAGGGCCGGATAAAGCGGTGAAATTGATCATCACTTATCCTGCATCTACAGGAAGAAATTTTGTTGAAGTGTTACGGGTAGTGGATTCTTTACAACTTACTGCCAACTACAGTGTGGCCACACCTGCTAACTGGGTGGCAGGCGAAAAGGTTATAGTTGTGCCGTCAATCAGTACGGAAGATGCGGTTAAAAAATTCCCGAAAGGAATTGAAGTTATAAAACCATATCTGCGTTATACGCCACAGCCAAATTTGGATTAATTTTTTATTTTTCCGGAAAACCGGTAAAAATTAATTATTTTTCTTCAACTGTTGTAGCAGCGCCCTGATATCTTTGGGTAGTCCAGCTTCCAGGTCAATAATTTTTCCATCAGCATCTGTAAATTTCAATCGGTATGAATGTAAAGCCAACCTGTTAAGCATAGGCCTTTCTTCTTCATCATGTTTACTCATCTTGTATTTTTTTTTGATGGCTGAAAGTAAAACAGGTTTGCCATCACCATATAATTCATCGCAGGCAAGCGGGTGGCCAATATTTTTGCAGTGCACACGTATCTGGTGTGTTCGGCCGGTATGCAGTTGAAACTGAACCAATGAAAAAGACTTATGTTCCTCAATCACCTCATAATCTGTTATTGAGGTCTTTCCCCTGCGATGAACCACCATCAGGCCTTTTTGTACACCGTGTTCGGCAATGGGGGCATCAATGGTACCTTTTTTAGTTGTAGGTATTCCATGCACTAAACCCTGGTAAAATTTTTCAATTTTTCTTTCTTCAAAAAGCCGGGAGAAGTATTTATGCGCAGCTTCGGTTTTTGCAAACAGGATGATGCCGCTGGTCTCTTTATCCAGGCGATGTACTGTAAATATTGAGCCATATTTCTCCAGCAGGATATCTTTTAATGAAATCTGTGTTTGTTCCCTGTCGGGTATCGACAATAAACCTGCCGGCTTATTTATGGCAATGAATGAATCATTTTCAAAAATAATTTCCGGATCGATTTTTTTCAAAGCTTATTTATTTTTAGAAGAATTCATGTATTTCAACAATCGGATTTCCTTTTCGCTTAAGAAACGCCATTTACTGCGCTCTACATTTTTCTTGGTAAGATTGGCATACATCACCCTGTCGAGGCCTTTTACATCATATCCCAAATGTTCAAATATGCGGCGTACAATACGGTTTCGGCCACTGTGCAGTTCAATGCCGATGATGGATTTGTCTTTGCTGTCGGCATAAGCCAGGCTGTCAATACGTATTTCTCCATCTTCAAGTTTCAATCCATTTACAATTTTATCAAAATCGTTTTTTGTAAGCGGCTTATCCAGTTTTACTTCGTAGATCTTTTTTATTTCATAGCTGGGATGCGATAATTTTTGCGTGAGGTCTCCATCATTGGTCAGTAACAGAACACCCGAAGTATTTCTGTCTAACCTGCCAATAGGATATACCCTTTCCGTGGTTGCCTGTTTAATCAGCTGCAAAACAGTTTTTCTTCCCTGAGGATCATCAGTGGTGGTAATATAATCTTTGGGTTTATTCAGTAAGATATACACCAGGTTTTTAGTAACAAATAATTTTTTGCCATTATAATATACTTCATCTGTTTCCTGAACTTTATATCCCGGTTCTGTTGCAACAGTACTGTTTACTTTCACTTTTCCGGCATTAATTAATTCAACAGCATCCCTGCGTGAACATATGCCGCAATGGGCCATAAATTTATTCAAAGGCATGATACCGGTTGGTACATTATCATTTGCCGCTGTTGCTTTAGCCGATTTGGTATGTGGTGTTTTTGCCGCTCCTCTTGGTTTATCATCTCTTAATGCAACCGGTGATTTTCCCCGCCCGGATGAGTCGTTCGGACGGGCTTTGGCATTATCAGCTGCTACAGGGGCCATACCCTTTTTCTTATTCTGCCTGGCAAGGTATTCCTCTTCTTTTTTCCTGTCAAAAAAAGCATTCCGTTCTTTACGGTATTTTTTCTTTTCCTGGCGGAACTCTTCTTTGATTACACTGTTTTTCTTTTTGGGAACAAATTTCTGAAAAGGTGACTGGCTCATTTTTGTAGTGGTTTTGCTGTTATTACAACAGTAATGAGGGGCAAAGATAAACTTTTTACAGGGTAATTTTAGATAAGCCTGTCTCATTTATCAATGAGGTGGCTTCTTTTTATTTTTTATTCGCCAGTTGTCCGCATGCCGCATCAATATCTTTTCCCCGGCTTCTTCTGAGCCTTACATTGACCCGGTGTTTGGCCAAATAGTCGGTAAATTTTTGGGTGGTATCTTCATCAGGTTTTGTGAAAGAAGCTTTGTCAATCGGATTGTATTCAATCACATTGATAAGATGCGTTGGAATTTGCCTGTAAATTTTTATCAGATCATCAGCATCGGAAATAGAATCATTTACATCTTTAAAAAGAATATATTCCAACGTAATATCATTTTTGGTTTGCTCATAAAAATAATTCAGTGCTTCAATCAACACTTCAATACTATTGCTTTCATTAATGGGCATGATGGCATCCCGTTTTTTATCAGTAGCTGCATGTAATGATAAAGCAAGGTTAAACCGTACTTTATCATCACCCAATTGCCTGATCTGTTTGGCCACACCGGCAGTGGATACCGTAATTCTTTTCGGACTCATTCCCATACCATCATTGGAAGTTATTTTGTCAATTGCCTGTAAAACATTTTTGTAGTTCAACAACGGTTCACCCATACCCATAAAAACAATATTGGTCAGTTTGGTTCCATATACTTTTTCACTTTGCTGGTTCAGTAGTGCCACCTGGTCATATATCTCATCAAAATTTAAATTTCTTTTACGGTCCATATAACCGGTAGCACAAAATTTGCAGCTCAGGCTACAGCCAATTTGAGAAGATACGCAGGCAGTTTGTCTTTTTTCTGTAGGAATCAATACGCCTTCCACAAAATGACCGTCAAAGGTTTTAAACCTCGATTTTACAGTACCATCCGCACTTACCTGGTTGGTATCAACCGTAATGGCCGGTAAGGTAAATGCTGCTGATAGTTTAACCCTTAATTCTTTGGATAAATTGCTCATATCATCAAAATTCCGGGCATTTTTCTTCCATATCCATTCATAAGTTTGAATAGCACGGAATTTTTTATCACCTATAGATTCAAAGTATTCTTTAAGTTCGGGGAGGCTAAGGGTACGTATATTTTTAACAGTCGACATATGGCAAAGGTACTGTTGGTACTGCTATATTTGGTAAATTATATCAATTTTGGGCATTTTGGCTAAATAATTGCAGGATCTGTGTAAAAGTTACTTTATGAGAAACCATTATTTACTGATCATCATTTTTTTTATTTTTTTAAATTCCTGCCGACGCTCCGGGTCTGATACCATAATTCCTGTAGTTGATGACTGGCCAACTGATACTGTCCGAACAGTTAAAAGTGGTTTAAACTATCCCTGGGAAATCCTATGGGGGAAAGATGATCATATCTGGATGACAGAAAGAGGGGGGAAGATCAGCAAGATAAATCCTAAAACCGGGGACGTAATTTTTACTTCATCAATAACTGAAGTAGTTAGTAATGGGGAAGGTGGATTATTGGGAATGGTTCAGCATCCGGGTTTTTTAACCAATGGATTATTTTATGTAGTATACAATTATAATAATGCCGGCAACTACCGTGAAAAACTGGTGCAGATGAAATTTGAGAATGGCAGCATTCAGACAATAAGTACCTTATTTGAAAATATTCCGGCTTCGGGTATTCATAACGGGTCTAGATTATGGATCACAAATGAAACCGTTCCGAAGATCTTTATGACAACAGGGGATGCTTCTGTTCAAAACAATGCACAAATTACAACCTCACTTTCAGGCAAAGTTTTACGTTTTAACCTGGATGGATCTATTCCTTCCGATAATCCTTTTGCCGGGTCACCTGTTTGGAGTTTTGGGCATCGTAATCCTCAGGGGCTTGTGGTTGTAAACGGAATTATGTATGCCAGTGAGCATGGCCCAAACATTGAAGATGAGGTAAACATAATAGAAAAAGCCCGAAATTATGGATGGCCAACGGTAACCGGCCCCTGTGATCAACCGGCAGAGATAACTTTTTGTACGGCCAATAATGTAAAAGTACCTATTTGGAGCAGTGGCAGCAGCACTATTGCAGTTTGCGGATTGGATTTTTATAATAATACCCGTATTCCTGTTTGGCAAAATAGTTTATTGATGCTTACTTTAAAAGATGCCAGCCTGCGTGTGCTGACTTTAAGTCCTGATGCAAGATCTGTTATTAGCCAGCAAACATTTTTAAATAACAGGTTTGGCCGTTTAAGAGATATCTGTATTTCTCCGGCTGGCAGGGTTTACCTGTGTACCAGTAATGGAGGCAATGTTGATGTATTGGTTGAAATTTCTAAACCATAGCCTGTATATTTGTATTAAATATTCCTTACATTTAAGTTTAGTCGTATTTTTTAGTAGCAGACAACCTGTTCAAAACGGCCCGGGTTGTGCAGGTAATGCTCATGAAAATGGTTGTAAGTTCATGGGCAGGTCTTTCTTTTAATTATACTAAACATAAAATTTCAGCATGGAGGCAGTTTATATAATTGATACTATCCGTACTCCCATTGGAAAATATGGAGGCTCATTAAGTGGCATCAGGCCAGATGATCTGCTGGCGCATGTTATCAGCGTTTTAGTAAAAAGAAATTCAACGATTGATATAAATGCAATAGAAGATGTGATTGCAGGTGCGGCTAACCAAAGCGGTGAAGATAACCGTAATGTGGCCCGAATGGCTGCTTTGATAGCCGGCTTACCGCCTTCTGTTGCAGGTAATACTGTAAACCGTTTGTGTGCAAGCGGCCTGCAGGCTATAATGGATAGTGCCAGGGCAATAGCCTGTGGTGATGGGGAATTGATGATAGCCTGCGGTGTGGAAAGTATGAGCAGGGCTCCGTATGTAATGCCTAAAAGTACCAGTGCTTTTGCGAGGGATCCACAAATAGCTGATACAACACTGGGCTGGCGTTTTGTAAATAAACGTTTGGCCGAAATGTACTATCCCTACACGATGGGCGAAACTGCAGAAAATGTTGCAAAACGATGGAACATCAGCAGGAATGCACAGGATGAGTTTGCTTATGAAAGTCAGCAGAAATATGAAAAGGCATTGACAGAAAATAAATGGCTGGCAGAAATTACACCTGTTCAGGTACAGATTGGGAAAGATGTTTTTGATTTTGATAAAGATGAACATCCCCGTTTATCAAGCCTGGAAAAACTACGGCAATTAAAACCGGCATTTGCAAAAGAAGGAACGGTTACTGCCGGCAACAGCAGTGGCATTAATGATGGGGCTGCTGCCATGTTATTGGCTGGCGAAACTGCCGTTAAAAAATATGGACTAAACCCCATGGCAAAAATTATCAGCATGGCTGTAGCGGGTGTTGACCCCTCAATAATGGGTATTGGTCCTGTACCTGCCAGTAAAAAAGCATTGGATAGAGCAGGTTTATCTGTTGCTGATCTGGACCTGATTGAATTAAATGAAGCATTTGCTTCCCAATCCATTGCCTGTATTCATGATCTGGGACTGGACCTTGAAAAAGTAAATGTAAATGGCGGAGCCATTGCTTTGGGGCACCCATTGGGTTGCAGCGGTATAAGAATTTCTACCACATTATTATATGAACTGAAAAGAAGAAAAGCTAAGTATGGCCTGGCTACCATGTGTGTAGGTGTAGGGCAGGGGGCGGCAATTATTTACGAAGCATTATAAATTTTTAAGATAATCACCCAGCTTTTCAAGAGAAATAATTTCCTGGTTGCCGGTTGTTAAATTTTTAACTGCACAATTTTTTTCTTCCATTTCTTTACTGCCGATGATGATCACAAAAGGAATGTTCTTCTTTTCGGCATAACTGAACTGTTTGTTGATCTTTGCTGGTTCATGATACAATTCGCAGGATATGCCGCTGTTGCGTAGTTTTTGCATGATGCCAAATGCAAAATTGCTTTCCTGTTCTCCCATGTTAAAAAACAACGCTTTGGTACTTACCTGTAAATTCCCGGGAAATAATTTCAGCTCTTCCAGCACATCATAAATCCTATCTACACCAAAGGAGATACCAACACCCGGTATATCAGGTACACCGAATAAACCTGTCAGGTCATCATAACGGCCGCCGCCGCCAATTGAGCCCATATTTATTTCTTCTGGCGCCTTGGCTTCAAAAATTACACCCGTATAATAATTTAATCCCCTGGCTAAAGTAAAATCAATAACAAGGTTTGTATTTTTTGTTTTACTGAATAAAAATTCTACATCAGCGACTCCCTGTTTGCCGGTTTCAATATTTCCTATCAAAGATATTACCTGTGTTAATTTCTCTTCATTGCTTCCGGAGATGTTCAGGTAATTTTCTATAATTTTTATTTGTTTACCAACTAAACCACGCTGCTGTAATTCTTCTTTTACTTTTTCTAAACCTATCTTATCTAATTTATCAATTGCAATCGTGATGTCCATCATTTTATCTTCACCGCCACATAATTCTGATAATGCCGTTAATATTTTTCTATTATTAATTCTTAATTTATAATTCTTAATTCCTAATTGAGAAAATACCTCATGATAAATATTTGTAAGCTCCACTTCATTTACCAAAGAAAGGCTTCCCACCACATCGGCATCACATTGTGTAAATTCCCGGTAGCGGCCTTTTTGGGGCCGGTCGGCACGCCAAACCGGTTGTATCTGGTAGCGGCGGAAAGGGAAAGTTAATTTGGTATGGTTCATTGCCACATAACGAGCAAATGGAATGGTGAGATCATATTTTAAAGCCCGTTCTGTAATATCGCTGCTGCTTTTGCCTTCCATCAATTTTTTAAACCCGGCTTTTGATTTCTCTATGTTTTTTTCATTGTTAATGCCGTTATTTAAAATCTTAAAAATAAGTTTATCCCCTTCTTCACCATACTTCCCCATCAGCGTTTCTAAATTTTCCATTGCCGGAGTTTCCAGGGGTTGAAAACTGTATAACTCAAAAACATTTCTTATCACAGAAAAAATATAGTTCCGCTTTCTTACCACTTCAGCCGGAAAATCCCTGGTGCCCTGCGGTATGGATGGTTTATTGGTCATTTGAATCGGCTGTTATTACTGTATAAATTTTTTTATAATGCTGTCACAGTTGTCTTTAATGATCGTAAATACTTTGTGGTAGTCACCTTCCGGTCCATTCCAGGGATCGGGTACTTCCCGGTCTTCTCCCGGATATTGTTCATTTAAAAATAAACTTACTTTTTTTGAATCAAACTTATTTTTACCGATCAGCCTTATATCTTCCAAAACATCATCTGCCATTGCATAAATAAAATCGAATTCTTCAAGATCTGCAGCTGCAAACTGCCTGCTTCTTTGTTTGCTTATATCTATCCCGTTTACAGCAGCCACTTTAATGCTTAAATAATGTGGCGGTTCTCCGGTATGATATCCGTTTGTACCTGCACTTTCAACCTGCCAGTTCAATCCGGCTTGTATTGCTTTCTCCTGTAAAATCCCTTCGGCCATTGGACTGCGGCAAATATTACCCAGGCATACCATTAAAATTTTCATGCGGCAAAGGTAATTAGCAACGGGCAATAAGCAATTGGCAAAAGGCAATAAGCAATTGGCAACCCGCAATTAAGAAACTTATTGAAGTTGAAGACATCCCATTACCCATTGCTTTTATGGAATCTGCAAACTACTACATCATATTGCTGAAAACGGCGCCGGTTTTGATTTTATTTTAATTCCCGGTAAACAGCGGGATCAAAACCATCCAACATGAATAAGAATATTATTTTGAAAGCTGATATACTTGATATCATTTTCGAAAAACGCAACAAAGTTTATGGAGCTTACGACTTACGTAAGTTTTATCCCAACCGCTTAAAACGGGCACTGGGTTTTATGCTTTTCATTGCCTTGGCATTTTCAGTGTTAACCCTGGTATCCCCCCAAAAAAAAGGGGTAATATCAAAACCTTATGATATTCCGGTAACTGAGTTGAAAAAAGTACAGGACATTTCAAAGGAAGCAGCAAAAAAGCCTGAGGTAGCAAAGCCCGAAACAAAGACATCTGCAACAGCAGCAAATCAAAAAAAATTTGTCAAAAATATTTTGATTGTGCCTGTTACTGTAAAAACGGAAAGCATTATAACCTTATTACCAACCGATGTTATTGGTACAGAAAATATTGAAATTCCAGATCCGGGAACTGCCCGGGTACAGCCTGATAAACCGGCAGCAGGTATTGGCAATCCTGGAAAAACTACCCCAAATATGGATATTAC
The DNA here is from genome assembly GCA_043747955.1 of Chitinophagaceae bacterium. Classification (GTDB taxonomy): domain Bacteria; phylum Bacteroidota; class Bacteroidia; order Chitinophagales; family Chitinophagaceae; genus Ferruginibacter. The sequence goes on from JAYTOF010000215.1 coordinate 13,043, forward strand.
ATCAGCTGTGGAGTTACATGCCGTGGATATACCGCCGGCTTATCCGGGAGGTAATGATGCTTTACATAAGTTCCTGCAAAGAAATCTGCACAATCCTAAAGATATGGAAGAATGTGAATCAGTAAGTGTAAGAATAAGATTTGTGGTAAATTATAATGGTAAACTGCAGGGTTTTGTAACTGAACAGGATGGTGGAGAGGAGTTTAATAATGAAGTAGTGAGGGTATTGAAAAAAATGCCTGAATGGATACCTGGTAAAGCAAAAGGTCAAAATGTATCTGTGTATTATACTTTTCCTGTAAAGTTTGTTTCAGCATATTAATTTTAAGTAATTAATTTAGTATTTTCACCTTTCGGTTTGATTTTTAATTTGAAAAAGTAATATAATGGCTTTAGAAGAGTTTGAAAAAGAACAGGTAAGCGACAGGGAGAAGGGCTATATACGTATGCGGAGTATAATGGATTTCGGAATGGGGTTGCTTTGGATGGGTATGGGCATATTTATCATTTTTATTAAAAAATTCAGTTTAGACCTGGCAACAAGGTATGATTCAACAATGTTTAAAGTATTTGGAGCTTTTTGTATTGTTTATGGATTATTCAGGATTTACCGTGGGTATAAGAAAAAATATTTAAGGGATAAATGAACAGGAAAAATTTAAGGCAGGTAACAATATTTGGTTTACTTTTTTTTACAACCGTTTTTTATATATCGGGCTGTAATCAAAAATCAAATGATAAATCCGATACTGTTAAAAGTGGTTCCATTCATATCAGTGTTGATGAATCTTTTAAACCGGTAATGGAGGAGCAGATCAGGGTGTTTGAAAAATCATTTCCCGATGCACATATCATTGCAGAATATAAAACGGAAGCTGATTGTTTTAAAGATCTTTATAATGACACAGTAAACCGGATGATCATTGTGACACGGGGATTAAGAAATGAAGAAGATGAGTATTTTTTTAATACACTTAAATACCGTCCAAAATGGGATAATATTGCCAATGATGCTATTGCCCTGATCGTAAACAGTAAAAGTAATGATACAGTTTTTACATTTGAAAGATTAAAAAATCAATTATCAGGTCTTACTAACCGGGATCAGAAAATTGTTTTTGATGGTTTAAATGCCACCAGTACTGTAAGGTTTGTCATGGATAGCATTTTAAAAGGACAGAAATTTGATACTACAGTCGTGCAGGCAGTAAAAAGCAGCCGGGAAGTAATTGACTATATCGCCAAAACTGAAAATGCAATAGGTTTTGTTGGAATCAGCTGGATTGGAAATCCGGAAGACAGTGCACAGGTTGCTTTGTTAAAAAAAGTAAAAATAGCTTATGTTTCTTGCTTAGTTTGCGACAGTGTTCCTTTTGTTAAGCCGATGCAGGAAAGCATTTTAACGAGAAGATATCCATTGGTACGTGGTTTGTATTATATATGTAAAGAAAATTACGACGGACTGGGTACTGGGTTTATAAATTTTCTGAATCAGGAAAGAGGACAGTTGATATTTAAAAGAGCCTATTTGGGAACCCGGATGGAATTTGGAGTTAGAAAAGTGAAGATTAATCAAAAATTGTAAAAAGATTATCATGATATTATGTTGAATTGTTTGAAAAATTAATATTATTGTACAGACTTAAATAGCAAATTAAAATGAAGAAATTAAAATTTACACTTATTCTGTTTGTCAGTTTTCTGGCAGTACTTGGCAGCAATGCACAAAGTATTGATGACGGTAAAAAGTTTTTGTACTATGAAAAACTGATCAGCGCAAAAAATGTATTCCAGCAATTAGTAGCGGCCAATCCCAACAATGAGGAAGCAACTTATTGGCTTGGGCAAACTTTAATTGCTCCGGATGAAGATAAAAATATAGAAGCTGCTAATACTGTATATCAAAAAGGATTGACAGCAAATCCCAACAGTGCATTGTTAAATGCAGGATTGGGACATGTTGAATTGCTGCAGGGTAAAACCCAGCAGGCCCGGAATCATTTTGAAACCGCTTTAAGCCTTAGTGCCGGTAAAAGTATTGAAGTACTGGATGCAATTGGTTTTGCCAATGGAGATTTTGATTCTAAATCCGGGGATGCTTTGTATGCAGTTGAAAAACTTACACAGGCAACAAATATCAAGAAATTTAAAGATCCCGGAGTATGGACAAACCTTGGTGATGCGTATCGCAAACTTGGCGATGGCGGGGCTGCACAACGTAGTTATGAAGCCGCTTTGGCTATTGATCCAAACTATGCAAGGGCAAAATTCCGTATCGGGAGAATTTATCAGTCGCAGGGACGGAGCCAGGAGGCTATTTATTTAAAATATTATAACGATGCTATTGCTTTAGATGTCAATTATACACCAGTTTACTTTTACCTGTATCAATATTTTTACGAAACAGATGTTGTGAAATCTGCTGAATATTTAAACAAATATTTGAATGCAAAAGGTGAAGCAGATGAGCCGGCCGGCTGTTTTATGAGGGCACAAATGAAATTTGCACAGGGATTATTTGCAGAGGCTTTAACGGCCAGCGAAGGCTGTATTGCAGCCAAGTCCGATCCATATCCGAATATTTATGGTGTTAAAGCATACAGTGCCTACAAACTGGCAGATTCTGTAACTGCAAAAGGTGCTTTTGAAATGTATTTTAAAAAGCAAAAACCTGAAAAGATCGGAACGCGAGATTATTATACTTATGGAGATGTGTTATTGAAATTCCCGGGTAATGAAGCTTTGGCAGGTACATATATTGAAAAAGCTGTTGAATTAGACAGCACCGAAACCGGAAAAGTAAATTTATTGAAATCTGTTGCCTCTACTTATGAAAGCAGGAACCAATACGGTGAAGCGGCTGACTGGTATAAAAAAGTATTGAAGGTAAAAGCTACCCCAAGTAAAACCGATTTATATAATGCTGCATATGGTTATTACCGTATTGGAAGATTTCCGCCTGCCATTGAAATTTTCAGTTTATATACAGAAAAATATCCCGATGATATTTTTGGCTATTATATGATGGGTAAATCTTTTTGGGCCATTGATACCCTGATGGAAATGGGCCTGGCCAATCCTTCCTTTTTAAAAGCTATGGAGGTAGGAGAAGCATACCCTGATAAAGCCAGGATCATTCCTAATTTAATGGGTAGCTATAAGTATATGATTGCTTATGCAGCAAATATCGCAAAAGACAAAGCAATGGCAATAAATTATTGTGATAAAGCCTTATTGATTGATCCTGCCGATGCAGAAATTATCAGTAATAAAGATGCCATCTCCAAAATAACCATAAAGCCCAATACCAAACCTGTAACCAAGGCAGATAAAATAAGCGTGGGTGATGACGGGTCAATTACCGCAATCGGGGCAGATGGATCAAGTACGGTTATCACCAAGGAAGGCAAGATAACCACGGTAAAAGATGGGATCACTACCATCATAGAGAACGGCAAAGTGACCATGATCGGAAAGGATGGTAATGTAATTAATACACCCCCGCCTCCGCCAGTAAAACAAGGTACTCAAAAACCCGCTCCTCCAAAAAAAAACTAAAGCCGGTAAAGAAAAAAAAGGCATAAAATAACAACCGAACCCCGTTATCTGAAAGATAATGGGGTTTTGTTTTATGAGGTATGGAATATTGCTCTTGCTGCCGTATTTTTGCTTACAATCACAGCGTAATTTATATGAAGTTTTTTTTATTACAGGCTACCGATGTAAATAATGCAGCCAATTACCTGCCCATTGGTCTTCAAATGCTTTTTGCAATAGGGCTTATCGCAACTATTATCATTGGCTCTAATTATTTGGGCCCAAAAAGGGCCACTTCAGATAAACTGCAAAATTTTGAAAGCGGTATTGAAATAAGAGGTAATGCCCGCCAGCCAATGGCGGTTAAATATTTCCTGGTTGCCATTTTATTTGTTTTATTTGATGTAGAAGTAATTTTCTTTTATCCCTATGCTGTAAATTTCAGAGAATTAGGATGGGGTGGATTTGTAGCAGTGTTAGTATTTGTTTCTTTATTTATAACAGGACTGGTTTATATATTGAAGAAGGGTGCTTTAAAATGGGAAGAGTAATAAATTTGAAAATGTTTCAATTTGGGATATAATGATGTAAAAGAACTTTTGGGTTTAAAAAGTGTTAAACAATTTTCAAATCGGCAAATCATTAAATCAAAAATTTAGTATGTCTCGTCCGGTACAATTTAATAATCATATCAAATTCGAGGGTATTCCTGAAGGATACATGGGTGAAGGCTTTATGGCAACCAATTTTGAAAAAGTGGTAAGCCTGGCCCGTAAAAATTCCATCTGGCCTTTACCATTTGCAACCAGTTGTTGTGGTATTGAATTTATGGCCACAGCAGCCAGCCATTATGATTTGGCCCGGTTTGGTGCTGAGCGAATGAGTTTTTCTCCACGCCAGTGTGATCTGTTATTGGTGATGGGAACCATTGCAAAAAAAATGGGGCCGGTCCTTCGTCAGGTTTACCTGCAAATGGCAGAGCCACGCTGGGTTGTAGCCGTTGGTGCCTGTGCATCTTCAGGGGGTATTTTTGATACCTATTCAGTTTTACAGGGCATTGACCAGGTTATCCCTGTTGATGTATATGTACCGGGTTGTCCGCCAAGGCCCGAAGCTATACTCGATGGATTTTTAAAAGTTCAGGAACTGGTAAATGCAGAAGGATTGAGAAGAAGACATAGTGATCAGTATAAGGAGTTGCTGGCCGGATATGGGATACAATAAAAGTAAAAAGTAAAAATTCAAAAAATGGTACTTTTAATTTTTTGACTTTTCCCTTTTAATTTTTGACTTTTAATTTTTGACTTTGACAAACGAAACGATACAACTAAAACTAACTGAAAAATTCCCCGGTCAATTAACCGGTTGGCAGGAGCCTTATGGTATGCTCACTTTTACAGCACCCAAAGACCTTAATTTAAAAGTACTTCAGTTTTTATATGATGATGCAGCATTAAAATTTCAGTTTCTCACCGATCTTCAGGCAGTGCATTACCCCGATAGAAAAGGAGAAGAACTGGCTGTGGTTTATCATCTGCATAATTTAATTGATAATGTAAGGATACGTTTTAAAGTATTTGCCGGTATAGAAAAACCTGATGTTTTCAGTGCAACTGCTTTATACAGGTCGGCCAATCATATGGAAAGAGAAACATACGATTTTTACGGTGTAAACTTTGTCGGCCATCCCAACCTGATCAGGATTTTGAATGTTGAAGAAATGGATTATCACCCAATGAGAAAAGAGTTTCCATTGGAAGACCAGAGCAGGATAGATAAGGATGATGAAATGTTTGGAAGGTAGCCTCCCCCAACCCCCGTCCGACCGGGTCATCCGGGCGGGCCTCTCCAAAGGAGATGGAACTGGAAGAATGAAGCGAAGGTTACGTGACAGAAATAAATTGAACAGAGGCTTGTGTTATTGTTGGAAGAAGAAATAAAGTTGATGTGGAAGAATGAAATGTTTGGTTATGTTTAATGTACCGTCCTTCTCTTTAAGGAGAAGGATAAGAGGATGAGGTCTTATGAAAAATGGTTTACCGTACAAATGAGTGACACAACGATGTTGAATAAAAGTTGAAAAGCATGTTTAAGCAAAATTCAAAATACAGACTACATTTTTTGATTGTGATGTTTGTATTGTTGGTCATTGTTACCGTATTGAATTTTTATGATTTCTATGAAAAGAATGACTGGATGAAAATGATGGGTGGAATTATATTTGGAGTAATGGCAATTGTTTACGCCTTTAGACTTTATGAGTTCATTAAAAATAAAAAAATCATTAATAGCGGGGCATGAGTGAACATATTTTATTACCGGAAGGAAGTATAGAAAAGCAGACCACCACGCTTAACCTGGGGCCAACACACCCGGCTACGCATGGCGTATTTCAAAATATCCTGGAGATGGATGGGGAACGCATTTTAAAATCTACATCAACCATCGGCTATATTCACCGTGCCTTTGAAAAGATAGCAGAACGCAGACCCCTATATCAAATTACCCCGCTTACCGACCGGTTAAACTATTGTTCATCCCCCATCAACAATATGGGATGGCATATTACCTGCGAAAAATTATTGGGTTTAACTTTGCCAAAAAGAGTTGATTACTTAAGGGTGATCATTATGGAATTGTCACGGATATCGGATCATTTGATCTGCAATTCTATTGTGGGAGTGGATAGTGGCGCATTCTCCGGTTTTTTATACCTGATGCAATTTCGTGAACTAATCTATGAAATATATGAAGAAATATGTGGCTCCCGTCTTACTACTACTATTGGGCGTATTGGCGGTTTTGAAAGGAATTTCACTCCTAA
>JAYTOF010000216.1:0-15353 GCA_043747955.1 Chitinophagaceae bacterium
TTTAAAAAATACAACCGCCCCGATCCGGCAATTTATAAAAAAGGTAATGAAGATTATAAAAATTTATTAAAAAGAGATGATGTTGATGCCGTAATGATCTGCTCTCCCTGGGAGTGGCACAGCATACAGGCCATTGATGCCATGAATGCCGGAAAAATTGTAGGGGCAGAAGTTTGTGGTGCGGTAAAACTGCAGGAGTGCTGGGATGTGGTAAATGTTTCGGAAAAAACAAAAATGCCCCTGATGATGATGGAAAATGTTTGTTACCGCCGTGATGTAATGGCAGTATTACACATGACCCGGAAGGGTTTATTTGGAGAATTATTACATGGTCAGGGCGGGTATGAACATGATCTGCGTGGCGTACTTTTTAATGATGGTAAGTCTGCTTATAACGGAGTAGAGTTTGGAAAGAACGCATACAGTGAAGCCCAGTGGCGTACAGAACATAATTTAAAACGCAATGGTGAATTATATCCCACACATGGCCTTGGACCGGTTGCGGTAATGATGGATATAAACCGGGGAAACCTGATGACAAAGCTTTCATCTGTTGCTTCAAAAGCAAAGGGGCTGCAAAAATATATTGTTGACCATCCACAAGGTGGAAAAGATCACCCGAATGCAAAACTGAATTTTAAATGCGGTGATATAGTCAACACTCAGATACAATGTGCCAATGGTGAGACGATTTTATTAACACATGATGTTTCATCTCCACGCCCATATAATTTAGGATTCAGGGTTCAGGGTACCGAAGGCATCTGGCAGGATTATGGATCGGGAGGAAAAAACCAGGGATTTATTTATTTTCAAAAGGAAATGAACCATAGTCACAAATGGGATAATACCGAAAAATGGTTAACAGAAAATGACCATCCGCTCTGGAAAAAATATGGGGAAAAAGCGGAATCTGCCGGGCATGGCGGTATGGATTTTTTTGTTGACCATGCTTTTATAGAATGCATAAAACGTGACCAGGATTTTCCGATGGATGTGTATGATTATGCAAGCTGGTATTCCATTACCCCACTCAGCGAAAAAAGTATACTGGAAGGTGGCCAGGTACAGAATATCCCTGATTTTACAAGAGGAAAATATAAAACCCGGCAGCAGATCTTTGCATTGGGGGATGATTATTAATAAAGAAAAACCTGTTAACAGCAATATTAAAAAAGGATTGATTCAGACAAACCATTTTCAACTTTTCTATTTTTTTCTGCATAGCCAAAAATAAAAATAAGATGAACCGTAGAAAATTTTTACAACTTTCTGCTTTAACGGCACCGGTATTAACGGCAAAAAGATCATTCGCCCGGAATTTTGAAGCCACAGTTAAACCCATCGTTGTCGCCACCTGGGACAGCGGTATGCCGGTAAATGCCGAAGCCTGGAAAATATTATCCGTAAAAGGCCGTGCACTGGATGCCGTAGAAGCCGGGGCCATCCACATTGAAAATGAAATTAATTGTTGTGTTGGTTTGGGGGGTTACCCCGACAGGGATGGGATTGTAACACTTGACAGCTGTATCATGGATGAACATGCCAATTGTGGTGCAGTGGCGGGTATTGAAAGAATAAAACATCCGGTTTCTGTTGCCCGGAAAGTAATGGAAAAAACCCCTCATGTAATATTAGTTGGTGCCGGTGCCCAGCAATTTGCTGTGGAAAACGGATTTACACTGGAAAGTGCAGCACTTTCCAGTGAAGCCAAAACTGCTTATACCGAATGGTTGAAAAAAAGTGAATACAAGCCGGTAATAAATATCGAAAACCTGCCAGCCGGACAGGGAGGTAAAAAGCAAAACGGTCCTTTTGCTCCCAATTTTTTTGAAGATGGTTCAGCAAACCATGATACCATGGGTTTAGTAGCCATGGATATTTATGGCAATGTATCAGGTGCAGTTACCACAAGCGGTATGGCTTATAAATTGCATGGCCGCGTGGGTGATTCGCCCATCATTGGCGCTGGTTTATTTGTAGATAATAATGCTGGTGCCGCAACCAGCAGCGGAACCGGCGAAGAAGTGATCCGTATCTGCGGAACACATCTGGTTGTTGAATTTATGCGGCAGGGCTATTCACCTGAAATGGCCTGTAAAAAAGCTGTAGAACGTATTGTAAAAAGAGATAAGGAAAAAGCAAAAACTTTACAGGTTGGATTTTTAGCTTTGAATAAAAAGGGGCAATATGGTGCATATGCCATACAGAAGGGATTTGTATTTAGTGTAAAGAGCAACAATGAAAATCAAATTCATCAATCAAAGTTTCTTATTTAATAATTTTCAATAACTGATTTTCAATCTGCCTTGTACAACCTGTACCTATTTGCACATTCAACATTTACTATTATGCAATTCAAACTGGAAGTAATTGGATTTAACATTGAAAGTTGCCTGTTAGCACAGGCTGCCGGTGCCAACCGCATTGAACTATGTGATAATCCCGGCGAGGGTGGAACCACCCCATCCTTTGGATTTATAAAAGCAGCCAGAGAAAAATTACAGATCGATCTGTACCCGATCATCCGTCCAAGGGGTGGAGATTTTTTTTATAGCGATGCTGAATATGAGGTGATGAAAACAGATGTTAAAATCTGTAAGGAACTGGGTTGTGATGGAGTGGTGATAGGTATGCTGCATGCAGATGGCGCTGTAAATACAAAAAGATGTAAACAGCTGGTTGAGCTGGCTTATCCGCTGGGTGTAACTTTTCACCGGGCATTTGACCGGGTTAATGATGCCGCTAAAGCGCTGGAAGATATCATAGAAACCGGTTGTGAAAGAATTCTTACTTCGGGTTTACAGCCAACAGCGCCGGAAGGAGCCGCTATGATTGCTTTATTGATTAAACAGGCTGATAACAGAATTATTATTATGCCCGGCAGCGGTGTTCGCTCTGCTAATATCCTTGATCTGGCAAAAAGAACGGTTGCAACCGAATTTCATACTTCTGCAAGAATACATATTGCAGGCAGGATGAATTATTTAAATATTGACATGAAGGAAAGTTTAAGCGTTGTTTCAGTAGATGAAGAAGAAATCAAAGAAATCAAAAAACTTCTTCAGCAATTCCCGTAACTTTTTAATTTAAAACATAGAAATGCTGCAGGGTTATAACTGAAAACTTTTAGGTTAATTCCTGTAGGCGCTGTAATAATGTAATTTGATTTCCGGCACGTATAAAATTATGCCCTTCATATTTTGCTCCATAATACACATCATCATTTATATGATCGGTTAAGAAACGAATGGCCTGCATATAGATCATAAAAACACCTGAGTAATGAAAATATTTTTTTTCATCAGCACCCAGTTCCTCCCCCATTTCAGCTACATATCCGTTAATGATGGCCTCATAAAATTCCTTCCTGACTTTTATTTTTGAAAAGTCGCTTTCTTCTTCACTAACGGCACATAAATAAGTACGCATCATATCACCTGCATCACTTATAAAATAACCGGGCATTATGGTGTCCAGGTCAATTACACATAGCCCCTTATCCTTTTCATTGAATAATACATTGCTGATCTTTGTATCATGATGGGTACACCGCAGCTTCAGGATTTTTTTACAAAGCTCAAATTGATCCACAATATTTTTTTGATCTTTTATAAAAGCGGTCAGCTCTTTTGATCGGGCTATCCTCTGCCTGTTGCCATTTTCCAAACTATGCTCAAATTGCTGATACCGTAAAGTAAGATTATGAAAATCGGGCAGGGTGATCTTTAATGTTGAAGCATCCAAACCGGATAATAACCCGGAGAAACGTGCAAATTGTTTAGCTGCTTCAAAAGCCTGTTCCGGATTTTCTACCACAGTAATGGTATGCGAACCTTCGACAAAAGGAAACATGCGAAAATATCCTTCGGCTGCCTGTAACAGGTCATTCCCATCCCGTGTTACAAGAGGCATCACAAATAAATATTCCGGGTAATGCGCCTTCAGGTAGTTACCGGTCAACCTGATATTAAAAGCAATATCTTCCGGGCTTTTGAATATTTTATGATTGACCCGCTGCAGAATAAATTTTTTATTTTTGTTTTCAACCTGCCAGGTTGAATTGATAAGCCCACTGCCAAATGCACGGATTAAACACTCCTTTTCATCAAAACCAAATTGCAATAAGATATTCCTCATAATCTGCTAAATTCGTATAATTCATGAATTTAAGAGCAGAAATATTACAGGAACATTCCAAGGCACAATGTACCAGGATTGTAAAATGGGTGGGCAATAACCAGCAACACTTTGACACCTTATTCAATTTATTTTTAAAAGATGAATACCGGGTTGTACAAAGAGCTGCCTGGCCGGTAAGTAATTGTGTAACCGCCCATCCGGAATTCATTTCAAAACACTGGAAAAAACTCATTGATAACTTAAAGAAACCAAACCTGCATGATGCCGTAAAACGCAACAGCATACGGTTGATGCAGGATATCCAATTGCCTGAAAAATATCATGGCGAAATAATGAATATCTGTTTTAAATACCTGGAATCCCCTGCTGAAGCCCTTGCCATTAAAGTATTTTCTATGAGCGTATTGGAAAATCTCTCTAAAATATATCCTGAAATCAAACCTGAAATACTATTGATCATTACAGAACAGCTTCCCTATCAAACTGCCGGTTTTAAAAGCAAGGCAAAAAAAATAGTAAAAGATACAGACCAGGAAAAATAATAAATGCTGATGGCTTTCGAAATGAAATCTTATAATTTGCCGGAACATACCATTGCAGATAATTGCAAACATTGGCATTTATTTTATATACTTTTACCGGACAGTTATTATTTGTTAAATAAAATCAGGTTGAAATGAAAGTAATTATACGTTTTGCAACGATCATTTTATATTCAGCAATTTTTATATTCATAACCACAACCGTTGATGCCCAGGCAGAAGCTGCGAAAAATCTTCCCAATTTTCTCCTGCCTGAATTTACCGGTGGAATTCTAAAGCTTAAATCAGGCCAGGTTAATACCGCGGTTCTTAATTACAATGTTGTTGATCAGGAAATGGTCTTTCTGCAGAATGACATTTATATGGTAATGGATAACCCGCAACTGGTAGATACCATTTTTTTAGCCAACCGTACTTTTATACCATTTAATACCGGATTTTACGAACTTGTTATGACCGGGACCATAACCCTGTTCATTCAACATAAAAGCAATGTAGAGTCAGTTGGAGCCACAACAGGTTATGGAGCCACATCAAAGACACTGGCTCCTTCATATGTAAGGCAGATCTATGGCCCAGCAGGTTCCATTAATCTCCGGATTCCTGACGAATTTAAAGTGGTTGATATTTCATTCTATTGGGTCAGAAAAGAAAGTTCGATGGAAAAATTTTCGACAAAGCACCAGTTTTTAAAGATCTTTAGGGATAAGGGAAAAGAATTAAATAATTTCATTGACAGTAACCGTATTAATTTCAAAAATCTTTCTGACATAGTAAAGCTGTTCAATTATTGCAATGAATTATATAAGTGATTGCCGATTGATCCCGGTTGAAATTATGTAAATACAATTCAAATCATCTGCATACCATCTTTGATTTTTAAGTTTATTCTTTAAGACTGGATTTATCATTAATCCATATGGTTATCATGGAGAAAAAAAACCGGACACCATTTTTGTAATGATCTGAAGTTTTACTTTTTTTGTTCCCGGTAAAATTCTTTAAATATCAACCGCAGATTCTGGTCATAAGTAACATAATTATACAGCCAGTTACTAAAAACAAAAAACCGGTTCTTTACACCAAGTATCAGCATCAGGTGCAGGCCCATCCAGATCATCCAGGCTACAAACCCGCCAAAATGTAATTTAGTCCCGAAAGCTTTCGGGATAGGCATATCTACAACTGCCAGATTTCTGCCAACGGTTGCCATACTTCCTTTATCATGGTACACAAATGATTCTAAATATGCCTTACTGCTTTTCCTTTCTGTGCTGCGTAAATTAATTGCAATCATATCAGCCATTTGCATGGCCACTGGCGCCACCTGGGGATGCCCGTTGGGCCATGCCTGCACTTCCATAAAGGCCACATCGCCTATTGCAAAAATATTTTCATACCCTTCAACCCGGCACTGCCTGTTTACTTTAATACGGTTGCCTTTTGCAATCATATCTTTATTAATACCTTCCGGTACATTTCCTTTTATTCCGGCTGCCCATATTACCATACTGGTTTCGATGGTATCCCCATTTTGAAGCAAAACCGTTTTTCCGTCATAAGTTTTCAGAAAAGTGCCGGTTAAAACCTGTACCCCTAATTTTTGTAAATACTGTTGAGATTTGGTACTTGACTTTTCGCTCATTGAAGCAAGTGTTTTTGCCGCTCCTTCCAGTAAATAGATCTTCATTTGGGAAAAATCAAGTTCCGGATAATCCTTAGGTAAAACAAAACGTTTCATATCAGCAATAGCACCGCTCAGCTCTACTCCTGTTGGGCCTGCGCCAACTATAACAATTGTCATTAACCTTTTAAGGTCCAGTTCATTTTTTACATGTAGTGCGTCTTCAAAATTATGCAGAAGCCGGTGCCGCAACTGTAATGCCTCAACGGTACTTTTCATAGGAAAGGCTTTGTCGATTAATTGCTGATCTCCGAAAAAATTGCTGTCAGCACCTGTTGCTATTACCAATATGTCATAGTCAAACTCACCAATATCGGTAACCACCTTTTTATCTGCAGTTACGATCTTTAGCACTTCTGCCATTCGGAAACGGATATTCCTGCTTTTATGAAAAACTTTACGCAATGGAAATGAAATATTACTGGCATCCAGGCCGGCGGTGGCTACCTGGTAAAATAAGGGTTGAAACTGGTGGTAATTAAACCGGTCAATCAGTGTAATGTCAAAACCCGGTTTGTTGCTGAGTTTGCGGGCCAGCCTTAACCCGCCAAATCCGCCTCCGATTATTAATAGTTTCATGTGTTTACATTTTCAACACAAAGGTATGGAGTTTTCAGTATTATTTGAAAATTTTGTAAATTAAATGAAAATGATGGATGCAACCTTACAGATCAGCAGTGAAAAAGGTATAGGAACAACCGTATCCGTTCAATTACCGGTTGCAAAATAACTGAATCATCTTTTTTTAATCAGGGGGTTTGCAAATGACTTTTCTGTATGCTTAATATAACATCCTTACTTTAATGGTAGCCTTAACTTTACGCAATAATTCCAAAGCATTTTTACTCAGATTTTTATTTACATCCAATACCACATACCCAATGGTATCGTTGGTTTTAAGATACTGCCCCAGTATATTAATTTTATGTTTACTCAATTGTGTATTAATTTCCGACAGCACCCCCGGCACATTATGATGTATGTGTAAAATCCGGTGGGTACCTTCCTGTGGAGGCAGCGATAGTTCCGGAATACTATGGGAACCGGTACTGATCCCTTTTTCGAGATAATTAAATAATTTGCTGCTGACATCTTCACCAATATTGTACTGGGCCTCCTGGGTACTGCCCCCAATATGTGGTGTAAGCAATACATTACTCAGGCCCTGTAAAGGCGATGAAAAATGATCCCCGTTCTTTTCCGGTTCTGCCGGAAACACATCCACGGCAGCGCCACTCAAATTCCCCTCCAGTAAAAATTTACGGAGTGCATCCAGGTCAACCACTTCCCCCCTTGCATAATTTATCAGGATACTTCCTTTCTTAAAATGCTTCAGTGTATTTTTATTAATGAGATTTTTTGTGCTATCCAGTTCAGGTACATGCAATGTTATGATATCTGATTTGCCAACTACTTCTTTCAGGCTTTTCCTGTTTTCTGCATTGCCCAGGGGCAGCCGGGTTTCAACATCATAAAATATAACTTTCATGCCAATACTTTCTGCCAGCACGCTTACCTGTTTACCAATATTGCCGTAGCCGATTATTCCCAACGTTTTTCCCCTGAGCTCATAACTCCCGCTGGATTCTTTCATCCAAAAGCCCTCATGTGCCGCTTTATTCTTATCAACAACCTTTCTGATCAACATGATGGATGCACCAATTACCAGTTCAGCTACACTACGGGTATTGCTGTAGGGTGCATTAAATACAGCTACCCCGTTTTTTGTAGCAGCTGACAGATCAACCTGGTTTACCCCGATACAGAAACAACCAATAGCCTGTAATTTTGGTGCACTATCCAATATTTTCTTGGTTATTTTCGTTTTACTCCTGATGCCCAGCAGGTGAACATGACGGATGGCCGTAATTAATTCATCTTCACTTAATGCACCGTTTATCTTTTTAACATTGATATAGCCGGCTGCATTAAAATGTTTAACAGCAACATCACTAATGTTTTCTAAAAAAAGAATATTGATTTTTTCTTTGGGATAACTGGTTATTATATTTTCAGGCATGATTTTTACAGTGTATTTTGCACAAATATATTCTATCTAAAGATTACTATTTAATGATAAATAATTTTCATAAAACGGGCTATACTGTAATTACCCCTCTTTTTAAAACAAGAAAGCCGTTACGTAACCGAATTTTCATTATACCTTTTTCTTTTCTTTACTGTTGTTTATCATTAGCAGTGATCATTACCATTTTTACATCCTGCAGCGCTGTATCTGAAAATAAACCGGTATTACAGGGCAATAATAACTTACCCTTATTATCACTACCTGACCTGCCCGCTGTTTCAAAAGCCGAAGCAGCAAGAATTAATGCTGCCTGCGGTAACTGGTATGATTCTGTTTTAAAACAAAAAGGATTTAACGGGAGTATTTTAGTAGCAAAAAACGGTCACATTATTTTTGAAAAATACAGCGGAACGGCACACCTTCCGGGTACAGATGCCATTACTGAAAATACAGCATTGCATATAGCATCTGTTTCAAAAACTTTTACGGCAATGGCTACCTTAAAACTGATGCAGGATGGTCAATTAAATATAGATGATGAATTCAGTAAATATTTTAAAACATTTAACTATCCGGGCGTTACTGTAAGAACTTTACTGAACCACAGAAGTGGCTTACCCAACTATACCCATTTTCTGGACAATATGGGTTGGGATAAAAGCAGGGTTGCTTCAAATGATGATGTGCTTGATTTTTTAATTACACGAAAAGCAGAACTGGTGGATATTACAGCCCCAAATACACACTTCTCTTATTGCAACACAAACTATGTTTTACTGGCCTTATTGATTGAAAAAATTACCGGAAAAAAATATGCTGATTATTTAAATGAGACCTTTTTTGTGCCCTTACAAATGAAAAACACCTATGTATTCAGTCTTGCGGATACCGCCAGGGCTATACCCAGTTATAACTGGAGGGGGAAACCCGAAGCATTTACTTTTTTAGACCAGGTATACGGTGATAAAAATATTTATACAACAGCAAGGGATCTGCTTACCTGGGACAGGGCTTTACAAACAAACCTGTTGTTTAAACCGGAAACACTTGAAGAAGCTTATGCTCCCTACAGCAATGAAAAACGGGGCATAAGAAACTATGGCCTTGGCTGGAGAATGAATATATACCCCACCGGTGAAAAGATCATTTACCACAATGGCTGGTGGCATGGCAGTAATGCATCATTTATCAGGCTTTTGAAAAGTAGTGCTACTATAATTGTGATTGGTAATAAATTTACCCGGTCCGTTTATCATGTAAAAGCATTGACTTCAATTTTTGGGAATTATGATAATCAGGTTGATGATGAATTAACCGAACCTGATAAAAATAATGAAACAGCACTTTTAATAAAAAAGGCTTTAGATACTCACCCGAATAAAAAAAGAAAATTTTAGGTTCACAAAATAGTTAATACCGGAAAAAAAGCCTCAAAACCAATTTCTTTATTTCCCTCAAAAATATAATTTAGATACCCTTTATCGCGGGTTAACTGCAATTATTGCAACTATTTCTGCAGGTTCTGCAATAATATTGAAAATATTTTGCGGTTTTTTGCAATTTTTTTTATTACCTTGTTTGTCAATACCAACGACTAATGCTAAAGAGAGAACGCCAGGCGTACATTGTACACCAGGTTAACCTGCACAATAAAGTACTGTCCACTTCATTGAGTACTGAAATAGAAGTATCGGAAGATACCATCCGGCGGGATTTACAGGAACTTGCTGAAAATGGTAAATTAATAAAAGTACATGGTGGTGCACTCTCCCGTGCTTTTAACGACATCACCTATCCCGACAAAAAAATCTATGCCAAGGATAGTAAAAAGATCATTGCCGAAAAAGCCGTTAAACTTATCACAGATGGCATGTTTGTTTTAACCGGCGGCGGTACCACCATTATTGAATTAGCCAGATCACTACCCCTGAATTTATCTGCCACCTTTATTTCAGGCAGTATTCCTGCGGTGGTTGAATATATGCATCACCCCAATATTGAGGTGATTGTAATTGGCGATAAGCTATCAAAAAATTCAAAAATTACCTTAGGGGCAGATGCCATTAACCGTATTAAAAGCCTTAAACCTGATCTGTGTTTTTTAGGGATTAATTCTATCGATCTGGTTCATGGCATAACAGATAATGACTGGGATGTTGTTCACTTAAAACAAACTATGATCAATGCTTCCCGAAAAACCGTTTGTCTTACCATTTCCGAAAAAATAAACAGTATTCAACCAATACATGTTTGCAATTTAGATAAGGTAGATGTGCTGATAACTGAATTAAATGCAACAAATCCATTACTGGCACCCTTTATTGATGCCGGTATTGAAGTACTATAATAAAAATAAAGTTAAAAACTTTTCATTTACTTAAAACTAAAGCTTATGAACCTGATCTTTCGGTTATTTAAATTTTTTCCGGTCGTATTGCTGCTGATACCACTTGTAACTGCGGCACAGGAAATTACCATTTCTGGAACCATATTAAGTTCCGATGACAAATCCCCGCTTCAGGGTGTAACCGTTACCAACTCATCTGCTGGTACGAAAACGGTTACTAATAAAGCAGGTTACTATACTATTGCAGCTGTAAAAGGAAATAAAATTGTATATACCTATGTTGGATTTGTAAAAGAAGAAATAGTTGCAGGCAATGCAACTTTACTTAATATTACCCTGGTACCTAACAACCAGCAATTAGGTGGGGTGGTTGTAACAGGTTACAATATTACAAAAAGCAAAAGGGAACTAACCTACCAGGCTTTAAGTGTATCCGGTGATGAAATAGCACAAACAAGGAGGGAAAATTTCATAAACTCCCTTGCAGGCCGTATTCCCGGAGCTACCATAACTTCCACTACAGGTATGCCGGGTGCATCATCAAGTATTATATTACGGGGTCCCACATCAATAGACGGAAACAATCAGCCCATTTTTGTTGTGGATGGACTGATCATTGATAACAGTTCATTTGAAATGAAGGACAGGTTCCCAGGAAATTCAAGTGGGGTTAACTACGAAAACAGAAGCAACGACTTCACCAACCGTGGTGGCGACATCAGTCCTGAAGATATAGAGTCTGTTACTATTCTTAAAGGCCCCGAGGCTACATCACTGTATGGCTCTGATGGTGCCAATGGCGCTGTAATTATCACTACTAAAAAAGGTAAAAAGGGCAAAGCATCTGTTACCTATACCAATTCTTTCCGGTTCGAAAAAGTTTACCGGCTTCCGGAAATACAAAATGTTTTTGATCAGGGTTCGGCAGGCATTACCAACCAGCTGGTCAGGACTTATTTTGGCCAAAAAATTCCGGATGCAAATCCACGTTTTGATAATATTGATAACTTCTTTGTTACCGGTAAGACGCAGCAGCATAATCTTGCAATTGACGGTGGAAGTGATGCGGGCAGTTATAGATTTACAGCATCAGTAATAAACCAGGATGGAGTAGTACCCAATACAGGTTATAATCGTTATAATTTCCGGTTAAATACTTCTTTTAAAGTAAGCCCGAAATTTACCATTACTAATGGGTTTTCTTATATTAAGTCGCATACCGATAAAGCATCTAAAGGAACGGGTGGTTTCTTAATCAGCCTGCTTACCTGGCCCACAGATGACGATGTAAGGGTATATACTGATGCAAATGGAAACAAGAAAACAATACGGGGCGATCTTACCGCAGCTGAAGATGATAATCCGTTTTGGGATGTAAACAAAAATAAAAGCTTTGATGATAACAACCGGTTTATGGGCAATATTCAGCTCAGTTATGATATATCAAAATCGTTAAATCTTACGGCTATTACCGGTATTGATTTTTATAGTACTATTGGAACATGGTATTTCCATCCACAGAGCAATTTGGCACGTACTGTTGGCGGCATTATAAATCAATACAAAGAAAACCAGGTTCTTATTAATGGTGCATACCGGGCAACTTATCGTAAAAAAATTGGTAATGTAAGCAATACGCTTATAGGTGCATTTACTTTTGATACCCGTAAGTATGAAGTAAATGCGGTTAAGGGGGAACGATTATATGATCCCAATTTTTTAAGTATCAATAATGCTGACCCTATTACGGTAGGCTCGCTAACCTCGAATGAAAATTACAACCGCTTTGGTTCTTTCCTTAATTACAGCGGCAATTATAATAACTGGCTGAATATTTCACTATCAGGAAGAATGGACGGGTCAAGCCGTCTTATCAATCCGTTGGAATATAAATTTAAAGATGCTGTTTATTATTACTGGTCTGCCGGCACCAGTGTTGTATTTACTGACCTCTTAAAAGATAAATTGCCGAACTGGATTAAATATGGTAAAGTAAGGCTTAATTATGCGACAACCGGACGTGATCCAAGAGCTGCCTATGTAAAAGGAAATAAATTCAGTACCTCAACATTTACCGGTGGTGGCTTTATTACGGGTACTGCACAAGGCGGCTTTACACAAGGTAACCCGCAACTGCGCCCGGAGTTTACCAAACAGCTGGAATATGGAGCTGAAATGAAATTTTTTAACAACCGCCTCGGATTTGATTTTGCCATGTATGATTTACGTACCGAAGATCAGTTAATGGCCATTCGTTTATCATACGCTTCAGGGGCAATTCTGAAATGGATCAATGGAGGTACAGCTCAAAATAAAGGAATTGAACTTCAGCTTACCGGCATCCCTATTGAAAGTAAAAACTTAACCTGGAATACAACGGTAAACTTTGCCCGCAACAGAAATAAAATTCTTAAAATGCCTGCAGGATTGCCATTTTTTTATAACTCCGATACATGGATAGGCAATATCCGCGGACAAGCAATACAGGGTGGTACTGTTTACCAACTGGCAGCTTTGCGTTATACAACCAATACAAATGGCGATCTTTTAATCAGCCCTACATCGGGTTTACCAATTCCCTCAACCGATTATATTGTAGTTGCAGACCGTCAGCCCGATTTCACCATGGGCCTGGTTAATAGTTTCACCATCTATAAAAACTGGAATTTATCCTTTAACCTTGATATAAGAAAAGGCGGCGATGTTTATAATGGTACTGAAGAATTTTTATACCGGGTGGGCATGAGTAAACGTACCCTTGACAGAGAAACACCAAGAGTTATCAGAGGTGTATTAAATGATGGATTACAAAATACGGCCAACCCCACTCCCAATACAATTGTAGTCACACCCCTGTTCAGGTCTGATTATTATACAACAGGCGGTGGTACCTCCCAGGATTTTATTGAAAAAGATGTTAACTGGGTCAGGTTAAGAGATATAACCATTGCCTATATGATTCCCGAATCATTTCTAAAAAGGCAAAAAATAGTCAAGGCGGCATCAGTATTTTTTACCGGAACTGATTTATTTATTTTGACAAATTATTCCGGTGCAGATCCTTCTACCAATGCTAATAATACTTCTGCCCGTTCAGGTGTAGGTGGAGTTGGATTAGATCAGGGAAACCTGGCCACCCCGAGAGGATTAAATTTTGGTTTAAAAGTACAATTCTAAATGATTAAAAAAATTAAGATTATGAATAAGAAAATCCTGATAGCATCCGTATTGTTCTTTATGATGATCACCGGATGTAAAAAATATCTCGACATTAATTCCGATCCTTCCAGTCCGCAGACGCCCGACCTTGCTTCACTGATGCAACCTGTACTATCCTTTACAGGTAAAATGATGTCTGTGGATATAATAACTGCGGGCCAGCTAACCCAAAACTGGAATCATCAAACCGCTAATGAAAATTTTGATGTGCATGGCGGTAACACGCCGGCTCAATCCATTGGATTATGGAGATCATTTTTTGCGCAACAGGGCGTAAATATAAATCTCATTATTGCGGATGGTACTAACCAAAAGAGATGGGATTATGTAGGCGCTGCTGTAGCACTTAGGGCTTGGGGCCTGCAAATGACCACAGACTTTTTTGGGGAAATGCCTTACAAACAGGCCTGGGAAGAAAACAGGGTTATTTTCACATACGATTCGCAGGAAGAAGTATACGGGGCAATTGATTCTTTATGTATTGCCGCACTTGATTATTTGAATCGCACGGATGGCACTAATAATCAAAACTCATTTGCCCGGGGCGACAGGGTTTATAATGGCGATGTGCTTAAATGGATAAAGTTTGTTTATGGTATTCGTGCACGTAACTGGCAGCGATTAACCAATAAGCCCACTTATAATGCAGATTCTGTTATTGCATTTGTTGACAAAAGTTTTTCAAGTGCAGCTGATAATTTTCTTGTTTCACATACGGCCACACGTAATGATGATTCCAATCCATTGGGTGCAGCAAGAGATAATGTATCGGTTAGAAAACAGGGACGGTATATTGTACAGTTGCTTGATGGCTTCAATTTTACAGGATCTACCCTAACAGCAAACAGGGACCCGAGAATAAAAGGTATGCTAACAGTAAGTCCGGACACAACTGTAATTACTACAAATATGCCTACCTTAAACGGAGGCTACCGGTTTCTTGCTCCTTCGGCGGGTGATCCAAACACTGCTGCATTGCCCGTTAATAATTTACAAGGCATTCCAACTAACCCACTTTTCAGGCAAAGGCCCACAACACCCTATATTGACAGTGCGGTTACCAATCCGGCCATAAACAATTTTACGGCCAGTGTTGGTAAATATGTTTTCAGGAATAATGCCTTGTATCCTGTTATGGCATACCATGAATTGCAATTTATTAAAGCAGAGGCACAACTGAGAAAGGGGCTGAACATGGAAGCAGTAAATACCTACAGGGGTGCTATAGGAGCTCATTTTAATTTTGTAAATTTCTTTAATACCAGTGCCAATCCCGGCATACCTTCCATAACGGCAGCACAACAAACAGCATATCTGGCAAGTACTGCGGTTATTCAACCGGGCGGTATCATTAACCTTACCAATATTATGTTACAGAAATATATTGGC
>JAYTOF010000217.1:0-22340 GCA_043747955.1 Chitinophagaceae bacterium
CCGCGTATCCGGAACTTTGAAAAGGTTGCCCGGAATAAAGGCGAAAAGCATGAAGGTATATTTTATGATGACAGCGATGTGTTTAAAGCATTGGAAGCAATTGCCTATTCTTTAAAAACACACCCAAGCCCTTCACTGGAAGCCAAAGCAGACGAATGGATTGATAAAATTGCGGCGGCCCAGCAACCCGATGGTTACCTCAATACCTATTACACATTAAGCGGATTACAAAACCGCTATACCGATATGAGTATGCATGAAGATTATAATGCCGGCCACATGATTGAGGCAGGTGTTGCCTATTTTAATGCTACCGGCACAAGAAAATTACTGGATGTATGTATAAAATGGGCAAACCATTTTGATGCCCTGTTCGGACCCGGTAAACAACATTGGGTAACCGGACACCAGGAACTGGAACTGGCATTGGTGAAACTATATAAAATAACAAATAATGAAAAATACCTGAAGCTGTCTGACTGGTTATTAAGTGAAAGAGGGCATCAATTGGCCCGGGGCTATACCTGGACTGACTGGAAAGATACAGCCTATGCACAGGATGTGGTGCCGGTAAAAGAGCAAAAAGAAATTACAGGTCATGCGGTACGTGCCATGTACCTGTATACAGGTGCTGCTGATGTAGCTGAACAAACAGGTGATGTGGGCTATATGAAAGCCATGAGGAATGTTTGGGAAGATGTAGTATACCGGAATATGTACATAACAGGCGGCATTGGTTCTGCTGGAAGCAATGAAGGTTTTTCACAGGATTATGATCTACCTAACGAACAGGCTTATTGCGAAACCTGTGCCAGTGTAGGTATGGTTTTCTGGAACCAGCGGATGAATGCACTTACCGGTAATTCAGAATATATGGATGTACTGGAAAGAAGTTTATATAATGCGGCACTGGATGGTTTGAGTTTGAGTGGTGATCGTTTCTTCTATGGAAATCCGCTTGCTTCCCGCGGGCAGCACCAGCGCAGAGAATGGTTTGGTACTGCTTGTTGCCCTTCTAATATTGCCCGGCTGGTTGCTTCATTGGGAGATTATATTTATGCTAAATCTGATCAAAGTATTTATGTGAATTTATTTGTGGGAAGCAATGCAACCATTCCCCTTAAATGCGGAAATGTAGATGTGAAAATGGAAACAAATTATCCATGGGATGGTAATATTAAGTTGAATATTGATCCGATTAAAAAGTCGAAATTTAAGATTTATATCAGAGTTCCTGGCTGGTATAGTGAGCAGGTAGCTCCCGGGAATTTATACCGATTTATTGATCGCACAGATGATACTGAATTAATACTGAAGTTAAACGGCGAACGTGTCCCGGCAATTATGGGTAGTAATGGTTATGTTGAAATTGACATGACTTGGAAAAAAGGAGACATTATTGACATTAATTTCCCGATGCAGGTTCTTAGAATTGCTTCAAGGGAAGAATTAAAACAAAATATCGGCAGGGTAGCTTTGCAACGTGGTCCCATTGTGTATTGTGTAGAAGGTGCAGATAACAATGGCAAAGCATGGAATATCATCATTCCTGAAAACACAAAATTTGAGACAATAGATTATAAAGTGATCAATGAAAATCTAAAGGCCCTGACCGCCGAAGTGCCTGTAGTGATCGTAAATGATGATGGCACATCATTGAGAACCGAAACAAAAAAGATCATCGCCATCCCTTATTACACCTGGGCAAACAGGGGTAAGAATGAAATGCAGGTTTGGTTACCAACAAAAATCAAGGATGTAAAGATTAATTACTAATGATATGAAAAAGATCAGTTGCTTTGTTTTTATTGCAATATTTTTTTATGCCTGCAAACCAATAATCAAAAAAGAAGAAACCAAAACACTACCCACACTTCAACCCGGTATTTCAAAAGTCTGTTATGGATTATCAGGTACCGACACTGTTTATCAATACACACTCACCAACAGGAACGGAATGATAGTTAAGATCCTGAATTATGGAGGTACGGTAACTGATATACTTGTCCCCGATCGTAACGATAAACCGGGTGATGTGATCCTGGGATTTGATTCATTAAGCGGTTACCTGCAAAAAAAAATCCGTATTTCGGATGTTTGGTTGGCCGTTATGCCAACCGCATTGCACAGGCAAAGTTTACACTGGATGGAAAAGAATATACACTGGCTGCTAACAATAACGGAAATACATTACATGGAGGATTGAAAGGTTTTGATAAAGTAATCTGGAAAGTAAAATCAATAAATGATTCAGGCATTTCACTTTCGTATTACAGTAAAGACGGCGAGGAGGGGTATCCCGGTAATGTAACGGTTGATGTAAAGTATGCACTGGGCGGCAATAATTCATTGAAGATCGAATATGCAGCTGTAACAGATAAAGCCACCCCGGTTAACCTTACCAACCATTGCTATTTTAATTTATCTGCCGGTACAGATTCAACCATTCTTGATCATGAGTTGATGTTACATGCTGATAAATACACACCGGTAAATGATAAACTGATACCAACTGGTATAACAGCAGAAGTTAAAGGAACTGCCATGGATTTTACCAGGCCAAAAAAAACCGGAAAGGATATTTCACAGGTTGCAGGCGGATATGATCATAACTGGGTATTGAACAGGAGGGGCAATGATCTTGAAATGATCGGTTCCCTGTATCATGCAGGCAGTGGCCGTTTTATGGAAGTATTTACTACTGAACCGGGCATACAATTTTACAGTGGCAATTTTTTAGACGGAACCCTGGCCCATACAAAAGGAGGGAAAAAATATGTTCTGCATGGAGGGCTCTGCCTCGAAACACAGCATTTCCCTGATTCACCCAATCAACCATCGTTCCCCAATGTAATATTGAAGCCGGGAGAAACTTACAGGCACATCACTGTTTATAAATTTTCAGTAAAATGAAGAAAAATATCCTCATCTTATCCCTTCTTATTCCGGCTTTTGCCCATGCACAATCTTATTCACCCGAAAGCAATAACAGTAAGTTAAAAGTAAAACCGGTTGTTCTGATAAAAGCTTATGCATTTAATGTAAAAGAGGTGAAGTTATTGAATGGAAGCCCTTTTCATCATGCGATGAAAATGGATAGTGCCTATTTAATGTTGTTAAAACCAGACCGTTTATTATACAGGTTTCATAAAAATGCCGGTTTACCGGTAAAGGATTCTATTTATGGGGGGTGGGAAAGTGAAGGCATTTCAGGGCAAACGGTAGGTCATTATTTATCTGCATTATCAATGATGTATGCTGGCACTGCCAATACTGAATTTAAGAAAAGGGTAAACTATATCGTAACTGAACTGGACCGATGCCAACTGGAAAGAAAAACAGGATACCTGGGTGCCATACCAAATGAAGACAGCCTTTTCGGAAAAGTAGCCAAAGGAGAAATTAAATCAGGTGGTTTTGATTTAAACGGAGGCTGGAGTCCCTGGTATGTGGTACATAAAATAATGGCTGGTTTGTGCGATGCTTATTTATATACGGGTAATAAAAATGCATTAACCGTGGTTACCCGAATGGCAGACTGGACCTATAACACCATCAATCATCTTAGTGATTCAACCAGGCTAAAAATGTTGAACTGTGAATATGGCGGCATGAATGATGTGTTGGCAAATATTTATGCATTAACAGGGAATAAAAAATACCTGGACCTGTCTTATAAATTTTATGACGAATTTGTAATGGCTAAACTCGCAAACCGGATTGATCCGCTTCCTGGAAAACACAGCAATACAAATGTGCCAAAAGCAATCGGTAGTGCAAGGCAATTTGAACTTACGGGTAATAACAGGGATAAGACTATTGCATCTTTCTTCTGGGAAACTATGGTAAATCATCACAGTTATGTAATTGGCGGAAACAGTAATTATGAATATTGCGGCAAACCCGATTCATTAAATGACCGGTTAAGTGATGCAACCTGCGAAACCTGCAATACTTACAATATGCTTAAACTGACCCGGCATTTATTTGCATGGGATCCCTCCGCTGTTTTAATGGATTATTATGAAAGAGCTTTATACAACCACATTCTTGCCTCGCAAAACCCTGCCAATGGAATGATGACCTATTTTGTTCCGCTGAGGATGGGAACAAGAAAACAATTTAGTGATTCATTTAACACGTTTACCTGTTGTGTGGGCAGTGGAATTGAGAACCACTCAAAATATGTGGAGCAGATTTACAATCACGACGACAAACACACGTTGTGGGTAAATTTATTTATCCCATCAAGTTTGGAATGGCGGAAAATTGGATTACAGTTTACCCAACAAACTGAATTTCCCGGCAGCGGGGAGGTAAATTTTACGATCGGTTTAAAAAAAGCGGCAGCATTAACCATAAAGATCAGAAAACCGTTCTGGTGCAGGCAAAACCCCGTCGTCAAAATAATGGGGAAACCCATAAATTATTCTATTGATGAAAGTGGATATATTTCTATCACCCGAAAATGGTTGCCTGGAGAAGTTCTTGCTGTATCATTACCCATGCATCTCTATACCGAATCAATGCCGGATAATCCAAACCGCATTGCCTTTAAATACGGCCCGCTGGTATTGGCCGGACAATTAGGTAAACAGATGCCCGACCCGGTTTATGGAACCCCGGTTTTAATTACCGATAATAAAAATATAAATGATTGGGTAAAACCAACAGGCAAACTATTGCAATTTGAAATGAAAGGTGTGGGCAAACCATTTGATGTAACCTTAATTCCTTTCTATAAAACGTACGACCAATATTACAGTGTGTACTGGGATTATTTTACCAATGCTGCTTTTGAAGAAAGGCAATCAGCCTATGAAGCTGAAAAAAAGGTACAGCAGGAAATTGAAAAAAAATAATTGACCATTTCAGGATCGGTGAAATGCAGCCTGAAAGGGACCACCATTTATTTGCAACTGAAAAAAGTTATGTCGATGAAGCTATTGGCAGAATGGGCAGGGAAGCCCGTAGTGAAAATTATTTTACGTTTGACATGAAAGTACAGCCGGGAATAATAAATAATTTATTACTTACTTTACTGGGAGATGATAAGGACAGGAAATTTGATATTTTTACAGATGATGTATTGCTTGCAACAGAAAACTGGAAAGGGGGCATAACCGGCAAATTCTATGATAGAATTTATATTATTCCCGATGAACTGATAAAAAACAAAACATCTGTAAAAATAAAGATTGCAGCTAATTACGGAAAAACTGCCGGGAGAATATTTGCAGTACGGATCCTTAAAGGCTAAACTTACGGTTCAAACAAATAATTATACATGAAAGAGATTACCATTATTGGCGGAGGCATTATCGGATTATGCAGTGCCTACTATTTACAAAAAGAAGGTTACACAATAAGGGTGATAGACAGGGGTGATATTACAGATGGCTGTTCTTTTGGTAATATGGGATACATGTCCCCCAGCCATTTTGTACCGCTGGCCAGTCCCGGTATTATTGCCGAAGGGATTAAACACATGTTCAGCAGCAGCAGCCCGTTTTACATTAAACCCCGGTTGAACTGGCAACTCATACAGTGGGGCTATTATTTTTTGAAAAGCAGCAATGCCCAAACTGCTGCACAAAATGCACCATACCTGAATAATCTTTTACAACTGAGCCGTCATTTGATACAGGAAATGCGAAATGAAATCGGAAATGAATTTGACATGGAAGAAAAAGGATGTTTGATGATGTGCAGGCTTCAAAAAACGCTGGACCATGAATTTCACCTGGCGGATGAAGCAGAAAAATTTGGATTGAAAGTTGAACGTTTGAAAAAAGATGATGTGCAAAAATTAGAACCGGATGTAGAACTTGATGTTGCCGGTGCCGTATTATTTAAAGATGATTGTCATTTTAACCCCGGTAAAATGATGCAGGTACTTAAAAAATACCTGGAAAATAAAGGCGTGCAGTTTCAACTGAATACAACTGTCACAGCATTTGAACGTTCAAACAAAAGAATTACAGCCGTTATTACAGATAAAGGTAAGTTTGATTGCCATGAAATTATAGTAGCAACCGGCAGCTGGCTGCCGGTTGTAGCAAAAATGATGGGCATTAAATTATTATTACAACCGGGCAAAGGATATAGCCATACTTATGCCCATATAGAAAAAAATATTAAATACCCCGCCATTCTGGGTGATGGACGCTGTGCCATAACACCATGGGGTAAACAGCTCCGTATTGGTGGCACTATGGAACTCAGCGGTATTAATAATAAAGTTATGGTAAAACGTATGCAGGGTATTTATGATTCGGCAAAGATCTTTTACCCGGGGTTACAAATTGATTTTCCGCCGGTTGATAAAATATGGAATGGCCTGAGGCCCGTAACACCTGATGGCTTACCTTATATTGGCAGGCATTCTTCTTTACAAAATGTGATCATTGCCGGTGGCCATGCCATGCTGGGTATATCAGAAGGAACCGGAACAGGGAAACTGGTAAGTGAGATCATGCAACACAAAACATCTTCAATAGATATACAGGTCTTTGATCCGTTGCGATTTTAAACATGCATCATTGTTTATTAGTGCTGTCCTTCTGTTTTTTCTTTAACAGGTTATCCAGCAATCCTTTTACTGATTCTTTGGTTTTATCCTGTGGATTTTTTACAGGTACTGTATCAGTTATGGCAGTACTGTCTTTTTTCCCAAACAGTTTTTTCTTTAACGCATCTATCGCTGCTACTTCCAGTTGTTTTTTAATTGAATTAAGCGTGTCTTTAGCTGCATTTTTTACACTGTCTATTTTTGCCTGTGCAAAATCCTTTACCTGCTGCTGCATCTGCTCAACAAGGCTTTCACTGCTTTGTTTCAGGTCAACTTTTACAACCGGGTTTTTTAATGTTCCGCCAAGGGCAAGTTTAAGATGTACCACATCCCCTGCTTTTACAGGTACGCCTTTTGCCTGTAAAGCTTTCTCCAGGTTATTCATCAACAGGTTACCCTCTGCTCCCAGTAAAGATCTTGGGAGTTTGAGGTTAATGGCATAATTAATGGTTTCATCAAATCCCTGCAGCCCTCCAATTTCCATTTCAATATCTTTAACTTTTACGGTAAAAGGTTTTATCAACAGTTTTCCGTTTGAGAATTCATAAGATAATTTTACATCTTTCAAAGAGATCTGCTCCAGTTCTTTTACATTAAGTGTTGATGCGATTTTATCAAGTGGTGCAAATTTGCTCAGGAATCCCTCAATCAAAAATAAATTTCCATTGCCCGAAAGGCTACTCATATCAATACTCATATTATTCCCCATTTTTCCATTGGCTGATAATACCGAGGTTAATTTACCGGCTACAAACTTTACGACAGGCATCAGTTTCTGTGCAGTATTAAAAGCGTAAAATGTTTTTTGTATGTCTACACCACCAACATCATAACTCATTGAAATGGCCGGATTGGTTTTGCTTTGTTTTGTACTGTAGGATCCATTTATTTTTATTTCCCCCTCCAGCGCATCTCCGCTTATATTGTTCAACTTTACCGTTTCATCCTGTACCTGCAGGCTGCCATCCAGGTTTTGAATTTCAAGTTTATCGTACTGCAGTTTCTTTATTTCTGTATTTAAAACAATATTTAAATTTCCGGGAACAACAAATGCTGCTGCCGCAGGACCTGTAGCTGTTGTATCTGACGAAACCCCCATCCAGTCATTCAGGTTTACTTTATCTGCCTGTAAGAAAAGATCAGCACTCAATGGCCTGCCGCTAAAAATATAGTTCAACAGGTTATTAATCTGCCCGCCACCGTTAAAATTCGTATTAAGATATTGGCCACTAAGGTTTGATAAATTAATTTTTACTGGCGTAAAATCAGCATGTAACGTATTTATTTTTACACCCGCAGGATAATCTACTGAAGTGTAATTAAATCCACTTACATCAACTAAACCTGCTGCATAAAATGCAGTATACTGTTGTTTTTCTATTTCTGTAACATTACCTTTAATATTCACATCAGCATTCATCAAACCCTTAATGCCGGTCCCTTTTTCAAGCCTTATATATTGGGTAATCTGCGATAAATTCAGTTTGCCTTTTGCAGCAGCATCTACAAACATAGTACTGATTGGTTTTTTAATCAGCAGCCTGAAATCAAATGGATCTTTGTCCATTTCTATATGCCCGTTTGTAATATCTACAACTGTGTTATCCGTTTTTCCATCCTGATTATCAATTACTGCTTTAAAATTAATATGCTGTATCGCTTTGGGTAAGTCAGTGTATTTAAAAGAACCCTCTTTTACTTCCATGGCAACATGATAACCCGGCATTGTTGAGTCACTGAAAATACCCCTTACAAACCCTTCGAAATGCAGGTACCCATTTGCAGTTACTTTATCAAATTCATTTTTATAAATTAATGGCAGGAGTGATAAAATATTTTTAAACCCCGTACCGGGAGATTTAAAATTGATATTGATACCATATCCATTTGCAAGGCCTTTGATATTTCCGTTACCGTTTATTTTAAGTTCATTCAATAAAATATCCATGGCGTCAAAACTGTATATACTGTTTTTGTTGTCAATCTTTATATCTGTATCTACTGTGGTTTTTACTTTTAATAAAAAAGGAATGGCCCCATACGTATAGGTAACCGCATCAGCAGTGGTACTGGTTTTCATCGTAAACTGGTCTGCCGTAAAATCTCCGCTGCCCGAATGATTCAGGTTTTCAACAACAGCACTCATATCGCTTTCCCGGTCGTTATACTTTATATACCCGTTCTTAATGGCGTACTTTTTAAGTTGCAGGTTAAAAGGTTTGTTTTCTGATGCTGCATCTTTTTTAGTTTCTTTATCCTTTATAAAATCCCAGTTTGCTAATCCTTCTTTGGTTACCAGGGCATTAATACGCGGTGATTCAAGGTATAAACTGTATATGGCCATATCTTTTCCCCTGAAAAAACTCATGATATTAATAGTGGCATCCAGCCTTTTAGCAAATAATAAAGTATCTCCTGTAAAGTTGCCTGTACCAATAACCTGCAGTTCTTCAAGCCCGATACTCACTTTGGGGAAATTGCGGAAAAAAGAAATATTCACTTCTTTAAAATCAACGCGGGCATTAATGCTGTTGTTGATCTCTGATTTTACCAATACTATAATTTTTCCCCGGAATAAATAAGCAGAAGCAACTAGCAGTCCTGTTAAAAGGACTAACCCTAAAAGTGTTCTTTTTAATATTTTTTTCAGCATAGAATGACAGCTTAAGAAAACAGTTCCATTACAGTAAAGAATACATTGACATTTGGGTAGCCAGCCGAAAGTATACAATTACTAACATAAATCCGGCCAAAACCAGCTTAAGGAAACATACCTATTTGGCTTTATAAACAACTTTTTCATTGAGGAATGCAAATAATTTTTTGTAGAATTCCTGGAAACCCGGATAAATATCTGCTGAATACACAGGTGAATTAAATTCAAGCCGGATCTGTATTAATAATAAATTATTGGAAAAACTGGATTGCCTTATAAAAACAATGGCTGTATCCGGAGTGATCATCTTGATATTTTTAGGCACATTTTCAACCAGGTATCCTTCAGGCAATGAAAAATTGCATGTTAGTTGATAATATTGTTTTGTACCAAAGAAAATATCTGTCACCCTGTCGTCAGCAATAAAAGAATTTTTATCCAGGCCGGTAAAAAGATTGGCAGAAAAATAATGGTAATCACTTGTAGTACTGGTTGGTAAACTAAATGCAAAAGTCTCTGTTAACGGAGAATCTTCCTGCTCATTTGTAACGACAAAACTGTCAATACTGATTCCCGGCACGGTTAACAGGTTCTCCTTTAATTTATCATTACCCGATTTTAACAAAGGCATCAAATTAACTTTGGCATATTCAGTTGCAGTTATTGTTGCATTGCCTTTCATCATCCCTTTATCATCCAAAGAAGCATAAACAAAAATTTCTTTCCCCAGCTGGTGTTTATCATCCCACAACACTTTCCATCCGCCTTCATAGTTATCAAGTTTTTCTATAACAAATCCTTCTGATGCCATTACTTCTGCAGGTATCAGGTACGAAGGGGTATTCAGTTCTGTGGCATCCAGCACATAAGGCTTATCCGCTATTGTTACATATGCCATCACTTTATTGAACTGGCTGTATCCGGGCACCCCGGTATTAATAATACCATTATCACGCGTACTTACTAAAACAGGATTTACATGTAATCCGGCATCTTTTAACAGGTTTATCAGGATGAGGTTAATTTCACCACTGGTTCCTTTTTTATCTTTCCAGGCGCTTTTAACCCCTTCAAGTGCCCAAATATTATCATAATTATTCCAGGCCATATTATTTCTTACATAATGATGAATGATCTGCATCTTTTTATAAGGGTCTGTAACATGCTCCAGCAGTTTATCCAGGTCAGCCGTTCGTGGAATATTCCTGTTAAGTTGTTTTCCAAAGTCTTCGTCTTCAACAAGGTCTTTAATGATACCAGGCCATGTTTTTAATAAGCTTCTTCTGGGCTCCCCCGGAAAATCAAGTGCGATCACCCTTGCATCCAATCGTTGCAGGTAATCTTCGGGGCAACTCATAAAGGGTTCATTTTCCAGGGCAGGCAAATTTTCCATGGCATACCAGGAGTAGTTACCGGAAGATTTATTTATAGAGCCTTTTTGCATTGGCAGGTTGTTATAAGGTACAACAGACACGATAAGCTCGGCAGGAAAATCAATGATGAACCTGCTGAATTTTACAGGTATGGCCTTTTGAAAATACCAAACACCTTCTGATGCCCCTTCCAATATATATTTAAATTCCAGTACACTGCCTTCCTTAACATCGGGAAATGCAAATATTTTCTCTGAATAACGGGCATTAACTGCCTTATCATAAATGCTGCTTTTATCAACTTTGGTTATAATAATATTTCCGGAAGCATCTACATTGTACGTTTGGGCACTCAACGATTTTATAGAAATACTTTTATCCGCACTGTAATATTTTATTTTCACATTGGCATTATCAAATCCTTTACTGTTAAATATTTTTATACGCACATGATGTTCTGTTTGCTCCATAAAAGGAGAAATGGGCAAATTAAGATTGATCTTTAAAAAAGATATCCCTTCATTAAATAATACCATTGCTGAAGCATTCTTATCAAAGGAACATTCAGTCATCTCCAGCTCCGTTTTATCAACTTTGCCGAAGGCGGGTAATTTAGTCAGTGATTGTGCAGAAAGATCTGTGAAAAGTAAAAAAAACAGGGCAAGGGAAAATAACTGTTTCATGAAAGGCTGATTTAATTTAGTGAATAAAAATTATTCTAAACCCGTCTCATAATGCATTTCCGGTATCTCCACATCGTCAAAACCTTTCCGGATAAGGCGTTGTTGAAATTCTTGTTGAACCTTATATTCTCCGTGTACAATAAACATCCGTTTAACCAGTTTAGGATCCTGGCAGGCCAAAAACTGGCAGAGGTCATCATAATCGCCGTGGGCACTCATACTTCGGATGGAACCGATCTCAGCATTCACCTCATGCTGTACTCCATAAATATTTACTTCCTTTCTGCCTGCCATTAATTTACCACCCAATGAATGGGGCTCGCAATAACCGGTCAATAAAATGGTGTTGTGGCTGTTCTCAATATTGTTACTGATATGATGTTTTACCCTTCCGGCATCGGCCATACCACTGGCAGAAATGATAACTAAGGGCCCATTACGGAAATTAAGCAACTTCGACTCCTCTACCGACTTAATAAATTTTAAACCTTTAAAACCAAAAGGGTCATTATCTGATTGCAGTATCTTCTGAATGGTCTTATTAAAATACTGCGGGTAATTTTTTACTATTTCGGTTGCTTTTACACTCAGCGGACTATCCACAAAATAATCCAGCTCGGGTAATCTTCTTTCCAGTTCCAGTTGATTGAGTGCAAATAAAATCTCCTGGGTACGGCCAACACTGAACGCAGGGATGATCAATTTCCCTTTTTTCTGTAAACAGGCTTTTTCTATCCAATGCAAAACCTGGTCGGGTGTTGTGGTGGCATTATCGTGCAGGCTGTTACCATAGGTTGATTCAATTATTATATAATCGGCCTGCGAAAAGGTAGCCGGCGATTTTAAGATCACATCCCGGTAACGGCCAACATCTCCGCTAAAAGTTAACCGGATCACTTTCCCATCTTCCTTAATTTTTAAATGCACAGCTGCACTTCCAATAATATGACCTGCATCGGTATATTGAACGTCAATATTTTCATCAATAGTAAACCAGTCATCGTATGGCACAGCCACAAAATAATCCTGTGCTGCCAGGGCATCGGCCGTATCATACAGCGGTCTCAGGTAAGGCAACCCTTCATGTGCTCTTCGTTTATTTTCGTATTTAACTTCATTTTCCTGAATGCCTGCCGAATCTTCCAGCATCACTGCAGCCAGTTCTTTTGTTGCGGGTGTACAGAAAATTTTTCCATTGAATCCATCTTTAACCAGTTTTGGTATCAATCCACAATGGTCAATATGTGCATGTGATAAAATAAGGTGAGTTACTTCAGTTGTATCAAAACCAAAGCTGCGGTTCATGGCATCGGTTTCTTTACCCAGGCCCTGAAACATACCACAGTCCAGTAAATATTTTTTGCCGTTTTTTAATGTAAGTAAATGCTTGGAGCCTGTTACTGTACGGGCTGCACCGTGAAATGCTATTTTCATAATTATGTTTATTATTGTTATTGGCCAAGCAGTTAATCTTTATTCAACTTCATTTGCACAGTTTATCCCGATTATTTCGGGACACTCTTGTACAGTATATCGCAATTCATCCGGCCTCATATCCCTTCCTCCACTCCGAAAGAGAGGAGGCAGTACTTCAACCATATCCAAACATTAAATCTTCCACATCAACTTTTATAAATACTTCATCAAAAATGTAAGCCACTTTCTTCTTTTTGCAAAACATAATCTTCTCTTCAATCTTCCAGTTCCCTCGCCTTTAGGAGAGGCCCGCCCGGAAGACCCGGTCGGACGGGGGTTGGGGTGAGGTCAACTTGTTCCCAGCCACGCCATCATCCCCATCCCAATCTCTATCGCTCCTTCATCAATATTAAAAGTAGGGGTATGAACACCGCTGGTTATTCCTTTTGCTTTATTACCTGCGCCAATTCTGAAAAAACAACCTGGTATCCGGTGACTGTAATACGCAAAGTCTTCGGCACCCATCCTCAGTTCTGTTGTTTCCACATTTTCAATACCTATATAATCCTCCCCTTTTTTCCTGGCCATGGCATTCAATTCCTCATTATTTAAAACAAAAGGATAGCCTACATCAATATGGATAACTGCTTCAGCACCCATGGCCGCAACCAGTTCAATCGTTTGTTTTTTTATTAATTCATGCGCTTTAAAACGCCACTCTTCATTCATGGCCCTGAAGGTACCCATTAACTTTACTTCAGATGGAATTACATTGGTGGTATTGCCTCCCTGGAAAGAAGTAATAGACAAAACGCTGGGATTAAAGGGGCTGTTATTTCTGGCAACAATCTGCTGCAGGCTTACAATTAAATGTGATGCAATTAAAATAGTATCAGCCGTAAACTGTGGTGCAGCCGCATGGCCGCCTTTGGCTTTAATGGTAATGTATATTTCATCTGCACTAGCCATGATCATTCCTCCCCTGAAACTTAAGCGACCAACCTCCACACCCGGATGTACATGTAAGGCAAATATTTTTTCCGGTTTGGGGTTTTCCAGTACACCTTCTTCAATTAAAATACTGGCACCACCCGGATTTTTTTCTTCACCCGGCTGAAAGATCAGTTTTACTGTTCCCTCCCACTCAGCTTTCAACTCATTTAAAATTTTAGCCGCTCCCAGCAAACAGGTGGTATGCACATCATGGCCACATGCATGCATGACTCCGTCATTTTTTGATCTGTATGGCACATCATTTCCCTCAGTAATAGGCAGCGCATCCATATCTGCACGTAAGGCAGTAATTTTTTTATCCGGATTTTTTCCTTTTAGTAAACCTACAACGCCTGTTACCGCTTTTATTTCAAAAGGGATACCCCATTCGTTTAATTTTTTTTGAACAAATGCTGACGTTTCAAATTCTTTATAACTTAATTCGGGATGAGCATGTAAATGATGGCGGATATCAATAAATTCTTTTGCATAATCCCTGGCCAATTGCTGAATACTTTCTTTAATCATCTAATAAAAATAATCTTTAAGTAGCGAAATAAAAAAGAGTTTCAAAAAAGAAACTCCCTGTTATAAAACCAGGTCATTTTATTCCCCTTTCTTTAATTTTTTCAGGATCTAATTCCACCGTATCCGGAACGATATAAACACCACCGGTTACTACGCCGCCTTTCATGATCATAACCCGGTATCTTTCAGCATCCTCCCGTTCTGTAAAATTTCCGAATTTCATTTTAATAAACGGAGACTGGTAGGTCATGATGACTTTCTCCTCCGGGAAACTTTTTAACAGGTAAGACCTAACTTTCATGGCATAATCCCTGTCATTACTTTTTAAAACAAATAAACGAAACCCTTTTGCAAAACGGTTAGGTATACTGTTTATTTCGGCTTCTGCTTTTGCCAGGATATCCAGCCGGTGGTCTTTAAAGACTTTTACATTTGGCGTTTTTAAAGTATCGGTATTTACCACCTGGGCAGAATTACCGGAATAAACTCCGGTTAGAAGAATAAAACTGAATATTTTTTTCATGTTTTTATTATTTGCAAAAACTGTTCCATCAATTTTGTTATTAAAATTACTTCCCCAATGGTATGATCAGCAATAATTTACTTGCCGGCAACTTCATCAGTACTTACCTGTAAAACTATATTTTAATTCTAAAACTTCTTATACCCACCCGGATTCTACAGATGTATGAATAGGGTACATAAAGCTGCTGCTTACTTGTAAACTATTATCCTTACCGGTTTTGTAATACTTTATGTACAAAATTCAGTTTCAGTAAAAACCCGTAAAAATACGTTTTCTTTCAAACTAAATTATACAGGTGGGCACTTTTACATGTAATCATTTGTTATATTTATCGCCAGTTAAAATTTCTAAATCAAATTGCATGCAAAAAATTAAATTCCTGTTACTTTTTTATGTGTTTCCGGTGTGTTCTTTTCAAATAGTGAATGCACAGGCAACGTTTCCCGTAAATGATGTAGCCGATCCCAGGTACGGATGCTACGCTTTTACCAATGCCAGCATTATTAAAGATGCCAAAACCTCATTACAAAATGCAACATTGATTATCCGCCAGGGAAAAATTGAAGCGGTTGGAAACAATATTACCATTCCAAAAGATGCTGTAGTAATTGATTGTATGGATAAGTTTATTTATCCCGCCTTTATAGATATTTACAGCGATTATGGAATTACTGCTGCAGAACGCCAGTCAACTGCAGGCGCTGCTGCTTTTTTCCGTACACAGCAACTTACTTCAAATGCCAAAGGGGCATATGGGTGGAACCAATCCATTAAAAGTGAAACGGAAGCTTATAAAATTTTTAGCGCTGATGATACAAAAGCAAAAGTCTTAAGAGATATTGGTTTTGGCTCGGTACTTACACATCAAAAAGATGGTATCGCAAGGGGTACCGGCGCATTGGTGTCATTAGCCAATCAACCCGATAATTTTGTTTTGCTGAAAGATAAAGCATCGGCTCATTATTCTTTCAACAGGGGCACATCGGCACAAAGTTACCCAAGTTCTATGATGGGCAGTATTGCTTTACTTCGCCAAACTTATTTAGATGCACAATGGTATAAAACCCTGTCTGCCGGACAGGCAGGTAACCTAGCAGCTGAAGGCGTAAACCTGTCCTTAAAAAGCTGGAACGAAAATCAAATGCTTCCACAGATCTTTGAAGCCAATGATAAGTGGAATGATTTGAGAGCCGATAAAATCGGAGACGAGTTTGGTGTGCAATATATTATTAAAGGCGGTGGTAACGAATACCAGCGTATGAAAGAAATTGCCGAAACAAAAGCTTCCTTTATTTTATCCCTTAATTATCCTGCGGCTATGGATGTTGATGATCCGAATGATCTTCGATTTGTCGGACTGGATGATCTTAAACATTGGGAACTGGCTCCCGGCAATGCTGTAAGCTTTGAAAAAGCAGGTATTAATTTCTGTTTAACTGCCGCTGACCTTACTAATGTTTCAGAGTTTATGGCCAACCTCCGAAAAGCAATTGAATATGGTTTGACAGAAACCAAAGCACTGGATGCATTAACTAAGGCCCCGGCAAGTATGCTGGGTATGTATGATAAGATCGGAAGCCTGGATGCAGGCAAGATCGCTAACTTCTTAATTACCTCCGGGCCGGTGTTTGCAGAAAAAACAGTGCTGTTGCAAAACTGGACCCAGGGAATAAAGAACTCGGTTAAAGATGAAAACTGGTATGATGTAAAAGGAATGTATAATTTAACTGCCAATACAATTACAGGCATAAATGCTTTTTCTGTTGATCTGAAAGATGCAGGTGTAGCCAGTTTTATAAGTAAAGATACCCTTACCGGTAAATACAGCTATGATGGCAAACTGGTAAAGTTAAGTTATACCGAAGGCCGTGGCCCAAATGCAAAAGAAACCATTATGAGTGGAGTGGCAAGTGGTAATACCTGGAACGGCAGGGGTAGCGATGCTTTGGGAAATATATTTACCTGGTCAGCAACATTTGATAAAAAAGCTGATCCAAAAGCTGACAGCGCAAGGTCTAAACAACCTTTGGTACTTGGAAAAGTAACGTATCCTTTTTTAAGTTATGGCTGGGAAGAAATGCCGAAGTCAGAAAATATCTTAATAAAGAATGCAACTGTTTGGACCAGCGAAAAAGAGGGCAAACTGTTGAACACCGATATATTGGTAAAGGATGGAAAAATTGTGGGAGTTGGAAAAAATCTTTCTGATGCAGCAGCTAAAATAATTGACGGTACCGGAAAACATGTTACTGCCGGTATTATTGATGAGCACTCACATATTGCTTCTTCTTCTACCAACGAAGGCGGACAAAGTGTAACCTCCGAAGTGAGGATTGGCGATAACCTGAACCCCGATGATATGAATATTTACCGCCAGCTTAGTGGTGGTGTTACCAGTTCTCATATTCTGCACGGCTCAGCCAATACCATCGGCGGACAAACACAATTAATAAAATTACGCTGGGGTGCCAATGACCAGGACATGAAATTTGCGGGTGCTGATCCTTTTATAAAATTTGCATTAGGCGAAAATGTAAAAAGAAGTGGAAGCACGCAGGGTAATACCCGTTTCCCCGATACCAGGATGGGTGTTGACCAGGTATTGATGGATGCTTTTCAAAGGGCATCTGATTACCAGATGACCTGGAAAGCAGCCGAAGAAAACAATAAGAAAAAGGGAACTGCACCTATTGAAGTTCGCAGAGACCTGGAGCTGGATGCTTTAGTAGAGATCATGAATAAAAAAAGATTTATTACCTGTCACTCTTATGTGCAAAGTGAAATTAATTCTACTATGAAAGTGGGCGAAAAATTCGGCTTTACGGTAAATACATTCACCCATATTTTAGAAGGCTATAAAGTTGCTGATAAAATGAAAGCGCAAGGAGCAAATGTTTCAACCTTCAGCGACTGGTGGAATTATAAAATGGAAGTGGTAGATGCCATTCCGTATAATGCTTACATCATGCAAAAAGTGGGGTTGAATGTTGCCATCAATTCGGATGATGCAGAAATGGCCCGCCGATTAAACCAGGAAGCTGCCAAGAGCGTTAAGTACGGCGGAATGAAAGAAGAAGATGCCCTGAAAATGGTAACCATCAATCCTGCAAAAATGCTGCATGTTGACAATAAGACCGGCAGTATAAAATTGGGTAAAGATGCCGACCTGGTAGTTTGGAGTGATAACCCCTTATCCATTTATGCCAAAGCAGAAAAAACAATTGTTGACGGCATTATATATTTCGACAGGGAAAAAGATGCGGCTATGCGTAAATTAAACCAAGCGGAAAAAGCAAGGCTGATCCAAAAGTTAACAGCAGCTAAAAGAACTGCAGCACAGGGTGCAGGTGGTGCCGGAAATTTTCGTGGGGCAAGGCCCAGGTTTGAAGTCATCAATACCTGCAGCGATCATGATCATCATAACCATGGTTTATTGGGCATTGAGGCTGACGACTTAGAAAACAATGATACTAACTTAAAATAAAAAAAATTGACTCCGCCTGCCGGCAGATGTCGAAGGCGGAATGAAACTGAAACAACCCGGTCTCGACAAGCCTGCCTACCGGACTGGCAGGCTTAAACTGACCGTGTTCAAACAAAAAAAAAATAACATGAAAAAAATAATTTTTTATATACTCTGTGTTTTTTCTGTCACAAATATTACTGCACAGGAAACTATGTCGCCTGCATTGCCACAAAAAGAAACCATTTCCTTAACCAATGCTACCATCCACGTGGGCAACGGGCTGGTTATCAAAAACGGAACCGTTACTTTTAAAAATGGAAAAATAACATCCGCAGATGCCAATACAGCACCTGCGGGAGCAAAAGTGATTGACTGTACCGGCAAGCATATTTATCCGGGTTTGATTTTATCCGCATCACAATTGGGTTTAATTGAAGTGAACAGCAACAGGGCAACGGTTGATGCCTCAGAGATCGGCGAAATGAATCCAGGTATCCGGTCAATAGTTGCATACAATACCGATTCAAAAGTGATCAATACTTTACGAACCAATGGCATTTTATTGGCGAATGTTATTCCCGATGGGGGTATCATTTCAGGTTCATCATCTGTTGTTCAGTTAGACGCCTGGAACTGGGAAGATGCAGCATACAGAACCGATGTGGCCATACATTTTCGTATGCCTTCTTTGCTAAACCGAAACCGGGGCGGCAGAGGTGGATTCGGAGGTGCACAACCGGCTGCAGACCCGGTTAAAAGAGGACTGGAGCAGATTGAAATAGTAAAATTATTTTTCCGGGAAGCTAAAGCTTACCTGGCAGAAAGCAAGCATGAAAACACGAATACTAAATTTGAAGCTGTTAGAAATTTGTTTGATAAAAAGCAAAAATTTTTTATACACTGCAATATTGTAAAAGAAATGTTGCTGGCAGTTGACTTTGTAAAAGAATTTGGATTTGATGTAGTGCTGGTTGGCGCAGTAGACAGCTGGCAGATTGCCGATCTGTTAAAACAAAATAATATTGCTGTTATATTAAACCAGCTGCATGATCTGCCAACTATGATCGATGATGATATTGACCAACCTTATAAAACACCGGCCATGTTACAAAAAGCAGGCGTTTTGTTTTGCATTAATGATGATGATGCCAACAGCCGCTACCGCAACCTGCCATTTAATGCCGGCACAGCAGCAGCATATGGTTTAACCAGAGAAGAAGCACTCAGCGCCATTACTTTAAATGCAGCAACCATTTTAGGCATCGCCGGTAAAACGGGCAGTATTGAAACTGGTAAAGATGCCAATATGGTGGTAAGCGAAGGTGATATTTTAGATATGCGTACCAATATTATTACCAATGCTTTTATACAGGGCCGCCAGGTAGACTTAAATAATAAACAAAAACAACTGGCTGAAAAGTATGAAACAAAGTATGGTATAAAATAGGTTACCTGATACAATATAAAGGCAGGGTTAATGAAAGTTGATCCCTGCTTTTTTTATTGACCGGTATTATTGGATTTAACCTCATATTACCTGATATTTGATTTACTGTAAACACAAAATATGTAAAATGAAAAAAAACGCATACTTACTGGTTCTGCTGCTGTTAACAGCTATAATTACAAGTGCCCAGTCCACAGTGCCCGGTGCACAAGCCATTCTCCATTGTGGAAAGCTGATTGATGTAAGAAACAAAAAGGTATTGGAGGCAATGTCTGTAATTATTGAAGGCAATAAAATTACTGATGTAAAAAAAGGATATGCTGAACCCCGCACTTCCGATAAAGTAATAGATTTGAAAAACAGTACGGTCATGCCGGGTTTAATGGATATGCATGTGCACCTTGAAGGCGAAACCAAAAAAGGAGCAGTCGCAGAACGGTTTACTTTAAATCCTGCTGATATAGCTTTTGAATCTATAAAGTATGCCAACGTTACTTTAATGGCGGGATTTACTACTGTTCGTGACCTTGGTGGCAGTGGTGTAAATATTTCTTTACGCAATGCGGTTAATAAAGGTTTACTTGTTGGCCCAAGAATATATACAGCAGGCAAATCTATTGCAACTACCGGTGGACATGCAGACCCGACGAATGGATACCGAAAAAACCTGATGGGTGATCCCGGCCCAAATGAAGGCGTGATCAATGGAGCGGATGAGGCAAGAAAAGCGGTACGCCAGCGATATAAAGACGGTTCAGATTTAATTAAAGTAACAGCTACTGCAGGGGTATTGAGCCAGGCAAAAGATGCTTTAGGCGCCCAATTCACCGAGGAAGAATTGAAAGCTATTGTGGAAACGGCTAAGGATTATGGGTTTAGGGTAGCTGCCCATGCACACGGGGCCGAAGGAATGAAAAGAGCCATCAGAGCAGGGGTATCATCTATTGAACACGGCACTTTTATGGATGATGAAGCAATTGAATTATTCAAAAAATTTGGTACCTGGTATGTGCCTACCATTATAGCCGGAAAGTCTACCGGCGACTCTGCCAGGATACCCGGCTATTATTCAGAGATCGTTACGCCAAAAGCTTTGGCAGTAGGCCCAAAAATACAGTCAACTTTCGCTAAAGCCTACCTGGCAGGAGTAAAAATTGCTTTTGGTACAGATGCAGGTGTATTTATGCACGGTAAAAACTGGAAAGAGTTTGTGTATATGGTGGAAGGCGGAATGCCTGCAATAGAGGCAATAAGTTCGGCCACTGTAAATGGAGCAGACCTGTTGGGTGTTTCTGATATACTTGGTGTTATTGAAAAAGGAAAGCTGGCAGATATAATTGCGGTGGACGGCGACCCGGTTAAAGATATCAGCGTAATGCAGAAAGTGATTTTTGTAATGAAAGATGGATTGATCTATAAAAACAAATAATCCTCTGTAAAGCGGGATATAAAATTGCCGGGATTACTTAAACCGGAATCGATCCTGATAATAATTTTATTAGATCAATTAATTTATCAGATTCATTTATGGGTTTCTTCGCTAGTCAGTATCCTGTTTCCATAAAATTTCATTTTTTTAACCAGTTTGTTGACAGTATTTTTAGGTACGGATATTACCAATAGTCTTTTCATAATTATCAATCTATAAAAATGACAAACCGATATTTATTCCTTTTACTTTTTATGCCCCTTGCCGGGATGGCGCAATTAAAATATCCGGCTACAAAAAAGGTTGATGTGGTTGATGGATATGCCGGTACCTTTAAAGTACCCGACCCATATCGCTGGCTGGAAGATGATAACAGTGAAGAAACCAGGTCCTGGGTAAAAGAAGAAAATAAAGTAACCTTTGATTATTTAGCCACGCTGCCCGACAGGTTAAAAATTAACCGGCGGCTGAAACAACTCTGGAATTATCCCAAATATTCTTCACCTTCATCAAAAGCCGGGTATTATTATTTTTATAAGAATAACGGGTTACAGAACCAGTCTGTCTTGTACCGGCAACAGGGGTTACTGGGAAAGCCAGAGATTTTTTTAGACCCCAATTCTTTAAATAAAGAAGGTATTGCATCCCTGGGAGGAAGCAGTTTCAGTAAATCCGGAAAATATTTTGCCTATACTGTATCTGTTTCAGGCAGCGACTGGAAGATCGGTTATGTTATGGAAACAGCTACAAAGAAGTTACTGAAAGATAAAATTCTATGGACAAAATTCGGGAACTTTAGCTGGAAAGGCGATGAAGGATTTTATTACAGTGGTTATGATAAGCCGGATACAAATTCTTTGTTAAGTAAACAAAACCGGTTCAACAAAGTATATTATCATGCCCTGCGTACCAAACAGGCTGATGATGAATTGATTTATCAGGATCGTGAAAATCCGCTTCGCTATTGCAATGCCTTTCTGACAGAAGATAACCGTTTTCTGATCACGCAAACCTCCGAAGGCACCAGCGGTTCTGAAATATATTATATTGATACCAGGGATCCGGCACAACGCCGGTTTAGATTATTAATACCCGGATTCACAACACAGGCCGGTGTACTGGATAACGATGGCGGCAACCTTTTAATACGTACCAATGATAACGCTCCAAATTATAAAGTTATCAGGATTAATCCCGGAAAAAATGAAGAACAGGATGATGAAGACCAGATGGAACTCAAGAAAAGTAATTG
>JAYTOF010000218.1:0-7292 GCA_043747955.1 Chitinophagaceae bacterium
TGAATCTTTTGTGCAGGATAAAGCGGTTAGTAAAAGCACAGATACCGAAAAAAAGAGTGTTTTCATTTTGAATAAAAATATTTAATAGCCTAAAAATAACACATTTATAATTTACCGGGATTATTAAATTTAATAAAACCATCGGTTTGAGATTG
The DNA here is from genome assembly GCA_043747955.1 of Chitinophagaceae bacterium. Classification (GTDB taxonomy): domain Bacteria; phylum Bacteroidota; class Bacteroidia; order Chitinophagales; family Chitinophagaceae; genus Ferruginibacter. The sequence goes on from JAYTOF010000218.1 coordinate 156, forward strand.
TTAATAAATTGATTAAGCAATCTTTTGCATTAAAGTAAGCCGTTTATAAATACTCTCTTCAATTTCAATTAATTCAAAATGATTTCCGCGTTCAACGATCCGCCCATCCTGCAGTATTAAAATTTCATCAGCTTCTTTAATAGTACTTAAACGATGAGCAATAACTAATGTTGTTCTGCCCTCCATCAGATTATTTAATGCATCCTGTACTGATTTTTCCGATTCGGTATCCAGTGCAGAAGTGGCTTCATCTAAAATTAATATGGCAGGATTTTTAAAAACAGCCCGGGCAATACTGATACGCTGGCGCTGGCCACCTGATAAACGGATACCCCGGTCGCCGATATTGGTTTCATATCCTTCTTCAGTATCCATAATAAATTCGTGTGCATTGGCAATTTTTGCAGCTCTTATTACTTCCTCTAAGCCAGCATCTGGTTTACCCAAAGCGATATTGTTAAAGATAGAATCGTTGAACAGAATAATATCCTGAGTTACAAAACTCATCTGGCTTCTTAAAGATTCCATGGTATAGCCTTTAATATCTTTTCCATCAATGCTTATACTGCCACCGGTTACATCATAAAACCTGGGCAATAAATCTGCAATGGTTGATTTACCAACACCCGAAGGGCCAACCAAAGCAATGGTCCTTCCTTTATCAATATTGAAGCTGATATCGGTTAAAACGGGTTTATCCGAGTAGCCAAAACAAACATCTTTAAATTCAACCTGGTAATTAAATGATTTTAAAGCAACAGCATTGGGGTGATCTGCAACTTCAATTTTAGTATCCAGTATTTCAATTATTCTTCTTCCCGATGCTTCCCCGCGCTGGATATTTGCCAGGGCAACCACCATGGCTTTTGCCGGACGGATCACCTGCGAAAAAATGGCGATAAAGGCAATGAATTCGCTGGCCTGTAATCCTGAGGGGTTAACGCCCTGGTTTTTCAATATCATGCTGCCACCATAAATTAAAATGCAGGCCACTACAATTACTCCGGATACTTCTGAAAATATAGGCGCAAGTTCCCTTTTCTTAAAACCCTGTAAACTGGCTTTACGGTAAAAATCATTTTCACGGCTGAATCTTTTTACAATAAAATTAGTAGCATTGAATGAACGGATGATACGCATGCCCATCAGGGTTTCATCAATGATGGTGAGTAAGCGGCCGATAGATGACTGCATATCACTTGCTTCTTTGCGTAATTTTTTTGTTACCAATGCTATGCCAATGGCAGATATCGGAATAATTAAAAGAGTAAACAAAGTAAGTTTTACAGAAATGGCAAAAAGAGCGATAAAGTAACCGATCATGATGTAGGGCTCTTTAAATAATATCTCCAGTGAGTTGGCAGCCACTGCTTCAATTTCGAAGACATCAGAATTCATCCTTGATAACAGATCGCCTTTTTTTTCCTTGGTAAAATACCCCATGTGCAGGTAATTTATTTTTTCAAAGATGGCTTCCCTGATTCTTTTTACCAGCAGAGTTCTGGCACCAACCATGCTGCGTTGCGCCAGGTAGCGGAATATATTGGTAAGTATTACTGCAAGTACAATCAATGCTGCAATAAAGTACAAAGCATAAACCGGGTTCTGTGTTTTTAGATGATAGATCTGGTAGTAAAAGAGGTCTTTAAAATAAGCGCCTGACAGTGAAAATTCCGGTGCCGTTGCATATTGCCGCATACTTTCTGCAGTCTGGTTATCAAACAAAAAATTTAACAGCGGTATGATAAGGGCAAATTGAAATACACTAAAAAAAACGGCAATCAGAGTAAATACAAAGAAAGGTAATGTAAATTTGCTGTAAGGTTTGGCAAACTTCAATAACCTGCGATAAGTCTTCATATGATTGTTTAATGATTAATATAATGAACGGTAAATATTCCAGTATTCCTGTGCTGCATTATCCCAGCAATATTCTTTTCCTTTTTTGATGATCTTATCCTGCATCTTAAACAGCTTGTATTTTGTCATGCCTGCCATAAAAGTTTCTTTCATGTGTGCAGCCGAAAAATTTTCAAAGTAAAAAGCCACATTGCCGCCAATTTCAGGCAGGGCTGTTTTATCGGATAAAAATAATGGTTTACCAACCGACATGGCTTCGGTAACAGGCAGGCCAAAACCTTCAGCAACAGAAGGAAAAGCAAATGCATAGCAATTGTTAAAGTACCACGATTTTTCACATTCAGATATTGGCCCAACGATTTTTACTTCTTTTGATATACCCATTTTTTCTGCAGTATCCAACATGGATTGATAGTACCCTACGTCATCTATCCTGCCTGCAATAACCAGTTCAAGGTTTGGCTGATCCTGTACCAATGGCAATAACGTATGAAAATTTTTCTTTGGCATAATTGTTCCCAGAGAAAATATAAATGGTTTTACAGGGCGGTATGATTGACCTGTAAGTTCGGGTACTGTCAGCGTATTGGTGCCATTAAGAATTACATGCACCAGTTTATTTTTAATATCGCAATAAAACAATACGTCTTTTTTGCAGTATTCACTTATACAGATAATAACATCGGCCCTGTTGATAAGCATTTGTAAACGGCGGAGATACTTTTGTTTTTTGTTTTCAGATTTAGAAGGGTCATACATAAAATTCAGGTCATGTATAGAAAGAACTACTTTTATTTTCTTATTTCTGAAAGGCAGGTAATAACTATCCTGGTATGTTGCATGCCATACATCAAATTTGTGTAAAGCGGGCAGCCTGAATTTATGTAATTCTGTTTGCAGAATATGTTTGCAGTTTCTTCCAAATAATTTTTGCGTTTCGTACGGGCAGTAAAAAGTAATTTCTTCAGTTTCATCCCTGTTGAATTTTATAATGTGATTCCCCAGGTTAAGACAGTAATGGTAGAGCCCTGTATTCTCATACTTCATTCTTTCACAATCAAAAACTATCCGGTTTACCATATTTAATTGATGTATTTTTAAAAAATAGTTTGAACTCCCGAAAAGTAGGTTTGTTTACCAAAACATACAAGTTATATCTGCTGAGCTGGGAAAAAACTGCGCTGAATCAGTATTCTACATGATATTACTCAGGAGTAAGGTTACAGCAACCTTTTATGCCAGGTTTCGAATTTTGCCAGTGATTAGAAAATTAAAAGCTTAACAGTATTCAAAATGCCTTAGTGATTATCTGATCCTTTATAAAAATCATTAAATCATCTATCTTAAACTAATTAATAAATAATTTTGTAAAGAATAATTGTGGGTGAACGGGAAAAAAAACTATTTAAGCAGGCATTATTTAATAGTAAAATGAAATTCCAATGTATAAGATCATTCTGGATTGTGATTTAATGAGGTACAGGGACTCAGGTTTGTACCACTATTGCCTCAATTTGGGTACTTATGTAAAAAGAGCACTTGACAAAGAAAGGGAGGGGCGTATTTCATTCTATGTGCCATCAAAAGAAAAAAGATCATTTGGTGATGATGCCGGGTGTATAATAGAAAGGAAATGGCATCAAAAGTTTATAAAACCATTTTTATGGGATTGTGATATCTGGCATGCTCCTTTTCAGTCGGGAAGGATTTACCCAAAAAATAATAAACGCACTAAAATCTTACTAACGATCCATGACTTGAATTGCCTGCATGAAGATAAACCGGATAAAGAGAGGATTGACAGTTTGAGACAAACGCAAAGTCTTATCGACAGGAGTGATGCCATTGTTTGCATTTCCAATCATTGTAAAACAGATGTACTGACTAACCTGGATATAAAAAACAAACCGGTGCATGTAATTCATAATGGCACGCATAATGTGAATATGCCTCCTAAGAAGCCCGGCGGGTATAAACCTGCAAGGCCCTTTATTTTTACCATGGGTTATGTAAACCGGAAAAAGAATTTTCATACACTGGTTCCGCTTTTAAAGAATACGGAATTTGAATTAATTGTTGCCGGTAAATTAGATGAGACTGATTATGTAAATAGAATGAGACAGCTGGCAAGGAAACTGGGCGTATCAGAGAGGTTGCATATACTTGGACCGGTTACCGAAGAGGATAAAGCATGGTACTTGGGTAACTGCCTTGCATTTTTGTTACCATCATTGGCAGAAGGTTTTGGTGCTCCTGTTGTGGAGGCAATGAAATTCGGGAAACCACTTTTTTTATCTAACCTGACATCACTACCTGAAATCGGCGGTGATGTGGCTTTTTATTTCAACAACTTTGAACCGGAACATATGCAGCATGTTTTTAACGAAGGCATTTTTCAATATCAGAAAAACGGGCTGTCGAAACAAATTATTGAAAGAGGCAATGAATTTAATTGGGAACAAAAGGCGCTTGCGTACATGGAACTTTATGGGTCTATGCTTTAAAAATTATAAAAATAAAATTTATGTTAGAATCTAAAACAACTATACGGCAATGGAATAAAGAGTTGATAAATGACTTTGGTAAAAGGAGATCAGAACTTTGTAAAGCAAAAGACTACCAGGCTGATTGGTTTAAACATTGGTGCGATCAATTGGGCGAAAAACCAAATTTCCATCGCAAACAATGGGAATTTGTTTTTGTTATGCAGGCCTTATGGGAGCGGGGTTGTATTGCAAAAGATAAAAATGGTTTAGTATTTGCGGTTGGCACAGAACCATTGCCGGCTATGTTTGCCAGCTTTGGATGTCAGGTATTGGCTACCGATATTTTTCCGGATAAAGGTATTGAAATGGGCTGGGATAATGCCAACCAGCTTTGCTTTGGAATTGAATCTTTAAATACGCGGCAGCTTTGTGACGCCGAAGATTTTAATAAACTGGTACAATACCGGCCGGTAGATATGAATGATATACCGGATGACCTGACTGACTTTGATTTTAACTGGAGCAGCTGTTCATTTGAACATTTGGGAACACTGGAAAAAGGTTTTCAGTTTCTGAAAAACCAAATGAAAACTTTAAAGCCTGGTGGCTGGGCGGTGCATACAACAGAGTACAATGTATCCAGTAATGATGAAACACAGGAAAATAACAGTACCGTAATTTACCGGCAGCGGGATATTGAATATATCGTTAATGAATTAAGAAACGAAGGCCATTTTGTGGAAGAAGTGGATTTTTCTATAGGGGGTTTACCCGAAGACTTTATGGTAGATATTGAACCACATCAGCAAAAAATTCATTTGAAGCTGCAGGTAGATAAATACGTGGTAACTTCTATCGGTCTCATTATCCAAAAAAAATCTTAATACCCGTATTTATCCTTCCACTGCAGTTTTAAAAATTTGCGAAGTTCTTCTTCCCGTAAATTTTTGCCGGGTTCAAAAAAAGCGGTGCCGCTGATGGCATCGGGTAAATATTCTTGCGGCGAAAAATTATTTTCATAATTATGTGAATATTCATAACCCTTTCCATAACCTTCTTTTTTCATTAGTTTGGTAGGCGCATTGCGTATGTGTAAAGGAACGGGCAGATCGCCATGCGTTTTTACAGCCGCCAATGCGGCTTCAATGGCCACGGTAGTTGCATTGCTTTTGGCGCTGGAGGCTAAGTAAATGGCACACTGGGAAAGTATTAGTTGCGATTCGGGATAGCCAATTTTATTTACGGCATCAAAGCTGGCATTGGCAAGCAATAAGGCATTGGGATTTGCATTGCCGATATCTTCACTGGCCAGTATCAACATTCTCCTGGCGATGAATTTTACATCTTCTCCTCCTTCAATCATCCGAGCTAAATAATATACAGCTGCATTAGGGTCGCTGCCACGTATGGATTTTATAAAGGCTGAAATGATATCATAATGTTGCTCGCCTTTTTTATCATACAGAGCAATGCGCTGCTGGGCAATTTCCATAACAGCATCATCAGTAATTATAGCATTACTGCCTGATGCATCTGTCACGAGTTCTAAAAGATTTAAAAGCTTTCTTGCATCACCACCGGAAATATTGATCAGTGCTTCTGTTTCCTTAAGCTCTAGCTTTTTTGTTTTTAATACTTCATCATTGCTGATAGCATGTTGCAGCAATGCAATAAGGCCTTTTTCATCCAGTGTTTTTAAGATGTAAACCTGTGTCCTGCTCAACAAGGCACTGTTCACTTCAAAGGATGGGTTTTCTGTAGTGGCACCAATCAGCGTAATGATGCCTTTTTCCACTGCACCCAGCAAAGCATCCTGCTGGCCTTTATTGAAACGATGAATTTCATCAATGAAAAGAATAACACTGTTCTGCTTTTTGGCAAGATCAATTACTTCCCTCACTTCTTTTACACCAGATGAAATGGCACTAAGTGTGTAAAACGGAACATGCAAAGTTTGTGCAATGATATGGGCAATGGTGGTTTTACCAACACCGGGCGGACCCCATAAGATCATACTTGGTATTTTGCCATTCTCTATTGCAGTTCGAAGAATACTTCCCTTGCCGGTAAGATGCTGCTGCCCAACCAGTTCATCCAGTGTGGAAGGGCGAAGACGTTCGGCGAGAGGTGGGAGAGAAGTCAAAATTAAAAATTAAAAAGTCAAAATTAGTGAACTTTGATATCTGTATTCATCCGTTTACTCAGTACAATCCGTGCCTACTTGCCGGCAGGCAGGTTCTATCCTTTCAAGTCCAGTTTTATCTGCAACTCCTCAAATTGTTTCTCATCAATACTGGACGGTGCATCTAACATCACATCTCTGCCGCTATTGTTTTTCGGAAATGCAATAAAATCACGGATACTTTCGCTGCCGCCTAAGATGGCACAAAGCCTGTCGAAGCCAAATGCAAGGCCACCATGTGGCGGTGCGCCATATTCAAATGCGCCCAGTAAGAAACCAAATTTGTGTTGTTGTTCTTCTGCATCCATACCCAATGCCGCAAACATTTTTTCCTGCAATTCTCTTTGGTAAATACGGATACTGCCGCCACCAAGCTCATTGCCATTCAGGATCATGTCGTAAGCATTGGCTTTAATGTTTGCATAAGGATGTTCCAGGTATTTTTCTATGTTTTCAACCTTTGGCGAATTGTTAATCATCATATCAATATCAGATGGTTTGGGGCTGGTGAACGGATGGTGCCTTGCTACCCAACGGCCTGCACCACCTCCATCCTGGTCTTCCAGGGCAAATTCAAACAGCGGAAAATCCAGCACCCACAATAGTTTA
>JAYTOF010000219.1:0-2935 GCA_043747955.1 Chitinophagaceae bacterium
AACTGATAATGTAAGGTATATTGTTACTGTGCGTGATGTACTGGGATGCCCTAAACCTGTAAAGGACACGATGATACTTTTTGTAGATAAGATAACAGCGGATGCAGGGCCAAGAGATACATCGGTTGTAATTGATCAGCCTTTGCAATTGAATGCTACCGGAAGTATCAATTATGCCTGGACACCAACAACCTGGCTTAATGATCCTTCTATTTATAACCCGGTTGCCCTGCCCCAAAATAATATTGAATATGTGGTAAGGGTAAGTAATGCCATCGGTTGTTTTGATACGGACAGTATCCGGGTAAAAGTATTTAAGGTAAAACCTGATTTTTATGTACCCAATGCCTTTACCCCCAATGGCGATGGTAACAATGATATTTTCAGACCCATTGCTTTGGGCTTAAGATCACTGGATATTTTCAGGGTATTTAACCGCTGGGGGCAGATGCTGTATTCCGGCACTGGCAATGGCGCTGGCTGGACTGGAAGTTTTGGCGGCAGGCCACAGGAAGCAGCAACGTATATCTGGTATGCAGAAGGGGTTGATTATTTAAATAATAAAATAAACAGAAAAGGGACGGTGGTGCTGATAAGGTGATGCAAATTTTTCTTGGTTGATCAGCAATAACGAAAACCTCAAGAATCTTACTTTCAGTTGCCCACATATTTAATTTATTAATATCCTGCCTATATCCGCTAATTACCCGGAATAATGCAATAAATAACAGCTTATTGCATTTTATTAAATAATAGTTCATCTGTAAAACAGCGAATTGGCGTATTTTTAGGTCTGTACCCTGTATAGATAAACTGTACAGCTTTCCGGAAAAAATATCAACTAATGAAGAAGTTTTTAATGTTTTTGTTTTTGTCCCTCACTATTGCATTTTCAGATGTTTATGCCAATCATATTTCGGGTGGAGAAATGATTTATCAGTATCTGGGTCCCGGAAGTTCACCTAACACAAAAAAATACAGAATTACTTTAAGATTATTCAGGGATAACAATGGTGGGGGTGCCCCAATGCCATCAAGCGTTTTTATCGGTATATATAATAATGATAATAATGCCCCAATGCCAGGCTCTCCATATAATGTTAGTCTTACCAGTACTTCAGCAGTACCGGTTGTACCCCCTCCTATATGTATGACTGACCCCCCTTTATTAGATTATAGTATTGGAATTTTTGAATTTACTATTGATTTACCCAACAATGCAAATGGATATACAGGAGCTTATCAGACCTGTTGCCGAATTTTTCCACTTCAGAATGTACTTACTCAAAATCAACCTGCACAGGGAGAAGGTTCTACATATATCTGCACCATACCGGGTACAAATCAATTAGCTTCCGGCAATAACAGCAGCCCACAATTCAGAACTCAATTAGCCCCGGTTTGTTATCGTGCCAGTTTTACTTTTGATTTTAGCGCTTTTGATCCTGACGGCGATTCATTGGTCTATTCTTATTGCAATGCTTTTGATCGTGGCAATTCCACTAATTCAGCGAATGTGACACCATCAACTCCGCCCTACCAATCCGTTTCTTATATTAATGGTTATGCAGGTACTAACCCGCTTGGTTCAGGATCTGTATTAAATACACAAACCGGAATTATATCCGGTACCGCACCACAAAATCCGGGCAGATATGTTGTTTGCGTTTGTATCAATGAATACCGAAATGGTGTTTTAATCGGAAAGCACAGAAAAGATTTTATATTAAATGTAAATAACTGCGCAATAGCTACTGCAACATTATTGAACAATTATCCAAGCTGTGATGGATTTACTTTAAATTTTAAAAATCTTGCACTACCTGATAATATTCAAAGCTATTATTGGGATTTTGGTGATGGTAACACATCAACAGTTCCTGAACCGATACACACGTATGCAGATACCGGTGTATTTATTTTGAAATTAGTTGTTAACCGTGGATTGGCCTGTTCTGATTCTGCAACTTCGATTGTAAAAGTTTTTCCTGGCTTTCGCCCCGATTTTAATTTTGCGGGCCAGTGCAAAAACACACCTATTCAATTTACTGATCTTACAACGGCAGATTATGGATTAGTTGATAAATGGATCTGGAACTTTGGAGATTTTGGATCGCCTTCAAATATTTCTACAATAAAAAACCCAACACATGTTTATGCCAACACCGGCTCTTATAATGTGGAGTTTATCGTTTCAACAAGCAAAGGATGTATTGACACCATTCTGAAAACAATCGACATTTTAGATAAACCGGCATTAGCTGTTACCAACGATACTTTAATCTGCGTTATTGATACGTTACAATTAAATGCGGTTGGTACGGGCAGTTTTTTATGGAGCCCCAATTACAATATCAATAATATAAATATTGCTAACCCGCTGGTAAGCCCCGATGTACCCACCACATACTATGTTACCCTTACTGATCCTTTTGGTTGTGTGGGTACCGATTCGGTAAAAGTAGATGTAAAACTTTTTGTTACCCTCTTTGGCGGTAATGATACGACCATCTGTGCAACTGATCAAGTTGTTTTGCAACTCACCAGTGATGCCCTGCGTTACCTCTGGACAGAAATACCGGCCGGCAACAGCTTAAATGATCCTACTTTAAAAAACCCTACGGCAACACCCCTTGTTACAACAACCTACCATGTTGTGGGAAATATCGGAAACTGTATGGCACAGGATGATATAACCATTACTCCGATACCCTATCCGGCAGCCAATGCGGGGCCCGATCAGCATATTTGCCTGGGAGGCTCGGCACAATTGAATGCCGCTGGTGGCAGTATTTATTCCTGGAGCCCAACTGCATTTTTAACAGCTGCTAATATTCCTGATCCCGTATCGGTGAACCCAACTGATAATGTAAGGTATATTGTTACTGTGCGTGATGTACTGGGATGCCCTAAACCTGTAAAGGACACGATGATA
>JAYTOF010000220.1:0-6197 GCA_043747955.1 Chitinophagaceae bacterium
TTAATAAAATAAATTTCTTTTTCATTATATTAATATTATAGTACTAAGGTAGCGAAAGATGTAAACAACCACTTTTAAGTTATCTTATTTCTATAGTAACAGCAGGGTAGCAATAAATACCCCATTGAAAAATATGACCAGGATCTCAAACTTTATTTTTAAGGTCCCATTATAATATCATCGGAATAAATTGAGCTACTGATGAACCGAGATCGTATATTTTCCCGCAGGCAATTCAAAAGAAACATGTTTTTTATCAGTTCTGTTTTGTGAAAACGATTGGCCTTTACTGTTTTTAGAAATGGTTAATTTTTGTTGCACTGTTACCGGCAGGTTAACCAATGCACGGCTGCCCCGCGGTATGGTTATTTCAAATACCTGTTTATCGTTACCGTTGTTTTTCCAGTTTGATATAATTTCACCAAAGGGGGAATGGCACACTACAGACACATTGGATAACCCTTCCGGCAGACATGGGCTAATGAAAAATTTTTCAAAGCCCGGATGATCGGGGTTGGGCCGTATACCGCCAAGCCACCGGTAAAACCATTCGGAGATCATACCAAACATTGGATGACAATTAGAATAGGTATCATCGCTTTCTTTCCAGGTTTCCCAGATCGTTGTGGCTCCCCTGTCGATCATATACCCCCAGCCCGGGTATGTCCTGCTGTTTACAATTTTATAAACAGCTTCTGCATTACCGGTCTTTGACAAAGCCTCCAGAATAAATTTGGTTCCAAAAATACCGGTGGTAAAATGTTTTCCCGGTACAGCTATCGCTTTTAATAAAGAATCTGTTGCCCTGTTCAATTCATCCTCAGGTATCATATCATGATACAGCAAAGTGGCAAATAATGTTTGTTTGTTTACCGGCTCAGTTACGGCCTGTCGCCAAAACTTATTTAAAATAATTGTTTGCAATTTGACGGCCAGTTCATCAAATTGTTTTTCATGCACATGGTCACCCATGATTGCAGAAAATTTTTTCATGATCCTGGCACATTGCAGATAATGAGCGGTGCCTGTGAGCTCAACCGGAACCGGCTCCAGCGCTTCATGATCACTTAGCCCTTCATCAACGATCCCATCCGGGTGTATCCTATATGCTTTCTGCATCCATGCCAGGTTGGTATTATATAATTCTTTGACGATGGACCTGTCGTTATAATACAGTAAAAGATCGTATTGGGTGAGCAGGAAAGCCGATTCCCAGCTAAGACCACAGTAATTTATCCCAACATAAGGAGCCGTATCAACGAAGGTGGAATCGTTCATGGCATCCACCCAATCGTACACGGTTTTACGGTAGAACTGCTGCATATTATAATTGTATATAAATGCTTCACAGGTTGCATTCAGGTCGCCGCCATAACCAAATTTTTCCCGGGCCGGGCAATCAGACTGTACACTTACCAGGTTGGCCAGGAATGTTCTTTCTGTAATTTTCTGAATTGTATTGATCAGTTCATTTGAAGAAGAGAAATGGCCAATGTGCTCCACATTTGTATTTAAAGAAACCCCTTCAATATCATTGATGCCCGGTTTTACAGCCGATCCTGCAATTTCCATAAACCGGTACGTATGAAAAGTAAATTCAGGGCTGTACCAGGTATCAGTGTCAGTACCAAAAATATAACTGTCCGATTGCCAGGCAATGGCCGGTGCACCGGGGCCGCCATTTGCTCTTTTGATCTGGCCTGCAACGGTGGTCATGGGATTAAGTTCTCCATTCGGATATACCCTTTCTCCAAAACGCAAAGTAACTGTATCGCCTTGTCGCCCTTTCAGATGAATGCGGTATATCCCTGTAAAATTTACACCCATGTCAATAATCCACTTACCATTTTGTACTGCTGAAACAGACACCGGGGTTATAATATCCCTGGTTTGTACGGCAGGGAAGAATGCTTTTTGTAACCTGCCTCCCGGTCCTTCAAATTTTAATGCCTGTTTCCAGGCATCATCTTTAAAACCAACAGTTGCCCATCCCGGTATTTCTTTATTGGCATCATACACCTCGCCGAGGTAAACGTTGTTTTTTTGAATAGGGCCACCGGTCCATTTCCAGGAATCATCCGTAACTACCTCTTCTGATTTGCCATTTTTATACTCTATTTTTAAAAAAGCAATAAATACCGGTTTGCCGGTTGGGAGCGCCTTTCTCAGGTTCAGGTTGCCCCACAATTTCATGGGGAGTGGATCATAGAAACCTTTGCCTAATGTAACAGCCAGGCAGTTTGCACCAGGGCGGATATCTTTAGTCAGGTCATACGCGGAATAATAAATTCTCTTGCTGAAATTTGTCCATGCCGGATCCAGGTAATTTTTCCCTATCCTGATACCATTCAGTGAAGAGCGATAATATCCGGCTGCGCTGATATATAAAGTTGCCGAGCGAATATTATTTTCTGCTACAAACTCTTTACGAAAAATGGGGGCGGGATCAACTTCAAATAAGAGAGAATCGGAAAGGGGTAACGTTTTTTGTGTACCTATCCATGCTGCATTGCCCAGGTCGGTATTATTAAAGATAGAAGAGGCTTCATTTTTTGTGTTGAAGTTCTGGGCATTACCTGGCAGACTTGTGATAATTGAAATGACCAATACAATAAAATGAAGTTGCTTCATGATGTTTCCGGTATTTTCTGATTAAATGATTACTGCTGGCACTTCAGTAAGCAAGTACAGCTATCTGTTTCAGCAGCAACTGAAACAGGTAAATATAATATAATTACATGATTACAACCACGGCCATAATAAATGGTTTCATAATTTTTTTTAAAAATACTTAGAGATATTTTTAAGTGCAGATTTGCCAGAAGTGAACTTCTGTGTTTTCCCGTTTAATGCTGCACTTAGATAATCTGCCTCTAATACTTCTTGCTCAATTCATAAATAATTTTTTTATCCGCTTCGCTTATTGCAGGAATACTATCCTGCTGCATAAAATGCAGTTTAAAAGCTTTAATGGCAGCAACAGAATCTTTTGTATCATAGCCAATGATTCGTAATGATTGTATGGTATTAAAATTATCGGGCAATTTTACATTAGCGGTATCATACCAGTTACCAAAACCATTTTGTGCCAGCAACTGCCATGGAAAATATTTATTGGGATCTACTTTTCTTTTTGGAGCAATATCGGAATGCCCGATAAAATTAGCGGCAGGTATATTATTATCCTTCTTTATTTTTTTAAGCACCTGCAATAAACTGTTTATTTGTGCTTCGGTAAATAATTCAAACCCATTATTGTCTAACTCAATACCAATGCTCACACTGTTTACATCAGTAACATTACCCCATTTACTGTTACCGGCATGCCATGCCCGTAAATAATCGTTAAGCATATGATGTATGGTTCCGTCTTTACAAATTACATAGTGTGCACTTACCTGGGTACGTGGAAGTGTAAAAGTTTTTAATGTGGTATCGCAGGCATTTTGTGCGGTGTGGTGAATGATAACAAAGTTGGGTTTACGCATTCCAAAGTTAGTAGTGCCCACCCATTGCCGGGCCATCATGGCACTGTCGATTGCCGGTGGCTGTTTCCGTAATTCTTTGGAGAATGCCTTAGCCTGTTTTTTATAACTGCGGTTGGTTTTAGCATATTTACTGATGCTGCAACTATTGGTTATAACTACCAGAAATAAAAAAGTAATAATTTTTTTGAGTTTCATACACTACGTTTATTAAAGGAAAGTTACGGACAAAATGAGCAAATTTTTTACCGGAATAAAAAAGCTGTCCCAAAAGGACAGCTCAATAATTCATCATGAGCCTGCCGTGTAGCAGGTGATGAATTTATAATTTCTACAGGGTAGCCATATCAATCACAAACCGGTACCGTACATCCCCTTTAATCATCCTTTCATAAGCCTCATTAATGTCTTTCATCGCTATCACTTCCACATCACTTACTATATTATGTTTAGCACAATAATCAAGCATCTCCTGTGTTTCGGGCAGTCCGCCAATTAATGAACCCGCCAGGCTTCTTCTTTGAAAAATAAGATTGAATGGTATCACCGGAGCTCCGGGAGGTGGCACACCTACACAAACCATATTCCCATTTGTTTTCAGCATACCCAGGTAAAAATTATAATCATGTTGTGCCGAAACCGTATCTAAAATAAAATCAAAATAATTGGCTACGGATTTTACCTGTGCATCATCTGTTGTTAATACAAATTTGTGTGCCCCCAATTTTTTTGCATCTTTTTCTTTTGAAGCGGTATGACTCAACATCGTAACTTCTGCACCCATAGAAACCGCCAGCTTTACACCCATATGGCCCAAACCACCCAATCCCAGTATGCCTACTTTTTGTCCTTTACCCACTTTCCAGTGGCGCAGGGGTGAGTACGTGGTAATGCCTGCACATAGTAAGGGGGCTATAGCTTCCAATGGTTGTTTATCTGTAAGGTGTAAAACAAAATCTTCATGCGCCAATATATTTTTACTGTAGCCGCCATAGGTTACACCGCTGCCGTCTCTTTCCATTCCATTGTATGAAAAAACGCCGCCTGTTCCGCTGCAATGTTGTTCCAGTCCGTCTTTACAATTATCACATTCCCTGCAACTGTCTACCAGGCAGCCAATACCCGCCAGGTCGCCTACCTTGAATTTTTTCACATGATCACCTACTGCTGTTACAACACCAACAATTTCGTGTCCGGGTACAACAGGATAGATCGTCATTCCCCAATCGTTACGGGCAAAATGAAGATCACTATGACATACTCCGCAATACTTGATTTCAATTTGCACATCATGTGGTTTGGGGTCTCTTCTGTTAATGGTCCAGGGGGCAAGCGGAGCCGTTGTGTCCTGAGCAGCATATGCTTTTGTTGATGACATAATAATTTAGTTTTAGTATTTCAAATATAATCTTTTAATCCAGATTTCGGGTTACCATTATATTATTATTCCGTTTCTCATGCATTCTTTTTACCTTTCCTGTTCAAGATCTTTTATGAAAAAAATATGTTTAGCCGTCGCACTGTTTATTCTTTTTACCCCCATTTTTGCCCAGCA
Organism: Chitinophagaceae bacterium; assembly: GCA_043747955.1. Taxonomy (GTDB): domain Bacteria; phylum Bacteroidota; class Bacteroidia; order Chitinophagales; family Chitinophagaceae; genus Ferruginibacter. The sequence goes on from JAYTOF010000220.1 coordinate 5,041, forward strand.
AAAACCTGCCTATGTTTTATATAATGCCGATGGTAAAAAGGTTTCGTATAATAAAATGATAAAGGAAATATCTAAAAAAGATATTGTGATGATCGGTGAATTTCATAATAATGCCATCAGCCACTGGATGGAACTGGAGATCACCAAAGACTGTAAAGAAAACCGTAACCTGGTATTGGGCGCCGAAATGTTTGAACAGGATAACCAGCCCGCACTGGATATGTACCTGCAGGGAAAACTTTCGGCTAAAGGATTAGACAGCAATGCCCGGCTCTGGAAAAACTATCCTACCGACTATGCGCCCCTGGTAAATTTCGCCAAAGAAAATAAAATTGCATTTGCTGCTACCAATATACCACGACGCTATGCTGCACTGGTTTCAAAAGGCGGATTTGAATCACTGGATACAATTCCCGCAACAGCAAAAGCATGGATAGCTCCATTGCCTATTGCCTATGACTCTACCCTGCCCGGCTATAAAAATATGATGACGATGATGGCGGGCCATGGTTCGGCTAACATGCCCAAGGCACAGGCCAGTAAGGATGCTACTATGGCTTATTTTATTTTAAAGTACTTTGTAGCGGGCAACCTGTTCATTCATTATAACGGCAGTTACCATTCCGAAAATCATGACGGTATTGTATGGCATTTAAAACAAGCCAGGCCGGAACTTAAAATAGCTACAGTAACTACCGTTTCTCAAAAAGACATTAAAAAATTACTGGCTGAAAATAAAGGCAAGGCCGATTATATTATATGTGTTGATGAGGATATGACCAATACCTACTGATTTGCTTACAAAAAAAAATTTCCTTTTTAAAATATAAATACCGGTCATTCGTCTTCAATAATATAGAAAGACGAAGCAATGGCAGTAGCACTAGAAATGACGGCGGAGCGTAATAAAAATATTACCAATACCATAAAAGCAATAAGCAACCGGCTGTTTGGTTTTATTAAGCAACGGGTAGCCAGTACAGAAGATGCAGAAGATATTCTGCAGGAAGTTTTTTACCAGTTTGCAGGTAATTCCGAGCCTATCGAACAGGCAACGGGCTGGCTTTACAAAGTTGCCCGCAATAAAATAACCGATAATTACCGAAAACATAAATTGCCACTGGCAGATGATATTTTCAACAGCACAGAATGTGATG
>JAYTOF010000221.1:0-12439 GCA_043747955.1 Chitinophagaceae bacterium
CATAAGCACTGATGCTAAGCCTTGCACTCACACCACTTTTTTTATCTACCAGTTCACTAACACGGGCTTCAAAAGCTACCTGTTCGATCAAACGCTTAACCAGGTCACTCACTTTTACTTTTTGTTGTTGTGCTTCATGTATGGCAGCTTCCTGTTCGGTTATCTGCAAAGCAGTTTCTAAAGTTTTCGGATAATGTGTTAATATCTGGCTCTCTATCCTGTCTTTAAGTGGTGTAACTATACTGCCCCTGTTGGTATAATCTTCGGGGTTGGCGGTAAATACAAATAATACATCCAGGGGTAATCTTAATTTAAAACCACGGATCTGCAGATCGCCTTCTTCAAGAATATTGAATAACGATACCTGTATCCTTGCCTGCAGATCAGGTAATTCATTGATGACAAAAATGCTGCGGTTGCTTCTTGGAATGATACCGTAATGCAAAACCCTTTCATCGGCAAAACTCAATTTAAGGTTAGCCGCTTTTATAGGGTCAATATCACCGATAAGGTCGGCAACACTTACATCCGGCGTTGCCAGTTTCTCACCATAACGCTGGCTTCTGTGCAACCAGGCTATCGGTGTTTTATCACCCTGCTCTTCTACCAGGTCAATGGCATAACGTGAAACCGGTTTCAATGGGTCATCATTAATTTCACTGCCGGCAACGATGGGTATGTATTCATCCAGCAGTTTGATCATCTGCCTGGCCATACGTGTTTTTGCCTGTCCACGTAAGCCCAAAAACAAAATATTGTGTTGCGATAATAAAGCCCTTTCTGTATCCGGTATCACTGAGTCTTCATAACCCAATATACCGGGAAAAGGATTTTCTTTTGCCTGGATCTTTTTGATCAGGTTTTCACGGATCTCCTGTTTGATGCTTTTGGAAACATAGCCGCTCTTCTTTAATTCGCCGAGTGTTTTGATGTTTTTGTTCATAGCCGGTAAGTTGGTAAGACGTTTTTTTTGTTAAGAATTTGTTTTGCCGGGAAGCCGGTAAGACGTTTTGCTGTTATTCTACACAGTACCTTCTGATTCCATTTTTCATAATAGCTACATTAAAGTTTAGAATGAAACCAACATGAAGTTTCGTTAATGTTAGATGACTGATGACCTGTGCCTGCCATAATGGATTTACAATTTCAACAGCTTTAAATTCGCAAATAATTTTAGCATCAACCAAAACATCTAATTTCAGTCCTTCATCAAATTCAAGCCCATCATATATTATCGGCAATTTTATCTGACGTTTAAAGGGAATTTCTTTTTTACTTAATTCATGACAAAAACAAGCCTCATAAATCTTTTCTAATAATCCTGGCCCTAATTTGCTATGCACTTTGTAAGCACAATCAACTATTTCTTTGCAAATAAATTCTTCTATTTCAGTTAAAGTATACATTCTTCAATTTAATTATTACGCCTTCCCGACTTACCGGCTAAAAAAACAGCACCGGTAAAAACATCAATACACGGTCTTCCGCTTACCACTTTCAAAATCCTTAAATATAAATGCCCCCAGCTTATCCAGTGCGGCAAAGAATGCTTTTCCATTATTGGTTTCTGTAAATTCCTGTACAAACCTCTGGAGATATGGGTCAGAGGCGATCATAAAAGTGGTGATCGGGATTTTTAATTTCTTGCATTGTGTAGCCAGGCTCATGCAGCGGTTTAAAATCTTTCTATCCACCCCCCAACTGTTCTTGTAATACCGGGCACCAACTTTTAAACAGGTTGGTTTACCATCAGTGATCATAAAGATCTGTTTATTGGGGTTTCTTCGCTTTCTTAATATATCCATCGCCAGTTCCAGTCCGGCAACCGTGTTGGTATGATAAGGCCCCACCTGTAAATAGGGGAGGTCTTTAATTTCAATCGTCCAGGCATCATTGCCAAACACCACTATATCCAATGTGTCTTTAGGGTATTTGGTCTGTATCAATTCGCTCAGGGCCATTGCTACTTTTTTGGCCGGCGTTATCCTGTCTTCACCATATAAGATCATCGAGTGGGAGATATCGATCATCAATACGGTTGAAGTTTGCGATTTAAAATCAGTCTCCCGTATTTCCAGATCATCTTCCTGCATTTTAAAACTGTCAATACCATGATTGATCTGGGCATTGCGGATGGAGTTGGTAAAATCGATCTGCTCCATGGTATCACCAAACTGAAAGGGCCTGGTTTCCGGATTTATTTCATCACCACCACCGGGCTTAAAGGTCTGGTGATTGCCCTGCCTGGTCTTCTTTAGTTTACCAAAAATTTCTTCCAGGCTTTTTTTACGGATGCCCTGCTCTGTTTTAGCTGTAATTTTTATTTCGCCGGTTTCTTTTTTTTCATCAATATATCCTTTGTCTTTCAGGTCATCCACAAAATCACCAATGCCATATTCGTTGTTGGTGAGTTTATATTCCTTGTCCAGTTCATTCAGCCATTGCATGGCTTCATTAAAATCGCCATTGGTGTAGGTAAGTAATTGCATAAACAGGTCCAGCAGTTTCTCAAAGGGAGATTTGCTTTGTTCATTGGGATCGTATCTGCTGAAATTATAACCTAACAAATTTGTATTGGTTTATGGAATGAGTTATTTACTAAATTACGAAACAAATGATTGTATAGCTTTGTTCGGGATGTTAAATAAAAAAGGTCCCCTGTATGGAACAGGGGACCTTCATTTAACATGCTGTTATTTTTATTTCTTTTTCGGGGTATCTCCCGGTTTAACCGGAACCAGTGGCTGATTACTTATTTGCCCCGGTGTTTCCTGCTGCTGTAATGCCGGTGTTTTAAATTGCTGCTCAAACTGCATGATCCTCATTAATAGTTGTTCGGCTGCATTTTTATCGCCTCCACTTCTGCCTGACTGATCTGTAAAATCAAAATTACCGGCTTTGTTTTCATCTAAAGAAGCATAATAACTAAGCTGTTGTTCCAGGTCTTTCTTTAAGCTTTTTGTTATTTTGGCTGCTAAAACAGTATCCTCAGATACATAGGCAGCCTGCAACAGCATATGTGAGATCCAGTTATGTTGCTGGTTGCGGGAAACCATTCCATAAGGAAAATTCTCTTCAAGCATCATCTTATCAACCTTGTTCAGCATTTTTTTGGCTTCTGCTTTTTTGTTTTTTCTCGCCATATCAAGTGAAGCCACAGCATAAGCCATACGAATGGTATTTAAATGGCGACGATTCTCTTCATCAAAATAAACACCCGGTTTATCAGCATTTCCCGAAGCAAATTTGTTCATCATCTTATCATAAGCCCATTCATCATTTACCTGTGTTTCATTTACTTCTTTATTAAGAACGGGTACCAGGCGGTAGGTTAATCCATCCTGGCGGATATAGTTTTGAAAACCAATTCCACCGGCATCCTGCGATGTAAAGTAAATAGGGCGTTTCCATTTATTGGCGGCAATGATATTTAGTACAGCTGCATCATTTTTATAGATCAAACTCTTGGAAATATCAAATACTACTTCAGCAACAACACTGTCATTTGCATTTACTGTTTTGTTTTGCCTCACAAAATTTATATCAACCGGAATGGAAACTTTTTTGGAAGGAAAAATATTGATCTTGTTACCTTCTCCGTCATTTTCAATTTTATTGGGGTCATCACTTCCGGCATAGTCTTTCATCATGGTATACAGATCCATCGGTAAAGAAGGATCGGTTGTTATTCCTGCTTTGGCCCTGTACCTGTTTACCAGTGTTGCATTATTTCCATAAACTCTTTCTGTTGAATACAGAACATCCCTGTTGGCACCTTCTATTTGTGCCGCGGTCCATATCGGATCTACAGGATCACTGCCATTAAGTTTATACCGCAGTTGATTAATATACCAATCGGTACCTAATAAACTGGAGTTAATAACACGTATATCCCTTCGTATGCCCTGTACTTCCTGGGCGTACCAAAGCGGGTAAGTATCATTATCACCAAAAGAAATTACAACAGCATTGGGGGCGCAACTTTCCAGGTAATCAATGGCCAGGTCTCTTGCCAGTGTTTTGTTACTGCGGTCATGGTCGTCCCATTCCTGACTTGCCATCAATACGGGCACTGCCAGTAAGCATAGTCCGCCGGCAGCAACATTTACAATCATCCTGTTTTTAATAAATCCGGCAAATAATTCTTTTACATACAACACACCCAGGCCGATCCAGATTGCAAATGCATAAAAAGAACCCACAAAAGCGTAATCACGTTCCCTGGGCTGATTACCGGCCTGGTTTAAATAAAATACAACAGCCAGCCCTGTAAAGAAGAATAGTAAACCGGTTACCAGGAAGTCTCTTCTGTCTTTCATAAACTGAAAAACCAAACCAAGTAAACCTAATATAAAGGGTAAAGCAAAAAGTTTATTATTTGCTTTATTATTCTTTAAACTATCTGGCAAATTATCCTGGTTTCCCAGCCTGAAATTATCCAGAAAGGAGATACCCGTTTTCCAGTTACCATCCCTCACATTACTCATATGTACACCCTGTATATCGTCCTGTTTGCCTGCAAAATTCCACATAAAATAACGCATATACATCCAGCCAACCTGGTAGGATAAAGCAAATTTTATATTTTCACCCATTGTCGGTTTTATATCTCCGCCTTCGGGTCTTGCCAGGTTTCCGCTTTTATCCCTAACCAGTCCCATCCAGTTGGCATAATAATCTGCATGGCCCTGGTCGTTACTTTGATCCCACATTCGGGGAAACAGGTGCATGTCTTCAGGAGCATATATATATTCCATTTTCCTTCCGTTCTTCTCATACTTACCGTTACTCTTTACATAGGTTTCCGTTACTTTGGAATCCTGAATCTGATCTGTAAAATCCTGGCCGTATAAAATGGGCCAATCACCATATTGTTCGCGGCTTAAATAACCAACCAGGTTAACCGGGTTGTCCACATTAAACATATCAACTGAAGGGTCTGCATTGGAACGTACCAGTGTTGTAAAATAAGTGGAATAGCCCAGGAGCATAAATACAAAACTCCAAAGCCCCAGTTTTAAAAAATTCCAGTTTCTTTTACCGGCTATTTTCAAACCAAAATAAACCAAAGCAGCAATAAAAATAAAGAAGAACGCAAAACCTGAAAAGAATGGAAGGCCCAAGCTGTTTACAAAAAATATATCAAAATTACCTGCTCCTTTAATGGTCCAAACTATAACCGCTTTTTGTACAAGTCCGGTTATACCGCAACCAATAAGGAATGCCCAAAAAGTTCCCCATTTTGTTATTTTTTCATAACGCTTGTAATAATAGATCATTACAATGGCCGGAATGGTTAATAAGTTCAGTAAGTGAACACCGATTGATAAACCCATCAGGTAAAATATCAGGATTATCCAGCGGTCGGCCCTGGTAAAATGCCCTTTAATGCCTTCTTTCTGTTCAACATCTACACTTTGTTCCCATTTTAACATACCCCAAAAAACTACCGCAGTAAAAAAAGAGGACAATGCATATACTTCACCTTCAACAGCACTGTACCAAAAAGAATCAGAAAATGTATAAGCTAATGCGCCAACTATACCGGCAGCCATGATGCCAAAAATTTTTTCGTTGCTTAATTCTGTAGCACCTTTCATTACCAGTTTGCGTGCAAAATGGGTAATACTCCAGAATAAAAATAAAATAGTGAAGCCACTGGCCAGTGAACTCATAAGGTTTATGCCGGTTGCTGCATGATCAGCATCAAAAGGTGCCATAAATAAGCGGCCTATTAATACAAAAAGAGGTGCTCCCGGTGGGTGAGGTATTTGAAGTTTGTAGGCACTGGAAGCAAATTCTCCACAGTCCCACAAGCTGCCTGTAGCTTCCATTGTCATTATGTATACAGCGCATGCTATGATGCAAACGGCCCATCCGGTAATGTTGTTGATACGTTTAAAGCTCATAATATATTTAGGTTATAAGTTGGCAAATATAATGATGTTTAGGGTTTTAACCTCGCCAGCCATCCTTACTTCCTTACCTCTTCTTTAAAAGTGAGGAGGAGGTGCTTATAACTTATCCAAACATATTATTTTCCAGTTCATCTTAATTCCTTTGTTACCCAATAACTCAGGCATTATTTATTTTACAAAGCACAATCACCACTGTCATATTCTCTATTTGTATCCACCAGGGTGGACGATATGGGGTTGGTAACCAGGCCTTATCTTTGCTTCCATGAAAAAAGCGATGATTCAACTGCATATTGCTGTTTTTTTAGCAGGGTTTACTGCGATACTTGGTAAATTGATCACGCTGAATGAAGGTTTGCTGGTTTGGTACCGCCTGTTAATTACGGTGCTCACATTAGGTGTCATTTTATATTTCAAAAAACAATTACTTCGAATTCCGTTTAAAGATGTTTTAAAGATATTCGGCGTTGGTTCCATTGTAGCTTTTCATTGGGTTACCTTTTATGGCAGTGTAAAATATGCCAACGTTTCTGTAGCATTGGTATGTTTTAGTGCTACCGGGTTTTTTACTTCTTTTTTTGAGCCATTGATCCTAAGAAGACGGATATCGTTAATTGAAGTAGCACTGGGCTTTATAGCTATATCCGGAATCTATATCATTTTCGATTTTCATCCGCAGTATAAATTGGGGGTGATCTTTGGCATATTATCCGCTATGGGCAGTGCGTTATTTCCTATTTTTAATAAGACATTATTACTTACTTATTCGCCAAAAATTCTCACGTTGTATGAATTGGGCGGAGGCCTGCTTGCATTAACTTTTCTAGTGCCTTTATATATAATACAGTTTCCGGCATTATATTATTTACCAACATCAACAGATTGGTTATGGCTGTTTGTATTAGCCTGGTTATGTACGGTAATCAGTTTTGATCTGCAGTTAAATGCTTTAAAAAAAGTATCAGCATTTACGGCAAACCTTACCTATAACCTGGAGCCGGTTTACGGTATCATACTCGGATTTATTTTTTTCAGGGAGAATGAAAACCTGCATCCTCAATTTTATATCGGTGTAATGCTGATCTTACTGGCCGTTACTTTACAAATGATCCGTATTGCAAAAGAGCAACGGAAATTAAAGTTGATTAATTCGGGAATATTGAATTGATCCTTTACCCGGGTGACAATTCGATCAGCTGCTATTCAATATATTCTATTTCAGTCTTTAATTCAGCAAATGCCCTGAACATAGCACTTACCCCGCAATATTTTTCCTGCGAAAGGGAAACCGCTTTTTCCATTTTTGATTTATTTACAGGATCAGTTTTTATTTTATAAATGAGTTTTACCTGTTTATAGATTTTGGGATGTTCTTCTGTAACCGCAGCCTCTATATCGATGCTGAAATTGCTGAAATCCACTTTCATTTTATTTAATATTGAAACCACGTCCATGCCGGTACATCCTGCAAGTGAGGCCAGCATAAGGCGTTTGGGGCTGGGGCCGCTGTCATCTCCACCATCATCGGCAGTAGTATCCATTACTACATCATGGCCATTAATGTTTGCCGTAAAAGCCATGTTGTTATTAAAAACTGTGTTCAGGGTATGTTTCGTCATAATTATTTATTGATCGGGATGAGTTTAAAAATTAAAGTTGCGTACCCGGCATTCTCTGCATGCTCAATTCTGATGGTATGCTTTCCGTTTAGTTTTATAGCGGCATTGTGATGGGTGTCTTCATCGTATTTATATTTTGATACATCCCAAAAATCGATCACTATTTTATTATCTACATATATTTTCACCAAATCATCTGCAGTAACACTAAGGTTATACAATCCTTCTTCAACTTCAACGGTTCCTACAGCAACGGTGGCAAAAGAATCAGCGGGAAGTTGTTTTCCAACCTCACCCCACCAGGTATAATCAATCTGTTCAGTTTGTTCAGATTGTAAGGATTTGTTATTGTACACGTTTTTAAACTGCTCATAATTTTTATTTGGATCATGGCCGGCATCCCAGCTGTACCAGTTTACTGTCCAGTTAATTACCGGTTTAAAATCCCTGAATGCGAAATTAAAAATTTTATTGGCAGATTGTATTTTCCCAAACCGGTCGGTAAAAGCTTCGCCTTTATATTCCAGGGCAAGCTGTACATCAATGCCATTTTTTTGAGCAGTAATTGCTGCGGGGAATGTTCCTTCAAGCTGGCTTATATTTTTTACATCCCCGGTATTTCTGATCTTCCATTTTCCTTTGGGGCCGAGTACATCAAAATGATAAATATTGTTGCTGTCGATCTTTTTTAAAAAGATGATGGGATATCTAAAATCATATGGTCCCCATTCAGTGATCTTTATTTGATCGCGGCCTTTTTTAAAAGTTGTAACCGGAATTTCAGTCTGTTTCAGGGTGTTTATAATTTCGGGGATCACAGCCGTGGTATCCGCAATTTCATATGGGCTAATTTCCAGGTTCTCCACAGAGCTGTCTTTCTTGATTTCAGTTTTTATGTTTTGATAAATATTTTTATAGAGCGTTAAATCAGAAGTTAAAGTAAAGTCAAAAGCAATGGATTCATTTTTAAAACGGTTTTCCCAAAAATTATAATTCTGGCTCCTGGTATCTCTTTTTTTCGCATAACCCCAGTCGGCCGGCTGTGTTTTTCTTGCCCATAGCTTTATGGCAGCCAGTTTGTTACTTTCAAAAATATTGCCACTTATATTATTATGCTGTCCGTGTTCAATGGCTATCCCTATCCGGTTCTTATAAAACCGGTTTCCATGAACAGAAGTATTCCAGCTATACCCGCCCCAGATGCCATGATCACATTCATTAATAATGTTATCAACAATATTGTTTTTGCTAAAAGTTATTTCCACTCCATTTGTCGGGGCATAGCTAAAATCATTTTTATAAACATAATTATTATTGCATCCTCCTTCGCCGTTATCCATTGTAGTCTGGCCTGCCCATAAAAAAAATCCATCTCCGCTATGTGTTGCACTGTTGCAGGCAAATACATTATCATTGCACTGTTCAAAAACTAAAAAGCCTGCACTATCCTGTCCGCGGTTATAAAAGCCGTGGCTATGTCCCCGAACATTAAAATCCAGTTTATTATGTAAAATATTATTGCGGCTGCTGCGGTACATACCAATGCCAATGGCAGAATTAAATGAAAAATCATTGTCAGTTATCAAACCATCGTTACTGCGCATCATCATCAGTGCGCATTGCCCGCCGGTTATTATATTATTACGGATGATTGTTTTACTGCAGTCTTTTAAATAAATACCGGCGCCATATCTCAGCCATTCATCATTTTCATTATGGTGATAGCTCATCCAGTCACTAACATCTTCACGCAACCAGGTACTTTGTAGCTGTTGCCGGTAATTATAGCTAAAATCCGAATTTTCTATTTTCAGATCAGTACAGCCATCAGCCATCAAGGCAACCTTGTAACCCCTGATTTTTGCATTTTTAATAGTGATGTTATTTCCTTTGATCAAAATGGCCAGTCCATAAAATGTATCAGGCAACTGATCAGCTGCATTGCCCAGTAACAGCGCATTATTAAAATCTATAGTTATATTATTGCCTTTAATTAAAATTACCGGGCGGTTAAGGGAATCATAACCCATGATCCGGTACATTCTTTTTTTTACCTGTATCGAACTGGTTATTACCATCCCCTTTTTCAATTCTACTGCTGTGTTGTTTAATGCCCTTGTAATTTGAACTGGCTGTAACAACAGGAAAAAAAGGCAGATCTTGTATATTAATTTCATAGCGTTAAAGGTAGGTTTATTAACAATTTGGCTTTAAATGTGTGCGGATTTAAATAAAATGTCAAAAATACTTCCTTTTCAAACTGCAATTATTAATATTAAACCTTACCTTTGCCGTCCAAAAATAAGCACTATGGCCAGAGTATGTCAGGTTACAGGAAAGAAGCCGATCACCGGAAATAAGGTTTCTCACTCAAATATTAAAACAAAACGCAGGTTTTTACCAAATTTGCAGATCAAACGTTATTTCCTTGCTGAGGAAGATAAGTGGGTTACCCTAAAGGTATCAACTGAAGCAATAAGAACGATCAATAAGAACGGATTGCTGTCTGTTGTGAAGAAGTTACGTGCTGCAGGCGAAAAAATCTAATGCCCAACTCACCACCGTTGCGGAGGGAAAAGGAAGAAGATTAAAAACGAAGATTAAATAAATAAATAAATTAAAATGGCAAAGAAAGGTAACAGGGTACAGGTTATACTGGAGTGTACCGAGCACAAAACAAGCGGTATGGCCGGCACAAGCCGTTACATTACCACCAAAAACAAAAAGAACACGCCTGAGCGTTTAGAATTAAAGAAACTGAACCCTATTTTAAAGAAGGTAACTGTTCATAAAGAAATCAAATAAGATCATTAATCCTTAAATTGGTTAACACGTTTAAACGGATTAACTGATTAACAAATAAACAAAATACCATGGCAAAAGCAGCTAAAACCGCGATAAAAACCAAAGACCAGAAAGCAGCAGCAGATGCTAAAAACTGGACAAAAGTTATACGTACATTGCGTAGCCCTAAAACAGGTGCATATACTTTTAAGGAAGCGATCGTTCACAAAGACAAAATCAAAGAACACTTAGCCAGCTAAGTTTTCTGGTATGAATAAAATTATTTTGTAAAGCTTCTCGATGGTTCGGGAGGCTTTGTTTATTTTAGAGAAACCGGATACCGGGAGTTTGAATTATTTGGAATAGCATTTCCGATTTCCTGTATCATGCATCTTGTATCCAGTATCCGGTATCCAACATCAAATATTAAATGTAAATCATGGGACTCTTTGATACATTATTCGGCAAAAAACAACGGCAGGAAACACTTAACCAGGGATTGGAAAAAACCCGGGAAGGATTCTTAAGCAAAATAACAAAAGCCATTGCCGGAAAAAGTACGGTTGATGAAGAACTGCTTGATGACCTGGAAAATGCATTGGTGAGTGCCGATGTGGGAATTGAAACTACGGTTAAAATTATTGAACAGATAGAACAGCGTGTAGCCAAAGACAAATACCTGAATACCTCTGAATTAAATAAAATTCTAAAAGAAGAAGTTCAAAATATTTTAGTAAATGCTCCGCAGGACAGCAGTTATGAAAACTATGAATTACCCGCCGGGCATAAACCACACATCATTTTAGTGGTAGGTATAAATGGCGTTGGCAAAACAACAACCATTGGTAAACTGGCACATAATTTTAAACTGGCTGGTAAATCTGTTTTGTTGGGAGCAGCTGATACTTTTCGTGCAGCGGCTGTTGACCAGTTGACTATCTGGAGTGAACGTGCCGGAGTACCTATCGTAAAAAAAGAGATGGGCAGTGATCCTGCAGCCGTAGCATTTGATACCGTGAACAGTGGTGTTGCCAAAAATGTAGATGTGATCATCATTGATACGGCTGGCCGGCTGCATAATAAAGCTCATTTAATGGATGAGCTGACTAAAATTAAAAGGGTTATTCAAAAAGTTATTCCTGATGCGCCTCATGAAGTAATGCTGGTACTGGATGGCAGTACCGGCCAAAATGCTTTGGAACAAGCCAAACATTTTACCGCAGCAACGGACGTTACTGCATTAACAATTACAAAATTGGATGGTACTGCCAAAGGTGGTGTAGTGCTGGCCATAGCAAACCAGTTTAAAATACCCGTTAAGTTTATTGGTGTGGGGGAAAAGGCCGAAGACCTGTTGGTATTTGATAAAAAGGATTTTGTTGACAGCCTTTTTAATTTGACCGGCGAATAATTTTATTCAGCCTAAGTTTGAATGTTTTTTTACTTTCTAAAAGAAATAATTGATTGTTGATTTTTCGAATTGGAAAATCATTGAAAAAATTATTGTCTGTTTATACTGTTTTATTTTTAACTAATAGCTGATAAATTTCTCAACAATAATTGGTTTATCTTGGATTTGTAAATTAAAACAGAAATTATGTTATGTTTAAAAAATCCCCCCTAATTGTAATGATCGTTTTTGCGTTCTTTATTTTTTGTGAAATCACCCTATTCGAACAGTGTAAACCTAAAGAGTCAAAAAATAATTTATTACAAACGGGCAAAAATGAATTTGCAGGCGATAAATCCTGTAAAAGCTGCCATGCCAATGAGAATCATGACTGGGAACAATCACATCACTTTATGGCCATGCAGCCGGCAAACGATTCAACCGTTACCGGCAATTTCAATAACGCCACTTTTACCGGCGATGGCGTAACCAGCAATTTTTTTAAAAAGGACGGGAAATTTATTATCAATACACAGGGAGAAGATGGAAAGAACCATGATTATGAAGTGAAGTTTATCTTTGGCTTTACACCTTTACAACAATACCTCGTTGAATTTCCTGGCGGACGTATGCAGGTGCCCAGGGTGAGCTGGGATGTTACAAATAAAAAATGGTTTCATCAGTATCCAGGGCAAAAAATACCATCACACGACTGGTTGCACTGGACA
>JAYTOF010000222.1:0-8970 GCA_043747955.1 Chitinophagaceae bacterium
GCAAGTGGTTTTGTTCCCGGAAGCGGGGCTGGTGCATTATTATTAGAATCACTTTCCAGTGCACTGGAAAGGGGTGCAAAAATTTATGGAGAGATTGCCGGTGGTGCTGTAAATTCAGGTGGACAAAGAGGCAGCGGAACAATGACAGCCCCTAATACGGAGGCGGTACAACGTTGTATAAAAGATGCAGTTAAAAATGCCGGAATCAATGCTGATGACATAGACCTGATAAATGGACATTTAACAGCAACAGCCAAAGATGCAACAGAAATACAAAACTGGGCAGCAGCTTTAAACAGAAAAGGAAATGACTTTCCATTTATACATTCCTTAAAATCAATGACCGGCCATTGCCTGGGAGCTGCCGGAGCCATTGAAAGTGTAGCCGCAGTGCTGGGCTTAAAAAATGGATATATCTTTCCATCTATAAATTGCGAAGATGTACATCCGGAGATAGCAACATGCATTGGCACAGAAAAAATACCACAAAAACTTATAGAAACCAATAAATTGCAGGTTATTGCCAAAGCCAGTTTTGGTTTCGGTGATATAAATGCCTGTATAATTTTTAAAAAATACATTGAATGAATAAGGAAGAATTAATAGAATTGCTGAAAGGAATTGTTAAGCCCTATGTAAAAGATGAGGAAGGATTTAAAAACCTGAATGAAAATACTGATTTTCTGAAAGACCTTAAGATCAATTCTGCCAATCTGGTTGATGTGATCCTGGACATAGAAACTGCATTTGATATAGTGATTGATAATGAGTCAATGGAAAAAATGCTCACCGTAAAAGCCGCTATGGAAATCATAACAACCAAACTCATTGAAAAGTGACAGGTAATGATATCATTGATCTTGCAACAGCAGCTGTTGAAAGCAACTGGAAGCGAAAAGGGTTTATTGAAAAGATATTTACACTGCAGGAACAACGCTATATCCGGGAAGCCGCTTTACCCGATGAAATGGTTTGGAAGCTATGGAGCATGAAAGAAAGTGCATATAAGATATACAGCAGCCAATATGGTGGAAGGTTTTTTGCCCCTCAGAAATTCAATTGCACCCTGTTAACCGGACAAAACGGGAAAGTGAAAATTAATAACAACACTTATCATACTGATACCAGCACTGCCAAAAACTATATTTACAGCATTGCAAGATCAGATGAATCTGGCATGGATACATTTATAAATTACTGTTTCCGGCTACCCCAATGTGATCCATATCAACAGCAACAGATTATTTATAAAAAAATAATTAATGGCTATGCATCAGTAACCGGTGCGGTAAAAAATGGTTTATATGTTTTTAAAGATAAAAACGGAATCCCTTTTTTATATGCCGAAAATGAAAAAATAAAAATTCCTGTTTCCATTACTCACCATGGCCGGTTTGCAGCTTTTACTATTTCTAAATTATAATCAATGAAAACGATCTTTAGCCGATTAATAGAAAAAGATAAAAGGAGATAAGAAACTTATCCTGATCTAAGTTATAGTATATTTTTTTGGGCTGGGTATGAATTATTTTGGCAGTTACATGCAGATAGCAAAATTTACATATTGGTGGCAGATTATTACCTGTTACCTGCTGTGTATGGTCCCTGTCTCTTTGCTGTTACGCAACCTGATTTTTTATGCCCAGTATGCATATGGGCTGGTGGCTATGGGGTTTCTGGAGTTTGGTGGTTATACCGTTCAAAGTTCTTTTGCCTATCCGGGTAATATACTCGACAGAACATTCAATCCTCAAAATTTTAGCCTGGGCATGGCCTTATTCTTTGCACTTTATTTTCCTGCCGGCAACTGGGATATTGCTAAAATTTATGCTGCTGTTTTTAAAATAAAAAAGCCGTCAACTGAAGTATAACAGAAATGTTTACAACATCTTCGCATCAGCCTCTCTGATCAATTTAAAATGCGCTTTTATTTCGCCCAAAAAAATTCTTCCTTTTTGAAAAGGCCATGGCTTTATACCCTGTTGGCTGTTGTATTTGCAGATCCGGTATAAAGCTTTCCAGTGTTTTAAAATTTCTTTATAAGCGCCCGGTAAGGTATAGCCGGTATCATAAAAATGATTTGGTTCTGCACCGCAGCCATTATATTCGAGTATGGTAAAATTTTTTCCGTTTTTCAGATCTTCTACATTATTGCACATGATATCGTACCTGCCATAATAAAAATCATTTATATTGTTACTGATCTCATCAAAGATAGCAACCAGTTTATCGTCAATATATTCCTTTAAATCTATAAAATAGGCCCCACGGTTGTGATTTGCAGCATAACTCAGCATATATTTTTCACCGGCAGGAATTATCTCATTCCACGTGTCTTTGTGTTTACTGTACATTTCACCAATTCTTTTATGGCCCTTGGGATGATGTTTGATCAGATCTGCCAAAGTATCTGTCCCGGTACCAACAACCTGTAATGGTATCTTGTGTAAAAAACCGGTTACCATTCCTTTAGTCTGTTTTGGATGACGGATATAAAACACACTTACTTCCATTTTATAATTCACCAATTCCTGCACAATATATTCAACAGGAATCTTTGAATGATAAGTTTGTAATTCTTCTTCCTTATCAATTTTCCGGAATAAGATTCCCTGGCATCCAACTTCGGGCTTTACTATAAAGGGATATTGAATATTGCTTTCCTGCAATGATTCTTTTACTTTAATAAAACTTTGATGAGGTAAAACATTAAATGTAGCAGGATATAATTGTTTGGGCAACAGATCATACATTTCTTTCTTTGGCTCACCATCCATACCGCCAAAAGTTATTTTCGGATTGCTTGGGGTAAAAAACCATACTGAGCCCGATTTAAGAATATACCAGCCCCAAACCGGTGCAATGGGTGCATACAACAGTTTAAAAGGCCAGGCCTCCCAATTAGTTATCCGGTTTATAATATTTTTCACTTGCTTCAGTTGATACGAAGGTATTTAAAAAGCCAAACTTCTTTGGTTTTGGTTAATATTGAATCATTTACTTTTGTACAACCTGGTGTACAATTTTATTTAAATTACCTGTAGAAAAAAACAAAGATAATCTATGCATGTTCCAACTATGGCTGAAATGATGGCGAAAGGCAAAAACCCCGAAGTTTTATTCTGGGTGGGTTGCGCCGGAAGTTTTGATCAGCGGGCACAAAAAATCACCAAAGCATTTGTTTCCATTCTTGATAAAGTAGGAATAAATTATGCCATTTTGGGAAAAGAGGAAATGTGCACCGGCGACCCTGCCCGGCGTGCAGGTAATGAATTCATGTTTCAGATGATGGCCTACCAGAATATACAGGTTTTGAATGGATATGGTATTAAAAGAATTGTAACAGCCTGTCCGCATTGTTTTAATACTTTAAAAAATGAATATCCCGAATTGGGTGGCACTTATGAAGTCATTCATCATGCCACATTTTTACAGCAGCTGATTGATGAAGGGAAAATTAAAATGACCGGAGGCGGAATTTTTAAAGGCAAAAAAATTACGTACCACGACAGTTGCTATTTAGGCCGGGCCAATAATATTTATGAAGCTCCCCGTAAGGTTTTGGAAGCCCTTGATGTTTCTCTGGTAGAAATGAAACGCTGCCGCAGCAATGGCCTTTGTTGTGGTGCAGGCGGTGCACAAATGTTTAAAGAAGAAGAAAAAGGGGACACCCGTATAAATATTGAACGAACAAATGAAGCGTTGGAAACCGGTGCATCTGTTATAGCAGCAGCCTGCCCTTTTTGTAATACCATGATGACCGATGGGGTAAAAAACAGTAATAAAGAAGAGAAAGTACAGGTATTGGATATTGCAGAGCTGGTTGCAGCATCGATAGAGAATTGATACAGGATACAAGATACAGGATACAAGATAATGGATACAAGATACAGGATACAGGATAATGGATATCGCTTTTAAAAATTACAAATGACCTAATGACTAATGACTATTGACTATTGACTATTGACTAACGATCTATTGACTAATGACCATTAACTTTCTTTTATGAACCTCGAATATAAAGAACACATACCACCAGGTTTTAACGACAGTTCCCGTGTATGGATCTATCAAAGCAGCCGTTTGTTTTTCATAAGCGAAGCATTGGAAATGGAAGAAATGCTGCATGATTTTGTTGCAAACTGGAAAAGTCATGGTGATACCGTAAAAGGATTTGCCAATTTATTTTTTGGGCAATTTATTGTGCTGATGGCTGATGAATCTGCTACAGGGGTAAGTGGCTGCAGTACCGACAGCTCTGTTCACCTCATTAAATCAATAGAAGAAAAATTTAAACTTCAGTTATTCGACAGGCAGAACCTCGCCTTTGTGTCAAAAGATAAATCCGATAGCTTTCGGATTCAACTGCTGCCACTAAATCAATTAGAATATGCAGTCGAAAATAATTTCATCAATGCTGAAACTTTATATTTCAACAATAATGTTTTATCAAAAAAGGATCTGATGGAAAAATGGATCATCCCGGTAAAAGACAGTTGGCTGGCAAAACGGCTAAATTTCAGTGAAAAACAGAATAAGTGATCTCCCTTATTTTTTCTGCAATTTTTTCAACAATTCATCCCTGCCAGATTTTGCTTTCTTTTTAAATACATAACTGAGCACTATGCGGTAGTTACGGCTGTTGGTTGTGCTATAGCTTTCCAGGTTAAAGTTACTGCCGTACGTAAAATTTATATTCTGCTGCTGGCGAAAAGGATCAATTACATTGAAGGTTATAATAAACCTTTTTTCAAAAAATTTCCGTTGAACACCGACATTCATGTTCAATGTATTTCTTACCGTACCCTGTGGATTAGCAAACCGGTTAAAAGTAAAACTTGCATTAGCATTCAGTAGATCTGTAAACTGGTAACTGCCATTCAAGGTTGAATAAAATGAACCTCCATTTCGGAAAAAACGTACAGTTCGGTCGTAAAGGCTGTACACATTATAGGTATAACCAAAACTTAAATTAGCCTTTGCTTTTTTACTCAATGTATATCCACCCCATGCACTGGTCTCATACTCTTTTCGTCCGCTTATATTTTGCCACGTTGTAAAAGTGCTGCCATCGGGCTGCAGTGTTTCAATAGAGCCATAAATATGCTGCAGTGCATTATAGCCTGCTGAGGCATTAATATTGTATTTTTTGTTCCACTTTCCTAAGCCAAGGTCAAAATTATCGGCATAATAAGGCTGCAAAAAAGGATTACCCGAGCGTGTATTATACGGATTAGTATAATCAATGCCTGGGTTTAATTCATTCAACCTGGGCCTTTGTACCGATCTTTTATAACTAAAGTTAATACTCACTTCGTTCTTCCATTTTTTCATCAGGGTGGCAAAAGGTAATAATGACCAGTAATTATTTAAATAGCGGTTACTGATATTACTGAAATCGAAATCCGTTTGCGTATATTCCGCCTGTAAGCCGGCATTCACATAAAAATCCGGTACAATATCATACCGTGCAGATGCCCGCAATCCGTAAATGGTTTGATGAAAGAAAAAATCATTGCTTAAAAGTTCATTTTTTACCAATTCATTTTCAGGCTTTTTCATAAAAGCAGTATTCAACATATTGTGATTGTTGTACCGGTTATAGCTGGCCCCGAAATTCAATGAGGTTTTCCTGTCATTACATGGTTTATCATAATTTATTCTTATACTGGTACTGTTGTTTTTAATAAATGTGTTTTGCTCCTGGGTAGAATCTGACCCATTTGCTGTATGATCAGGGTTTAAGTATTGCTGATAAAAATCTTTTTCAGTATTGCCGGCATTAAAATTAAACCCGGTCATGATCTTCAGAATCGCTTTAGGATCTTTTCCTTTAAGGGTATAGGTAAGATTAAAAGCCGGGCTCCAGTTTTTATTTTCCGTTACCGAAATTCGATTGCTTAATTTATAAACCGTGTAATACCGGTTTAAATTGATGTATTCGGTACTGTTTTCACTGGCCGCATGATTACTGTTGTATTGTGCAGTAAAATTAAGGCTCTGCCGCTTATTCAGGTCATAATCTAAACTGATCCGCAGGTTAGGCCGCCTGTTATTATTAGTGCTTTTGGCTGTGGTATTAAAAAAATTGGAAGAATCGGTAAAAAAATTCTGACGGTTGCTATAACTGTTTCCGGTAAATTCACTGTAGCCATATCCCGCGGAAAAATTAAGTGCCATTTTATTTTTACGGTAATTTAAATTACCGCTGATGCCAGCTTCGCCCCTTGTTCCATAGTTAATATTGATTCTGCCATTGAATCCAACCTTGCTTTTTTTGGTTACAATATTTATTACACCTCCCCTTTCATTTGCATAAGGTGGTGGAGGGGTAGTCATCACTTCAATTCGTTCTATCAGGCTGCCCGGCATACTTTCCATCAGGTCCTGTAATTGTTTGGAGTCCAGTTCCACCGGCTTATCATCTATCAAAATCTTTACTTCTTTACCCCGCAATAATATTTTTCCATCATTATCAACATTCACCAATGGTGTTTGCTTTAATAATTCGGTTGTGGTTGCCCCGGAGCTTAAAGCTGATTCGCCGGTATTAAAAATTATTTTCCCGTCTTTATTTTCGATAAGCGGTTTTTCTGCATAAATGATCACTTCACGCAACAGAGAAACATTTTTATTGAGCCTGATATCATTCAGGTCAAAATCAGATCTTTCCCGGCGGATATAAATACTATCCAATACCAGGCTTGTATAGCCAACAGCATAAACCTGTAAACGGTAATAACCAAAAGGAAGTTTATTAAAAATAAATTCCCCGTCTTTCAGGCTGATTTGATTTCTTTGATTTGAAGTATCAGAAAGCAGTATTAAGGTAATACTTGCTCCTGATACAGCCTTACTGTTATCTGCATCCAGAATACTCCCGATCAGCAAGCCGGGATCAGGGGATGTGTTTTGTGCAAATGACGCAACCGAAAAAAACAATAAAAGGCAAACTCCGGTATATCTTAACAATGTTTCTATTACATTAAATTGAATTCAAAATTAAAGAAAGAAATAATCCGAAATACAATATTACAGGAAAAGCAAAAGCCGGTTTTAATTGAACTTAAGATCCCTTTATTATCGCTTACAATTTTTATTATTGGTATTTATTCAAGTATCCCTAATTTTAACAATTAAAAAAATAATAATTATGAATAGACTGGTATTGGTTGTTTTAGCAGCCTTATTTATGTTTGTTTTGCCTGTATCCTTAACGGCACAAAAAACAAAAAAATTTATTGACCCTGTCAACATGGATCTTACCGTAAAACCCGGCGATAATTTTTATTTATATGCGAATGGTAACTGGTTAAAAAATACCCCCGTTCCCGCTTCAAAAACCCGTTGGGGAAGTTTTGATGCATTAGCAGAAGAAAGTTCACAGGCGCTTAAAGGGTTGTTAGAAGATGCCGCAGGTAATCGTGGTAAAAATGAGCTGATGAAACGTGTGGGTGATCTTTATGCAAGTGGTATGGATAGTGCAGCTATTGAAAAACTGGGTTATCTACCCATTAAACCCTACCTGGATGCAATTGAAATGCTGGGTTCAAAAACACAGGTATTAGATCATATTAATTACCTGCGTTCAAATTCAATAACATCTCCCTTATACCGTATTGGTGTTGGACAGGATGCAAAAGATGTAACTAAATACATTATCAGTATTAACCAGGGTGGTACCAGTTTACCCGACAGGGATTATTATTTAAAGAATGATGCCCGTAACCAGAAGATACGTGCCGAATACAGCTTGTATATAACAAAGCTGTTTATGCTGTGTGGATTGGAAAATTATAAAGCAATGGCAAATGCTGCTACGGTAATACAACTTGAATCTACCATTGCCAATGCACAAATGAGCCGTGTGGAAATGCGTGACCCGGTTAAATTATATAATAAATTTTCTGTTGATGCCTTAAGTACAAAAACACCAAACCTTAACTGGAATATAATTTTAACACAATTAGGTTATAAAACAAAGCCGGAAAATGTAATTGTAAGCAATCCTAAATTTATGGTATTTGTTGATTCCCTGCTGGGCTCAGTATCCATAAACGACTGGAAAGTTTATTTACAATGGGGCATAATGAGAGATGCTGCCCCGTTTTTAAGCAGCAGTTTTGTTGATGCAAATTTTACTTTTAACCAGGTTTTAAGCGGCCAGAAAGAACAAACCCCACGCTGGCAGCGCATGAGCGGTTTAATTGACCGGCTGTTAGGTGATTTGTTAGGGCAGTTATATGTTGACAAATATTTTAACCAGGATGCCAAGGCAAGAATGCTGGAACTGGTAAACAACCTGGAAATCAGTTTCGACAACCGGATAAAAAAACTGGACTGGATGAGTGAAGAAACAAAAATGAGGGCATTGACCAAGTTGCATGCATTCACAAAAAAAATCGGTTTCCCCGACAAATGGAAAAATTATGAAGGCCTGGAAATAAAGAGAAATGATTTTCTGGGAAATTTACGCCGCTGCAACCAATGGGGTTACGAAGAAAATATTAATAAACTGGGTAAGCCAATTGATAAAACAGAATGGGGAATGAGCCCCCCGACAGTTAATGCATATTACAGCCCGCCTAAGAATGAAATCGTTTTCCCTGCCGGCATATTGCGTTCGCCTTTCTTTGATTTTAAAGCAGATGATGCCATAAATTATGGTGGCATAGGTGCCGTAATCGGACATGAAATGACCCATGGTTTTGATGACCAGGGCCGGCAATATGATGCTGATGGAAACCTGCAGGACTGGTGGACAAAAGCTGATGCTGATGAATTTAAAAAACGTGCCGATGAAGTTGTAATTCAATATAACAATTACACTGTTTTAGATACCATACCTGTAAATGGCAAATTAACATTAGGTGAAAATCTTGCCGACCTGGGTGGCTTAAGTATTGCCTATGAAGCCTATAAAAATACAAAGCAGGGTAAAAGTAAGGCTAAGATTGATGGCTTTAC
>JAYTOF010000223.1:0-14560 GCA_043747955.1 Chitinophagaceae bacterium
CAATCACTGGGGCAGAATTTCACTCCGTTTTGGACCCAAAGATTTTAAACGAAAAAGTATAGATGGATTAGGCGAAGACTGGCCCATCAGTTATGAGGATATCAAACCTTATTATGATAAAATAGATAAACTCATTGGTGTTTTTGGTACCAATGAAGGATTGGAAAATGATCCTGATGGAGAATTTTTACCACCACCAAAGCCACGGTTACATGAACTGCTTATAAAAAATGCAGCTGAGCAGGCAAAGGTGAAAGTGATCCCTTCCCGTTTATCCATTCTTACAAAAAAAATAGAAAGTACCACTGAAAGGGGCGCCTGTTTTTTTTGCGCACAATGCAACCGCAACTGCAGTATTGCCAAGGCTGATTTTTCTTCTCCCAATGTGTTGATCTATCCTGCCATCCAAACCGGCAATGTAGAAGTGATACCCAATGCAATGGTTAGAGAAGTATTGACAGATAAAGAGGGGCTTGCTACCGGCGTATCTTATATTAATAAAGCAGACATGATGGAATACCAGGTGATGGGCCGTGTGGTAATTATAGCAGCAGGAGCCTGCGAATCATCCCGGTTATTGTTGAATTCAAAATCAACGCGACATGAAAATGGGTTGGCCAATTCGGGAAATGTAGTAGGAAAATACCTGCATGACTCAACTGGTGCAGCCTTAGGAGGTTATCTCCCGCAGCTCTTTGACCGCAAACGTTATAATGAAGATGGTGTTGGTGGCCTGCACATTTATTCACCCTGGTGGCTTGACAATAAGAAGCTTGATTTTCCCCGGGGGTATCATATTGAATATTGGGGAGGCATGAGCCAGCCGGCCTATGGTTTTATGGGCGGTATAGAAAGCATGAATGGAAAATATGCTGTTCATGGAAAACAAAAAGAAGCCGGTGGTTATGGTAAATCTTTAAAAGAAGATTATCGTTTCTTTTATGGTGCCGGAGTTGGCATGGCGGGCAGGGGCGAAGCAATACCCAGGGAAGATAATTTATGTGAGATCGATCCCGATGTAGTGGATAGTTTTGGTATACCTGTTCTGCGTTTCAATGTAAAGTGGAGTGATTACGAAATTAAGCAGGCTAAGCATATGAAGGATACCTTTAAGGAGGTGATGCACAATATGGGTGCGGTAATAACCTGGGGCGGCGATGATGATGAATCTAATAACTGGGGTATCTCAAAACCCGGGGAGATCATTCATGAGGGGGGCACGGCCCGGATGGGGAATAATCCAAAAACTTCCGCACTTAACAAATGGAACCAGGCACACGATATTAAAAATCTTTTTGTGGTGGATGGAGCTGCTTTCACCTCACAGGCTGATAAAAATATTACCTGGACCATTTTGGCTTTAAGTATGCGGGCCAGTGAATATATTATTGATCAAATGAAAAAAAATAATTTGTAATACCGGCTATATTGCTTCGCTGTGCTTTTCATGGTTAGATATTGCCTGGTTTTTTTATTGATTATTTAAAATCAGAAATAAATTATGGATAGAAGAAAATCTTTAAAACTTTTAGCTACCGGCGCCATGGCAGTGCCAACTGTATTGGCAGGCTGCAATACCGTAGATAAAAAAGAAAAGGCGGCAGAACCAAAATTCGATCTTGACCGTAACCCGGCAGAAATTGAAAATGAAAAACGTTTGCTGGCGATGGATAATTTTTTTACTGCTGATGAAATGGCTTCCATCGCCATACTTGCTGATATTATTATTCCGGCCGATGAAGTGAGTGGCAGTGCTACTGATGCTAAAGTACCGGCGTTTATTGAATTTATTGTAAAGGATATGCCATCTCATCAAATACCATTGCGTGGTGGCCTGCGCTGGCTGGATATGCAATGCCTTAACAGGTTCAACAGGGCTTTTAAAGATTGTTCCGGTAGCCAGCAAATAGAAATTATTGACCAGATCGCCTATCCAAAAAAAGCAAAGCCTGATATGGCGCAGGGTGTGGCCTTCTTCAATAAAATGCGTGACCTTGTTGCCAGCGGATTCTATACATCAGAAACAGGCGTAAAGGATATCGGCTATGCCGGCAATAAGCCCAATCAATGGAACGGTGTACCTGATGAGGTACTTAAGCAGTATAAACTTACCTATACGGAAAAGGAATTGAAAGAATGTATCAGTTTTAATTCAAAATAAAATATATAAAATAATATGTCTAAAAATGCTTCACGCCGAAAATTTATCCGCAATACTTCTATTGCCGCAGCCGGTTTTTTTATTGTTCCCCGCCATGTTCTCGGAAGGGGATTTGTGGCACCCAGTGACAAGTTAAGAATTGCAGGTATTGGTGCCGGTGGCAAAGGACAAAGTGACCTCAGTGAATTTGCTAAGAGCCCCAATGTAAGTATTGTTGCTTTATGTGATGTTGATGACAGGCAGGCCGTAAAATCCAGGGAGAAATTTCCTAAAGCGCCTTATTACCGTGACTACAGGGAAATGCTGGAGAAAGAAAAAAATAATATTGATGCCGTTTCAATTTCTACGCCTGATCATACACATGCGGTTGCAACTTTGGCTGCCATGCAATTGGGTAAACACGTGTATACCCAAAAACCATTAACGCATGATATCTATGAGGCCCGTATGCTGACAGAAGCTGCAAAAAAATATAAGGTAGTAACACAGATGGGTAACCAGGGAGGATCAGGTGAGGGCGTAAGAAAAGCAAAAGAAATGGTTGATGCAGGAATGATCGGTAATGTACATACAGCGTATGCATGGACCAACAGGCCTGTTTGGCCGCAAGGTATTCCTACGCCTGCAGGCAATCATGAAATCCCCGGGGAACTGGATTGGGATCTATGGCTGGGGCCATCAAAAAAAATAGATTATAATCCGGCTTACCTGCCTTTTAACTGGAGGGGCTGGTGGGCATTTGGTACCGGTGCATTAGGCGATATGGCTTGTCATATCATGGATCCTGTTTACCGCATCCTTCCCATACTTTATCCTGATTCAGTAGAATGCAGTATAGCAACAATATGGAGTGAAATGTGGAATGATTCACAAAATGCAGATGCCTGTCCTCCTTCTTCGATCATTCATTTAAACTACCCAAAAACAAATGGCAATGGTGATATAAAAGTATCCTGGTATGACGGTGGATTATTACCACAAAGACCCGATGAACTGTTACCCGGTGAACCATTTGGTAACTGGGATGGGGGCGTATTATTTATAGGGGAAAAAGGGAAATTATTGATGGATTGTTATGGCGAAAATCCAAGACTGTTACCGACAAAACTAATGACTGAAAAAACTATGCCCAAAGAAAGAATAGTAAGGGTGAAGGAAGGTCATTACCTGCAATGGGTAAATGCCTGTATTGCAGGATATGGAAATGCTGAGACGAGTTCGCCATTTGAATATGCCGGTCCATTTACTGAAAGTATACTTATCGGTAACCTGGCATTACGGAGTTTTACTTTAAAGAATCCGAAACTGAAAGGTTGGGAGGATAAATGGCTGGGCCGAAAAAAATTGTTATGGGATTCGAAAAATATGCAGATCACCAATTTTGAGGAAGCAAACCAGTTTGTTAAAAGAGATTACCGTGATGGCTATAATCTGAGCCTGTAATTATACATTAATAAAGATCCGGATTTAGGGTGTCCTGATCTTTATTATAATTTATAATGCTGCTATATACATTTAATCCATTACTTCATAGATCACAGCTGCGGTAGATTTGTTTTTTAAAATCACTTCGCCCACTTTGCGGCAATTGAATGATTCTTTTACTTTTTGATAAGCGTTTTCATTGATAATGATCTGGTTTTCTTTTGCCACAGATTGTAAACGCTGTGCAACATTCACTTCATCGCCAATTACTGTATAATCCAGTCGGCGCAGGTTAGCAGAACCAATATTGCCGGAGATCATTTCGCCACTGTTAATTCCAATTGAAACTTTTGGTGAAAAATTAATATGTACCGGCTCTTTTGGAAGTTCTTCAATTTTTTTTCGAACGGCCAGGCAGGCATCAATGGCCCTGTCTAAATGATAATCGCCGCGGAAAACAGCCATGATGGCATCGCCGATAAATTTATCTACATAGCCGCCTTGGGCTATGATCTCTTTTACCATCACGTCAAAATATTTATTCAGCAATTTTACTACGGTATCCGGCGACTCATTTTCGCTGATGGCAGTAAAACTGCAGATATCGATGAAGGCACCCGAGGCCTCCACTATTTCATTTACCATCAGGGATGATTCAAATTCACGGCCGCCCATAAAATTCAACACCGTTTCATCAACATACATTTTAAGAATATTATTTTCTTTGATGGCCTTCATGGTCTCTTTCATCTGGTTCACGTGTTTGATGGTTTTATCCATCGTGAGTTCCAGGTCCTCAAAATTCACGGGTTTGGTTATAAAATCAAATGCGCCCCGGTTCATGGCTGTGCGGATATTTTCCATATCACCATAGGCAGAAACAATTACTGATTTTAATAAACCATTTTGCTCGCCCAGTTTGGTAAGCAGGGTAAGCCCATCCATTTCGGGCATATTGATATCAGTTAACACTACATCTATGTCAGTATGCAGTTCCAGTTGTTCCAATGCATTTATCCCGTTTACAGCAAAAATGAAATCATATTGATGATCCCTTATTTTCTGGCGAAACTTTTGTTTGATGAGCACTTCCAGATCCGCTTCATCATCAACAACTAATATTTTCGACATCATCAGCTTATTTTTTTAAGTTTTTCTTTTAAAGAAATAAAGTCAACCGGCTTGGTTAAAAAATCGTCGGCACCCAGTTGCATGGCGGTATCATAATTTTCTTTATCACCATAGGCTGTTATCATCATCACCAGTGGCGGTGGCTTGTGGTACTTTTGTTTGATGTGTTCAAGCAACTGCAGGCCGCTCATACCGGGCATATTGATGTCGGATAAGATCAACACCGCTTCATGCTCATGCCTGTTAAGATAAACCAACGCTTCTTCGCCGGAGAAGGCAAATACAAATTCCATTTCCTTATCCCTGATCTCTTTCCGGAACCGTTGTTCAAAAAGAATTTTTACATCCTGTTCGTCGTCGACTACTAAAATTTTCATTTGATGAATTTAAGTTTTATACAGGTAATATAATTATAAATTCTGCTCCTTCACCTTCCCTGGTTTCCACTTTCAATTCGCCGCCATGCGCTTTAATGATGTCGTAGCTTAAGGATAAACCAAGGCCCGTTCCTTCTCCAACAGGTTTGGTAGTAAAAAAGGGTTGAAATATTTTATCCAGTACTTTTTGCGGAACACCCATGCCATTGTCTTTTACACGTATCACCACTTTGCCGGCCAGCTTTTTTGTACTTACTGAAACAGTAGGTTCATAGCCATCAATCTGTATTTTCTTTTTTGCAGATACTGAATAAAAAGCATTTGTAAATAAATTCAGGATAACTCTGCCTATATCCTGCGAAATGATATTTATTTTCTCCAGGCCCGTTTCAAAATCGGTATTCATGGTAGCATTGAATGATTTATCTTTTGCCCGCAACCCATGATAAGCCAATCGTAAATATTCATCGGCCAATGCATTGATATCAGTTGGCTCTTTTACTCCGCTTCTGCTGCGACTGTGCTGCAGCATTCCTTTTACAATCGCATCGGCCCTTTTGCCATGGTGATTTATTTTTTGTTCATTACTGGCAATATCATTTGCAATAGCCATGGCATCTTCATGATTACCAGCTTTCAATTCAATTTTCATTTCTTCAATCAACTCGGTATTCACCTCAGAAAAATTATTAACGAAGTTGAGGGGGTTTTGAATCTCATGGGCAATACCAGCAGTGAGTTCTCCCAGGCTTGCCATTTTTTCTGATTGGATTAATAATGATTGGGTGGATTTTAATTCGTCAATTGCCTTCTGCAGTTCTTCTTTTTGGCCCCTCAGTTCTGCAGTACGTTCTGATACCTGTATTTCCAAAGCTGCCTTTAAAGTTTCTGAAATTTGAAATTCCTTTTCTTTTTCTTCAACCTTTAACCTTTCTTTCGCCAGTGCCTTCCGTTGCTTATTATTTATTATCAGCATGGCCACCATCCATATAAAGGCGAAAACTTTTGCTGTGCCAAAATAGTATTCCCAGTCATTATAAAAAGAAATACTTACCAGCCTGGTCACATCCTCCAAAAAATTTAACAGGATCAAAGGTGTTATGGCATTTACAATTGACTTGGCAGGTTGAAATTCCTTTATGTTAAGCGATAAGTAAATGAGGTAAAAAAGCATGGCATGTGCAAACCACACAGTGAAGGGTCTGCTTACAGGTATGGTTACATCTATAACCAATAAAGCAATGGAAACATACATTCCGTAAAGAAGCACTTTCTCCCATTGGGGTAATAGCGTTTTGGTATGTAAATATCTTCGCAGGTAGATTATCAGAATAATAAGCCAGACAAAATTCAAATGCATACTTTCTCAATTAAAGAATTAAAAAATTATTTTGGCAAAGTAATACTAAACTCCGAAACTTCATCCCATCCAGCCGCCTGCCCGACCGGGTCATTCAGCCAGGGGTTATCGGCGGCTTCTTTTGTTTCCACTTTCAACTCCCTATCCGCCGGCTCTAAAAATGTTGTAGCTTAAAGATATGCCTAATCCCTTTCCCCGCCATTTGTGTCTGGTGTAATAAAGATTTCTTTTATCCATACAGTAAACATGGGCAGCAGTAACCGTATTAAAAAAGTATGTATAATTCATATCCTGATAATGTTTAGTATATTTACTTAGCTGATATTTAAATTTATGATTTTTCAGTTTTCAAAATGGTAAATGGTCAGTTAATTACATATTCAAATGGATGTAGTTTATCTTTTGACCGGTACTTCTGCGATAACGGCAGTATTCATTAAATAATCGCCAAAAGAAGTAATGCATCTGTGAAGTATTGACATAAGGATTTAATGATACAGTAATAAAAAAAGTTTGTCACGGGGAAGTAGTAGAAACAAATATCAAATTGTTCTTTTAGTTTTATATAACCTGCCATTTTGATTTCCACTTTTTTAACCAAATAAAACTTATCTTTTAAAATAAAACCATTTGCTAATAAATAGCCAGCATGCCAGGCAATCATTTTTTTAATAATGAAGTATCACCGGACAGGGCAGCCCCACTGGAGCGATCTTTTATAGTCATGGTATTTTGGGCAATCGGACTTTGCCGGCCATACCGCAAATGGGTACTGGTAATCATCATTGCCATGCTGGCCGAAACAATGATCAGCCTTGCCACTCCCTGGCCGCTTAAAATTATCCTGGATCATGTAATTGAACAACGCCCTTTACCGGGATGGCTCCAATGGGTTAACGACTTATTTCCCGGAGATAATAAAATTCAGCTGGCCACACTGGCAGCAGTTGCTTTTGTGGTAATAGCAGGCCTGGGTTCACTCGCAGGTATTGTGGAAAGTTATTACAATGAAAGGGTAGCACAGAATATAGCCAATGATCTCCGGCGTAAATTATATCACCATTTGCAAAACCTGTCCCTTTCCTATTATGATTCCCATCAAACCGGAAAATTGTTGAGTACCATTACTGCTGATGTTTCCACCATTCAGGATTTTGCGTCGGCAACCCTGTTAAGCATATTGGTGGATGCCCTGAGTATTTTGGGAATGGTGGGAATTATGTTTTACATTAATGCTGACTTCACCCTTGTTGCCCTTGCCGTAACACCGTTTTTACTTTTTTTTGTTGGCCGGTTTAAAAAATTAATGAAAAAGGCAACCCGGGAAGTGAGGAAAGACCAGAGCAACATGTTTACTATATTACAGCAGGGACTGGAATCGATCAGGGCAGTTAATGCATTTGGGCGGCAGGAGTTTGAAGAAGACAAACTCAGAAAGATAAGTGAAGAAACGGTTGCAGCTGCACTGCGGGCAAGAAGGGTAAAATCAGTGCTTTCGCCAACAGTTACTGTTACGGTTGCCTTGTGTACAGCATTCGTGCTGTGGCGGGGGGCAGGCCTGGTACTATCCAATGCAATGACAATAGGAGCGCTCACTGTATTTCTCTGGTATATGAATAAATTTTTCAGCCCGGTACAGGACCTTGCCAAGTTGACAAGCACGGTAGCGCAGGCATCAGTAGCACTTGAAAGGATACAGGCCATTTTTGAAACAGATAATAGTATTCCTCAAAAACCCGGGGCAAAAGATCCGGGAAGGCTAACCGGTGAAATTGTTTTTGAGAATGTAAGTTTTTCCTATGATCAGGGAACTCCTTTATTAAATGATATCAACCTTATGATCCACAGCGGACAACGGATTGGTATTTGTGGCCCTACCGGTTGTGGCAAGTCTACAATAGTGAGCCTGATCGCCCGTTTTTATGATCCAACAGGCGGCCGTATTTTGATGGACGGGAAAAACATTACTGATTTAACACTCGATGGATTACGCGGACAACTTGCTTTTGTTTTGCAGGATACGGTTTTATTTTACGGTTCTGTTTATGATAACATTGCCTATGGCAGACCTGATGCTACCAGGGATGAAATAATTAAAGCAGCAACTATTGCCAATGCCCATGAATTTATTGAGCAAATGCCACATGAATATGATACCCTTGTTGGAGAAAGAGGAGTTACATTATCCGGTGGCCAGCGGCAGCGTATCGGAATTGCGAGGGCACTGGTGCGTAATTCACCTATACTTATCCTGGATGAACCAACAGCTTCACTCGATTCGGAGTCTGAAAAAATTGTGATGGAAGCGCTGGAAAAACTGATGTCCGGCAGAACGGTTATTACGATCGCACACCGCCTTAGCACCATCAGGGATGCAGACAAGATCTTTGTAATGAACAATGGCTGCATTGCTGAAGAAGGCACTCATGAGGAACTTTTAGAAAGGGGTGGAGTTTATTCGGGACTGCATAAAATGCAGGAGTGGGCCGATCATTCGCCTGATAAATCAATTGTGTAAATGAAGGGATGAAGTATATTTAATGACAAAAACAAAAAGCTAATGTCTTATCGTTCCATCATAATCCTTCCGGATGATACGGGTCAGTCAATTGTTGATGCGATTAAAAATGCTCAAAAAACGATCCGGATCAAAATGTTTCTTTTTTCCGATCCGGATCTGATCAATGCTGTTATTGATGCCAGGAAACGGGGGCTGGATATTAAAGTGATGCTTAATCCTAACAGGAGAAACGGTGAAGAGGAAAATGAAGATACCCGAAGGCAGCTTGAGGAAGCCGGTATTGAAGTGCGTGACAGTAATCCGAGTTTTATTATTACCCACGAAAAATCCATGATCATTGATGATAAGGTTGCTTTTATTAAATCACTTAACTGGGAAACAAAAAACCTGACCGAAACAAGGGATTATGCCATCATCACCTCTCATCCACATGAGGTAAAAGAGATCATATTGTGTTTTGAATCAGACTGGCACCGGAAAAATTTTGATCCTGGGGAGCATACAAGCCTTATCTGGTGCAGCCTTAATGGCAGAACAAGAATTGCCCGGTTTATTGATGAAGCTAAACATACTTTGTTTGTTCAAAACGAACGTTTCCAGGATCTGGTGATCATTGAACGGCTGGTTCATGCTGCCAACCGTGGCGTTAAAGTACATGTAATGGCCCGTCCGCCACACACCTTAAAATTAGAAAAACTGGTGGAAGGTGTTGGAGGGTTGAGGATCATGGACGATGTGGGTATAAAAATACATAAGCTTAAGTCGCTGAGGTTACATGGCAAGATGCTGTTGGCTGATGGATGCCGGGCGATCATTGGATCCATCAATTTAACGCCCGGCAGTTTTGATCACCGGCGCGAATTGGCCATTGAAGTAAACGATCCGGATGTAATAAAAAGGTTGGTTAAAATTGCCCATTTGGATTGGAAAAATTCCCACACACTTGATCTTTCGGACAAAGGGCTTTTTGAAGACCTGGAAATTCGGGGCATGGGCGGTTCGGAAAAACTGGTTTTGAAAGAAGTTATTGTAAAGAAAAAACATCACAAACATAAAAAGTAATTGATGTTAAGGGTATAAGAATCCCCGCAAACATTGCCTGAAAATTATTGATGAACCTCTTTTTTTATTGAGTACATTAGTTCACCGGAATTTAAATGCCGTGATGCAAAATTTACTGAAATAATTATAGTAAACCTGCTTAAATCATTTCTGATGAATAAAATATTTTTTTATTTAACAACTTGTATTCTCGCTGTTTCAGCTGAAGGTCAACATGCAGGTATAATTTCTTTTCCTGTTTCCGGAGAAATACAACGCCCCAAACTTGTAGTGGGCATTGTTATTGACCAGATGCGTTGGGATTTTCTTTACCGTTACCACGACCGTTACCTTGAAACGGGGGGATTCAGGCGATTGCTTACTCAAGGTTTTTCGTGCGAAAACACCATGTTACCTTACACTCCTTCCGTAACAGCCAGCGGACACGCCAGTATTTACACGGGTTCGGTACCTGCTATTCATGGTATTACCGGGAATGAATGGTGGGATTATCAGCACGCTCAGTTTCTGTATTGTACAGGCGATGAAAATACTACCACTATTGGCTTTACCGGTACCGAAGGGCAAATGAGCCCACAAAATTTATTAGTAACAACCATTTGTGATGAACTGAAGCTGGCAACTAATTTTAAAAGTAAAGTAATTGGGATCGCACTTAAAGACCGTGGGGCCATTTTACCTGCCGGGCACAGTGCAAACGGAGCCTATTGGTATAATAATAAAACAGGGGATTGGATCACCTCTTCTTATTACACTAAAGAATTGCCGGGTTGGGTAAAAGAACTGAATGCAAAAAAAATGGCTGATACCTATTTTGCACAGGATTGGAAAACACTCTATCCGCTAAATACTTATATACAAAGTAGCCCTGATGAAGTGCCCTGGGAGCACAAGCCTTTTGGTACAGCGGCTAAAGGATTTCCTTATAGTTTAAACCAGTTTGCCGGTAAAAATTATGAGCGGCTTCCCGTAACACCTTATGGAAACTCTTATACATTTGATATGGCAAAAGCAAGTATTATCGGAGAACAACTGGGTGCCGATTCCATTACAGATTTGCTGGCCATCAGTCTTTCCAGCCCCGATTATATTGGTCATAATTTTGGACCCAATTCAGTAGAAGCGGAAGATAATTATCTACGGCTTGATAAAGAACTGGGTGATTTTTTGAATTACCTGGATAAACAGATCGGCAAAGGCGAATACCTTGTTTTCCTGTCGGCTGATCATGGTGTTAGTCATGTTCCCTCCTTTTTAAAAGAACATAAGATTCCTGCAGGAAGTGTGAACAGCTTAGCAATGGAAACTGAATTGACCGATCTGTTAAAAAAGAGATTTAAGGTTGATTCACTATTGATAGGGTTGCTGAATTACCAGGTTTTTCTTAACCGTAAAGCCATCAGTTCGGCAAACCTGAACAAGGATGACGTTAATAAAGCAGTGATCGGTTTCCTTATACAGCAGCCCGGTATTTCAAGGGCATTTTCAGTAGATGCATTACAGGAAACCACATTAAACTTTACGATCAGGCATGCATTGGAAAATGGTTATTATCCCTCCAGGAGTGGCGACATTCAAATGATTTATGATCCGCAATGGATAGATGGTTTTGAAGGTATGGGCACCACCCACGGGGTATGGAATCCATATGATACCCACATACCGTTGCTCTGGTTTGGCTGGCATATTTTACCGGGTAAGTCCAGCCGGGAAGTTTACATGACAGATATAGCACCAACTATCGCAGCCATGATTCATATTCAAATGCCCAGCGGATCAATAGGAAAGGTTATTGAAGAAATTTGTAAATAAGTACCTGACGAAAATCGGGCACGTAGCAGGGGAGTGGAATAAAAAAGTAAATTAGTAAGCTTTGGTATTTAAAAACAATCCAATAAATTAAGTGAATACCATGCTGGATATTTTTATCCTTATTTAAAATATTTACTATGATGATACAGGCAATTCCAATCTTTATTTTGGGCTGTATTTCAATTTGTCAGCCGGCAGGTAGCCAAACGCAAAGCTTTGATAAAGTAAAATTTTTTAACGACACTTCGGTTATTACGGCAACCATAACTACCAATACCCGTAATTTATTTGGCCCTTATAAAAAAAAAGGCTTTTCCCTGCCTGCTGCTTTTACTGCCAGCCTTGATGGAAAAATTATCAATGACAGCTTATTGCTGGAAGTACGTGGCAAATTCAGGCGGGAATATTGTTATGTACCCCCATTAAAATTAAATTTTAAATACAGATCCACTGCTGTTCTATATTCTTTAAAATCATTGAAGCTGGTAAGCGAATGCAGGCCCAATAAATATTATGAACAGTTTTTACTAAAAGAATTTCTTATCTACAAGATCTATAATTTACTTACTGATAAAAGTTTTCGGGTGAGGTTATTACAACTGAATTTTGAAGACATCAGTGGCCGGAAAAACTCCCTTTTTGAATATGCATTTCTGCTGGAGGATCTGACAGATCTGGCAAAACGGAATCATTGTATAGAATGGAAGAAACCCAGGCTCAGGCAGGAAGCTACAGACCGGCGGCAAATGACCCTGGTTTCGATTTTTGAATACATGATCGGGAACACAGACTGGAGTGTGACCGGCGGCCACAATACCTGTCAGATCGTATCCACGGATGATCCACTGGCTGTTCCATTACCTGTGCCTTATGATTTTGATTTTTCGGGTTTGGTGGCAACAGACTATTCAATACCCGATGAAAAACTTGATATCGAGAATGTGAAGCAGCGGCTTTACCGGGGTTACCCAAGATCACCAGAAGAAATAAATGAAGTGCTGGATATTTTTAAACAACAAAAAGAACATATCTATACACTGATCAATAATTTTAATTTACTGAGCACGGCCAGCAAAAAACAAATGATCGGTTACCTGGATGAATTTTATATCAGCATCGGTAAGCCCGGGAATGTTATATCTGTATTTATTACCAATGCAAGATCATACTGAATACCGGAATTGTACTTAATAAGTAACTGCCTGTTTAGTTACAGTTAATCCTCCCGCAATCCTTTAATAATTATATTTCCTGTTCCGTTTTTATTGCAGGGGTACCCAAATTCTTTTTGTACCGCTTTTACATTATTGATAGTGGAATAAAATTCATCCAGAAATTTTATGGTGCTGTTAATGTACTTCGCATCCAGCAAAGTACAATCAGTAAAAATTCCATAAATATCTTTTTTTAAGGTGTTGTACATCGCAAAAACTTCTTCTAAAACTTTCAGGTCGCGTAAGCAATAACCACGGTACCTGCGTTCCCTGGTGGATTTCATTTCTAATTGTTCAGCTGGCGAGGCATAAGGTGCATTAACCAGGCCGGCATGATCAAAATCGTACGGAACAGCAATAGGTACCATGTTTGAATCGTGTAAAATCAATTTAATATTCTGCTGGTATTCTACAGACCAATCTGTATTACCGATCAGGTATTGAAATACGGCCATTTTTAAAAAAGCAGTGGCATCTGTTTGTGCAGGACCCAGTTTCCTGGTTATACTGATCGCATGGTTTCGTTTAGCCATTTGTTTTTCCTCTTCAAGCAGTATACCAAAAAATGGAGCAGTAGATTTTTTATTTTTAAGATCATCTAATACCACGCTTACCAGTCTTGCCCTGAAACTTGTTTCTGTTACCAGGTTATATAATTTATACACGAGCCATTCACGAATGACGTATTCGTCATCCCTGCAGGGCATCACCAGTTTTAATTTATCACTGTTACAGAAAACAGAGGAGGAGAGGGTATCGCTTTTTGAAAAGTGTATCAATAAAGGAGGGTAGTTGCAATTTTCCTTCAACTTGCGGAAATGGCCCCTTGTTTTCATGTTAACCGCAAGTGATACTTGTTTGTTGCCTTCTTCTCCATAATGCAGTGTAAGGGGATGATACTTTGGTTTGTCTGCGCGGTCATTTACTAATGCACGAATGTCGCCTTTTATAGTTATTTGCAGTAATTTATCAAGGTCAAATAAGTCTTTTCCTGGGGTACGATGGTTTACTTTTGTTGAAATGCTATCCAGCGGTATTTGAGTATATGTGGGTAAAGATCTGCAGAAAATAAAGACCGCCAGGTACAAAAAGTGTTGTAATAATATTTTCATGATTGCAGTTTTTGACTGGTTATCGGCTCAATGCCATTTCTAAACTGGTAATATAATGACAAATCCTGATCCCTATTTTCTTTTGTATTTTCTTTTATTTCCCCGCCATGTGCTTTTTACTATATCATAACTTGTCTTTACTATGATTTTTTTGATTTATTGAAAACTATGATTTGAGGAATAATTTAATCATAGTAATCTACTAATCATGATAATCATAGTTCAGATAACAGGCAACAAAATAATAAACTCACTTCCCTCGCCCTCTTTCGTCTCCACTTTTAACTCCCCACCATGTGCTTTCAAAATATCATAGCTTAAGCTCAATCCCAAACCCGTTCCCTGTCCTGTTGGTTTGGTAGTAAAGAAGGGTTGAAATATTTTA
>JAYTOF010000224.1:0-3779 GCA_043747955.1 Chitinophagaceae bacterium
CCCTGTGCAATGACATTTCCCCTTTCAGGATGAATAAACTGAGGTATAATGGAAAAATATAAAACAAAAGAACCCGGGTTAAGCAGGTTACCCATAAAACCTTTCAGGTAAAAATGACCGGTTTCTTTGATCTCTTTTGATTCACCGGTATCCTTCCAGTGAACAATCCGTAAATTTTCGATTGCCAGATAAAGAAGGTATGCTATACCACAATAACTCAATATATTCAATGCAGTTGGTATAGTTACCAGTAATGCCGCCAAAACTAAAATAACGGCTGTTATATGAATGATAAAGGAACTTACAATTCCTGCAGCTGTTGCCCATCCTGCTTTACGGCCATATTCAAAAGTATAAGCCAGGTAAAGCATCATATTGGGGCCTGGTGTTAAGGCAAAGCCAATTAAAAAAATGATATAAGTAATCAACTCATTGAATGACATGCTGTTCACCTGATTTTCTTAATTGAATGGTTTCATTACTCACCTGTTCAAAACGTTTATCATAATCATGATGTACTGTTTTCATCAGCTTGTCCCACCAGGTAAAATACAAACCATAATTACCTTTATAATACTGGTGATGCATATTATGATTAACAGAAATATTAAACCATTTAAAAAACCAGTGGCGGTTAAACCCCTTTGGAAATATCTCAAAACCCAAATGTCCATAAACATAATAGATGGTCATAAAGATCAGAAAAGAAAAAAGATGTATCAAATGAACGGGGAACGTAAAAGCAAACACATATATAATGGCCGATTCAATAAAAGCTTCCGTTGGTTGAAAAGCAAAGGACGCCCAGGGAGAAGGATTGGTACTTTTATGATGCACCACATGAAAAAAAGAAAATAATCCAGGATAATGCATCAACCGGTGGGTCCAGTAAAAATAAGCATCATGTACTAACAGCATGACAGGAAAAACCATCCAGAAATACAACATAGGGTGCTGATGAATATCCCTGTATATGGTCGTGTATGGCTTAATATACTGATTATTTAAAATTAAATGTGTACAGGCAAAAATGATAAAAGTAAGAACCGAATAAAAGACCTCACGCCGGTAATCGTTTCCGGAAGGCCATCGCTTTTGAATTTTGGCAAATAAAGCTTTGTGCTTGAAAATGATATAGAAAAATAAAAATGCCAAGCCACCAATAACCAGGTATCGAAACATACTCAGAATAAAAATAAAGAATACCTGTCCCCAGGTATCAACAGGAAGCAGCATGATTGTTATTTATATTCAAAATTAATTTCAGTTGCACCATAACCATACTGATTACTATATTGGTTTACAAAAGACTTTACTTCTTTTTTCAACCGCAATATATCATGTATTTCATCCCTCAGTTTACCGGCACCTATTCCATGAATTACAGTTAGGGAGGACAGGTAATGTGCAACAGCCAGCTCATAATATTTTTCAAATGCATTTAACTGCATTGTCAGTATTTCAAAATTAGTGAGGTGTTTCCAGCTATCAGTTAATTTTTCAATATGCAGGTCAACAACAGATCTGGGCGATTCGAGGTTTTGTTTAATTTTATCAGCAGCATAAACCCTGAACCCTGCATTGCCCAGCCTGCCCATCCCTATAGCTACCGGGTCTATTTTTTCAACTTCAACCCTGTCCGGATAATTTTCAAAAAGCAAATAAGAAAACGAGGGTTCGTTATTCATCTGTATTTCTTCTATCTTTTTAAATAACTGTTTTGCTTTTAATTTTAAAGATGTTTCGAAATAAGGAGCTTTCTTATTATCAGGGTCTTTTACTGCAAATTCAAATTCAAACCTGGGGTTGTCGCTCAGGTCTTCAAATTTTACATCATGCAGGTAAAAATCACTCAGGGGTTCAATTGTATTTTTCAATTGAAAGTCGCTTGCTCCGCCTATCATAAGCTTATAACTGAATGTATAGGCTGTTTCATTTTGGTTAACCAAATATAATTTGAATTTCTCCACAACATCATCATCATCAAAAATATCCTTATCGTATACGGGAATAAAAGAAAGTTTTACGCCATTACCGCCTTTCTCCTGCCTGGTTGCATTTTCTTTTTGCCGGTCACGCTTTTCCATGGGAACCTGGTCAATAAACAGTTTCTTTTTTTCTTCTTTTCTTTTCTCTGAAAACATTTTAAAATAAGGGAAATCGATCTGGTCGGTATATGCCGGAAACTTTACTCCCTTTACTTCGATCATCACCATTTTTTCATTCATGACTTCTATAACCTTACCTTCTTCTTCAGTAAGTAAAACTATTATCTTATCGCCGGGCTGATATTTCATTTGTCTGAAAATGGACCCGTTTACCTTCAGGCAGGTTTGGGTTGATTGCGTGATAAATTGTTTAAATACCCGAAAATAAATTCCGGGAAAATAAAATGCTGCACTAAGGTACAACAGTATATCATCGCCGCCATAGCGGGTACGATGATTACTACAGCTTTAAAGGAAGTTTACAAAAAATTATCCGGTAGCCAGTTTACTCTTTTTATACCCGTATAAAAAATAGATAATTATTCCAAGTACCAGCCAGCCGCCAAACCAAACCCAGTTGCTTTTAGACATACCGGTAAGCAGGTACACACAAGTACTTACACCCATTAACGGGATAAGGGAATAACTTTTAACAAATGACATCACGGAAAGGACAATCATAAAAAGCCAGAAAATCACAAGTGATATCTTGTTTGTCTTTCGCTGGGTGGTATCATTTTTTGATATAAAATCTGTTGCGATATTAAACTTATCTCCGGCAGTGCTGGCGGATACAACAGCTTTTGACAATTTAATAAAGGAAGAATCAGTTTCGTTTTGGGATACCAGATATTGTTCAATGCTTCCTGCCACTTTTATGGTATCAACATTTTTTTCAGGTATCACCAAAGAAAATGCATCTACCTTTTTTTCGAAAGAAAAATCAACTTTATCTGCAAAATAATTTTTACTGAATATGGATAATAAGATGATCGGAGTTGCTATGATCAGCGGGAAAATAAATTTTCCATTAACATATGGCAGGTGAAAACGGCCTCCCAGTTTTTCTTTACGCGGAATTAATAATACGCCTCCGCAAACTAAAACAAATGCAAAAAGGGTTGCAATGCTTGTAAAATCCAGGACAAATGTTTTATCGGTAAACAATATGGGAACACCTACCACCAGGCCGGTGACAATGGTTGCAAAAGAAGGCGTTTTATATTTTGAATGTATCTTTTGAAATACAGGTGGCATCAAACCATCCCTGCTCATGCTCATCCAAATACGCGGCTGCCCCATCTGAAAAACCAGTAATACACTGGTCATGGCAACCACAGCTACCGTGGCTACAACAAACTGCATCCATCCCACATTAAGATTTTGCGGTTCAAAAATAAAAGCGAGCGGATCACCAATGCCCTCAAAATTTCTATAATTAACGGCACCGGTTAAAATAAGGGTTAACAGTATATAAATTACCGTACAAATTACCAATGATAAAATCATGCCGCGTGGCAGATCCCGCTGCGGATTCCTGCTTTCTTCTGCCAATACACTCACCGCATCAAAACCAATATAAGCAAAGAACACACTGGCAACAGCCATCATTACCCCACTAAAACCATTCGGCATAAATGATTTTATCCCTTCATCATTAAGGGGAGTCCAGTTGTGCGTAAGTCCAAGTGAAAAAACAAGGTAGCCGCCTACAAGAATGATCAATGCAACAACTGCAAGTTTCAATATCACCATTACATTACTGAAATTCCTGCTTTCCTTTACACCACG
>JAYTOF010000225.1:0-12566 GCA_043747955.1 Chitinophagaceae bacterium
AAGAATCCCTTACATTCAAATATACCATGAAATTTATTTTTTTGAAAAAGACCGGTCGATCTGGCGGCCAAAGTAATATCCGCCTGTTCCACCTACAATGGCCCCGGCCAGGAGCCATAAAGGGTCTGAGCCCTTAGCAAAAAATGCAATACCTGTTCCAATTATGGCAAAGAATATTATGCCAATCAGTACAGCACTTTTGTTTTTTTTCGACTTTATTGCATTAGCCGGTGGTTTATAATCATGGTGATGTTTCCTTTGTTTGGATCTGGGCATATTTTTTATTTTGA
Source organism: Chitinophagaceae bacterium (assembly GCA_043747955.1). Classification (GTDB taxonomy): domain Bacteria; phylum Bacteroidota; class Bacteroidia; order Chitinophagales; family Chitinophagaceae; genus Ferruginibacter. The sequence goes on from JAYTOF010000225.1 coordinate 291, forward strand.
ATTTACGAAGTTTTATTATGATACCCAATTACTTCTATTGGTTTTATTTTCCGGTTAACTCTTTTAATTTTTTTAAATGATCATACTGAAGGTCTTCATGCATGGTTGCAACTGCTTTTAAAATTTTTTTTACCTGGTTTTGATAGATATTCTTTATTACCGGGTTTGTTTCCCAGGGTATCCCGGATGTTTTAAGCGTGCTGCAAAAAAAAAGTAATAAGCCTGCTTCTGCATCTGCTGAACCGGTATACCTGATATATTTATTGGTTTGCCTGAGTATTTTTCTTAAACTCTTTTTTACAAAATATATATTGGTCTTATTCATTTCTTCAAACTGATTTAGCATCTCAACTTTAATATTTTCAATATAAGCCTGTTCATCGAAGGCTTCAAACAAGAGGTAAGTTAACAGCTCTTTATTTTCTTTTTTAAACTTTGCCAGCCGGATACATAAATCTGCCAGTAGTTCTACGGGTGTATTACTTAATTCCAGTTTCAGCTCATGAATAGTTGCTGCTTTCATCCTGCTAAAATAGGCAGATTTAGCATACTGCATTTTCAAACTTTCTTAATTATATAAAAAAGATGTTGTTCACTTTATTCATTTCTGTTTTTCAGGAATGGCTTTAATCATGATGCCCTGCATGGGTGCATGGGTAGTTTTGGTAAATGTCCCTGACAAGGAGATCGTTAAAACTTACTTTTTGGGTTTGGGGATCATGGGTTTTATAACAGCAACAGGTTTAATAATTCTCTCTCTTTCATTGCTAAATGTTATTTTTAAAGTATGTTGAGTTTACTTATCTGCTCATTATCATATTTATCATTACCTGAAAAGTTTGCCTTTCTACAAGCATATTATTCAAATAAAAAAAAACCTTCAAGATTGAAGGTTTTCATAGTTGCACTCTTGCTTGAACGTAATCAGTGATCATAGATATCTGGATATTGATAAACGGGGATAATTAAACAGGCTGTAAAGATGTGTAATCCTGTATAAAAAAATTGTAGACTAATCCCTTTTTATGGGTAGCGTTTTTTCTATAGCCGGTATATAAACCCGGGGGAGAAATGCCAACGGTTTAACCATTTTATTTATCAAAGGAATCAGGAAAGGGCTTTTACCAGCCTGCCAATCATAATACCATTATAATAAACCTGCATGGTGTAATTACCTTTTTGATATTTATCGGCTGATCTTAAAGAAAAATTCAGGCGCTTAGCTTCACCCTTTGCGTACTTAAAATTCAACTTATATGAATATATCTTTTTCCCTTCAGGCGTATTAAATGTTCCTGATTCCCAACCTGAAGTTTTTAATAGTCTCCCATCAGGTTGTATTATTACCACTACAATTTCAGCATTACTAAGCTGGCTGATATTATTTACTACGTTGAATGAGCCAACCAGTTTTTCAGTCTGATCTGCCGCTGAAGTTTCAATTTCTTTTTCTTCCTGACTTGCCGTAATTGCAGTAAGTTTTAAATCATTGGCAATAAAAACGGCGAAAGTCGGATTATTCTTTTCCGACTGACTATTGTTTTCAGGAACTACCTGTTTTGTATTAAAATCCGGTTTTTTTGAATTGGTATCCTGAGATTTTTCCGGCTTTTTTAAATTAACAAGCACATCAGCCAGCTTATCATTTTCCTTTTCTACAACTTGGTTCTTAACTTTAATATCCTCAACTTTATTCTGTAACTCACCAATCTTTTGCTTTGCTGCCTGAAAATTTGTATTGACATTCCGGGTCTTTAATAAAACAGCAATTTCATTACTTAACCTGTAAAATTCATCCAGTTTAATGTCGAGTTGTGATTTTAAAGAATCTGAATTATTAATAGTAGAGTCAAGTTGTGAATCAAGGCTTTTCAGCGTTTCTGCATAAACTTTCTGTAAAGAATCCCTTACCCTGTTTGCAAGCACATTAGAATCAACAATAACAATTTTTGAAGGTTCTTTTATGATTTCATCATTCTTATTATAAAAACGAAAACCCCAGGTCCATAATAAACCAAAAGACACTAAAATTAATAATAATGATACTAACAGTAATAATAAGGATTTAGCATCTCTCATTGGCTCGTTATAAATTTCATGAAATAATTTTAAAGAGAATACTTATAAGAAGATTTACTTTGGAGTATTTTGATTTACGTATGCTGATATCCAACCCACAGCACCGTTTTTAACCAGGTAGAAATTTTTTCTTTCATATACACTTTCAAATTGCCGCATGATCTTCAGCAATAATCCGGTACCGGCCATCAATGCCCGCTGATCAAATACCTTATTCACCGTTTTCACTGCTTTTCCAATGGCCTCTTTATCAAGCGAATTATCAGTTATGGTTTGTACAATATAGAAATCTGAAAAGGTAGCATGGTTAGTTACTAATTTTTCACTGAAGTTGATTATATCTGCATAGTTAACAGGTACTACTGAATTATCTACCAATTCCGGATACATTAAAGTTGCTACTGCCCAGGCAATCCCTCCGCTGAAAGCTACATTATCACTCATAGGGTAAGAGCCGCTTTCATTAACTGCATAAACTATCTCAGCGTTCTCGGCACCAAGTAACACCCGGCCTAACTGTTTATTAAAATTATCTAAACTGTTATCTCCGTCCAAACGTTTTTCAGCTGCATTTGCAGTACTCTTGGTACCCCATGTCAGTTGAAAAAGTTTAAAGTCGTTTGTATTTCCATAGGGGAAAAATCCTCCTTTTGTATTTCCGCTTCCAATATCAATTATAAAAGTATTGTAACGCCTTGAATCCGGAACAATGCCCAAATGAGAAAGCCGAGCCTCTTCCGAAACATCGATCACGGCAACTTTTCTCCGGGGCTCATTAAAATTAAATTTGAAGGCACTGATCAATTGATCTATCCAGTTCATTTTATCTTCTTTCTTAGCCTGGATATTTACACCACTGCTGATAGCAGTAAAAATCTGACCTGAAGGTATCTTGTAATCTTTTAATGCAATTTCATATAATTTACAGAAAGCTGCGAGAGTAGCCTGGTAAGTTGGTTGTGTAAATGAAATAAAATCTGTGTTTATAGTTGTGTCTTTCAGTAAATTATACGAACCATTCAACTGAGCTGTTTTATCCATTTGCAAAAAACTCATTTTTACGCCTTTTGACCCTACTTCAATACCGGCATATACGGAAGCACTTTCATATTTAGCTACAATGTTGTTTTGAGCAGGAAGGATTAAACTTTTAAATAATAATAGTATAAGGATCAGGTAAAAGGGCTTTGTATTAATACGCATCATTTCCGGGTTAATTTGCTTAAAATTACAAAAATAACACTTCAGCCTAATGCATATTGATTCATTGTGAAAAAAATGTGATTAACCACTGAAATGCAGGAGTTTTAGTGGCATGAATTTTTATTTTAAAACGGTATTTGCTTAAAGATCCAGGCAGGGTAATCAATAAAATTTCAAGATGAGATAAAAATTTTATTCATTAAACATGGTTATACCAGATTATTTATCTATTTTGCATCTAATCTCAAAACTCTGTCACCCCCCCCATTCCCAAAGACTCAGAACTTTTTTTAACTATCCGGTATTTTACGAAATTCTGTAATTAATCATTTTTTTTACCCTTTAATCTGAGTTATGAAAAAGATCTACTCACCTGTAGTTACAGATGTGCTTACTGCAATTGGAATTATTGCCGGATATTATGCTTTAATGGCTGCAATTGCCTTTTTAGCCTGGTAATACATCAACCTTTTTGTAAAAAACATGCCCTTATGTAAACAAAGGTTTACGTAAGGGCATTTATTGCTTTATTTAAACTGATGCAGCAATAACCATTACATCAGTACTACCTTTTCCATAATATCGCCTCCCCTGATATCATCAATGATATCCATACCTTCAATAATTTTTCCAAAACAGGTATGTACCCCATCCAGGTGTTTTGTATTTGAACGGCCATGACATATAAAAAACTGGGAGCCCCCTGTATTCAGTCCCCGGTGAGCCATCGACATTACCCCCCGGTCATGGAACTGTTTAGTTCCTTTTAGTTCACAAGTAATGGTATAACCCGGCCCCCCCGATCCGGTACCCGATGGGCAACCACCCTGTATCATAAAGTCCGGTATTACCCGATGAAAACTCAGGCCATTATAAAACCCTTCCCCGATCAGTTTTTTAAAATTTGATGCTGCAATGGGTGCATCATCATCATATAATTCAAATTTCAGCACCCCTTTATTGGTATGAATTTCGCCCCGGGTTAATGTCACTTCAGTCATTTTTTTAGTTATTTAATTAATAATCGGTTATACAGATCGAAAAACGATTGCCCTACTTTTGAAAATCTATATTTTCCGGCTGTGGCTTCCGCAATCGAAATTTTGTCAAAGTTATTCTTTTGCGAAGTAAAGTCTTTCAATTTTTCTGCCAACGCTTCCGGATTTTCACTTTTTGCAAAGATCCCATTTACCCCCTGTTTAATAATTTCATGAAATACTTCTATATCACTAACAATAACCGGCACTCCACAGGCATTTGCTTCAATTAATACGCATCCAAATGTTTCATAACGGGAGTATAATATCAGAGCATCCGATTCCCGGATGGCCCCGGCAAGTTGAGGTTGTGGAACCTCACCTTTTGTAAAAACATGTTTTTGTAAACCAAGGCTGCTGATGAGTTCCAATAAAACAGGATTTGCTGTTCCATACATATACATTTCAAATGCCACCGTATATTTTAATATAGATAATGCCTTTAAAATAGCTTCAGAATTTTTTTGAAAATTCATGTTGGAAATATGAATGAACCTGGTTATAACTGTTTTTTGATTTTGTGCCGGATAAAAAATATCCGTATCCACCACATTAGGTATTACCTGGTATTGAACTGTGGGAAAATGTTTTTGAACAGCTTTACCTAAATGATCTGAAACTACGGTTACGGCAGCTGCCTCATTTAAAATCTTTTTCAGCAACTTTTGAAAAATAAAGGGATAGTCAGTAATTTTCAGATCAGCATTTGACAGATAGGCTGTCCATTGTTCAGATACGATGTAAGGAATACCCCATTTTCGTTTTATCCATAAAGCAGCCAACCCTGCTTTCATGGCTATTTGCACATGAACAAGCCGGGGTTTACCATTATCAGCAATATAAGAATTGACTGCATTTTGGTATAGCCTGGTATATTTTCGCTGCGATAAATATTTATCTAAAATACGAAAACCGGTTTTAGGTGCGGCGTAATAAATTATTTGTTCAGTCAGATTTCCATTTGATCTCAATTCGGTTTTTGCATCTTTCGTTACAAGTTTTTTCTCATCCTTAACAATATAAATAACATGTACCCTGCAATACAAACCCACTGCCTTTGCATGGCGTTGTAAAAAATCACCGTCGAACTTACTTAGTTGATTTGGATACCAGCTGGCTAACCACAATACGTTTATCATATCAAGCTATTAAACACACACTATTTTAAAGATATTAATTTAACTCCGTTTATGCAGGCAATTTTCTTATTGAACTCATTACACTTTTTTTGATCTCTTTAAAATCAGAGAACCTGATTAGATAGAATTGATGCAATGGTGTTTTAAATTCTTTTTTAAAAACAATGATGATATATCCCTGGTATACGATATAGCCAATACTGCTCACCAAAGCTGCGGCATTAATGCCATAACGGGGTATAAATAATATATCCCCGGTAAGGATTATGGCAAGTGCATAAACCGATCCGGTGATATTTGTTTTGATCTGGTTTTTACCGGCAAAGTAGGCCGTTAAAGTAAATAACCCGGAGAATGCTAAAATTCCGGGGATCAGCAATAAAAATGGCAGATACATATCTGAAAAACTTTCTCCAAATACAAAAGGGAAAAGCCAGGTTCCTGTAACAATTAAAATCAAACAGGCTATCAGGTAAAGGAACATAATGGTTCTGGACAAAAGGGAAAGTAAATGGTTTATTCCTTCCTTTTGTCCTCCGGCTGTAAGCGGAAATACAGCACTGGCCAGGATAACAGGGAGTATAAAAAACAAATGTCCCAGTTTCGAAACCTGAATATAATTTCCCAATTGTTCCGTTGTACAATACTGTTCTACAAAAAAATAGTCTACCCGGTATAACAAAAAATAAATGATATTACCGGCAAATGCCATAGCACAGTAACGAAATAAAAGCCGGAACTCTGAAAGGGAAATAAAATGCTGAATGCCGGTTTTTATATACTTCAGCTTTGCGGCAATGGCTAGGCAAACACCCTGCACCAAAAATGAACTGAAATAAATATAAAAATAGTTTTCATTGGTAATGGCAGGTATGATCGATTTGCCTTTATATGGTATCAACACGATTAAAAAAATGGTGCAGATAATATTTATGTAATTGGGTACGATAAAATTATTTCGTGCATAAAAAAAACCTGAACAATATGTTGTTAAAAGGTTACCACAAATAAATGAAACGGAAGAAACAATCATTAAAGTTCCGGAGATTCCCTGATATGCGTTAGCAAAAAACAGGTAAACGACAAAAAAAGTGATCAGCCCGGTAAACAATGACCAAACAATGGAAAAATTAAAGAGTTTAGAAACCGGAATTTCATTTCTGGCGGCAAAATAAATGAACCCTGATTCAAGACTAAGGCTTGAAAAAAGCAATACCAAAGCATAAATATTGCTGATATAATATATACTACCACTTACCGAAGCCTGGAAGTGCCGGGCAATAAGGATATTAATTATAAAAGCAGAGACATAATACATGCCACGCCACAATATACTTTGCCATAAAATTTTTCCTGCCTGCATAGCTGATAAAATAGTGTCTCTAATTTAATCTGAAGTCAAAATCATATATTTGACAAGCTCAAATTTAGCGGAATACTGCAGTAAAAAATAAAAAACAATTAACCTTGAAAGTATGGCACTGTTACGAAAAATAAACACCCGGGCCAAGACAGAAATTAACACCGGCTTTGGATCAAATGCATCGGATTACGGTGGCCGGTTTGTAAATAAAAACGGACTGCCCAATATAGAGAAGCGTGGTGTTACTCTTTTTGAAAGAATCAGCTGGTTTCACTCCATGCTTGCTATATCAAGATGGAAGTTTTTTACTTTGATTTTTGCTTTTTATATAATCGTAAACCTGGTCTTTGCAGTTATATATTATGTTGCGGGTGTTGAGCATTTAACCGGCATGAATACCGGAAATGAAATAGAAAAATTTGCTGAAGCTTTTTTCTTCAGCGCCCAGACATTTACAACTGTTGGTTATGGCCGTATCAGCCCTTCAGGCTTTGGAACCAGTGCCATTGCTGCTTTTGAAGCACTGATCGGATTACTTAGTTTTGCCTTGGTTACCGGTTTACTTTATGGAAGATTTAGTAAGCCTACAGCACATATTAAATTTTCGGGCAATGCTGTCATTGCTCCTTATAAAGAAATAAACGCTTTAATGATTAGAATTGCCCCTTTTAAAAACATATCCTTAACCGATGCAGATGCAAAATTAACTTTAGGAATGATCGTTGACGAAAACGGGCTTAAAAAAAATAAATTTTTTCCCCTTCAGTTGGAGTACAATACCGTTAATTCACTTACCCTCAGCTGGACCATAGTACATCCCATAACAGAAGAAAGCCCTTTATTTGGTTTTTCTGCAGAAGATTACGGAACTACTCAGGGTGAATTTATGGTTTTTATCAAAGCCTTTGATGACATGTTCAGTAATACTGTTGTTACCCGCAGTTCCTATACTTTTAAAGAGATTATTGTGGGTGCTAAATTTAATCCCATGTATCACAGAAATGATGAAGCCAATAAAACGATTCTGGATTTGGGAAAAATCAACAGTTTTATTCCTGCACCATTAAATGATAAAAACTTAAGTTTTGAAAAAACCGTTAATTCCTGATCATTTTAAACTGTTTATAATAGCTGCAAAATCTGCAGCAACCAAACTGGCACCACCTACCAATCCCCCATCAACATCAGCCTGACCAAATATTTCTTTTGCATTATTTGCTTTTACACTGCCACCATATAAAATAGAAATACTGTCTGCAACAGCCGCACCATATTGCTTTGCCATTACTCCTCGTATAAATGCATGCATTTCCTGAGCCTGTTCCGTTGATGCAGTTTTACCGGTACCAATTGCCCAGATGGGTTCATAAGCAATTACAAATCCGGTAAGCTTACCGGCAGTTAAATGAAATAAACTTTCTTTTAATTGAATTTCAACAAAACTGTTTTGTGTTTCAGCTTCCCTGATTGCCAGGGGTTCTCCGCAACAAAAGATCGGCATTAACCCATTCTCCTGGCAAATGTTAATTTTTGCTGCAAGCATGGCATGACTTTCATTAAAATATTCACGACGTTCACTATGCCCAAGTATAACATAATCTACGGCAATGCTTTTCAACATTTCAGCACTCACTTCCCCTGTATAAGCTCCGGCTTTTTTATCATAACAATTTTGTGCAGCTACAAAAGTATTTTTCCTTCCGCTTAATTTATTTTTAATATTGATCAAATATGGAAAAGGTACACCAAATACTGCCTCCTGATCTTCCTTTAATTCAAGTTGCATTGCCATTAATTCATCTATTAACGTTTCTGCCTGTTGCCGTGTTAAATTCATTTTCCAGTTTGCCGCAGCAATTTGTTTACGCATTATCATATTATTTTTAGTAAAGTTTGTAAATTTCTGTCAAAATGTGTTTTTCACTTTCAGTTACTGATAATCCTTTTAATTTTTTCCAGTTATTAATATCCTGTAATGCTTTACTTAAATTATACTTTGTAATTCCATCAACACTCCAGGAGAAGTTTGAAATAAGTTTAGGTGTGAGCCCAACACAGACCACATTGCAACAAACACCAACAACCGTTCCGGTATTAAAAGAAGTATTTATTGCAGCTTTTGAATAATCACCCATTAGCAGCCCACCTTTTATACCCTGGCTCATTTCTTTTTTATCAGCATCAACCCAATACTTCACATCTGCTGCATTATTTTTTATATTACTGTTGCTTGTACCGGCACCCAAATTGCACCATTCGCCCAGAACACTATCGCCTAAATAACCATCATGTGCTTTATTGCTATACCCGAATAATACTGAATTTTTAATTTCACCCCCAACGGTACAACCTGGACCTATAGTTGTTGCTCCATAAATTTTTGTACCCATTTTTACAACAGCTTCTTCGCATATGGCAACAGGCCCTCTCACCAGGCTGCCTTCCATGATGAGTGCGTTTTTACCAATATAGATTGGACCTTCCCCTGCATTTAAAATACAGTGTTCAACTTTAGCGCCTGTTTCTATAAAAATCTGTGATGGTTTAATGAGTTTATTTGTTTTAGAGATGGATTGGGTTTTTCTGCCGGCTGTAATTAAATCAAAGTCTTCCCGTAATGCCCAATCATTCATTTGAAATATTTGCCAGGGGTAATGAATTGCTTCTATATCACCTTTATATTCTACCGAACGGTTAATTTTTATCTTATGTAAACCCAAAACCTCTTTATGAGAAAACTTAAAAGCCATCCCCCCTTCCTTTCCGGAAGTAAGAAATTCACCGTGTTGCAGTTTTTTTATTTTGTTGATTATGACTTTCGTTGGTAAAACATTGGCATGTACCAGGAGGTAATTATCTTTACCGATTCCTTTTTCTATTTTGATGGATTGCTCATTATCGAGGTAATGATCTTGCCATTTATTTGCAGATGAAATTTTCAGGTACCGTTCCCATTTTTCGCGAATGGTTAATATACCGATACGAATATCCTGTATATGCCGGGTATAAGTAAATGGATGTAGATTTTCCGGTTTACAGTATTCTTCTGTAAAAATGATCTTTTGCATGTGGTAAAACTAATAAGAAAAGTCAAATATAGATGATAGCCGGAGATAATATTGTTTATAAAGGATTAGCCATTCTTTTCTGTAAGAATTTGATCCCCCTTATCAAAAAAAAATCCCCCCGGAGAACCGAAGGGACTTAAAGTATAGCCATGAAAAACAAACTTTAAATGAAGATAATGATCTTCGTTAAATTATTTTGCCTTTTTCTCGTACCGCTTGTTGAATTTGTCAATACGTCCTGCTGTATCTACCAGTACATTTTTACCGGTATAAAAAGGATGTGAAGTATTAGAGATCTCCAGTTTTATTACCGGGTATTCTTTACCATCTTCGTATGTAACTTTTTCTTTTGATTCAGCTGTTGAACGGCTTAAGAACTGAGTACCATTACTCATATCCTTAAAAACAACCATTCTGTAATTTCCCGGATGAATTCCTTGTTTCATATTAATTTTTATTATTTTGCGTACGGGTTTTGCCGTACAATTAGTAGATGAGGCAAAATTAAGGATTTTTACTGAATGTGAGCTGTTGTAACTTCAAATATTAATATCCTAGCTTTTCATGTTAATAAACTGTATGGCAATTCCAATGTTCCAGGCTTTTGAAGCCTGGATAACTTCCTGCAAATCGTCGATTTTTTTTCCGGTTACCCTAATAATATCATCCATAATAGCTACCTGAACCTTTAATCCACTATCCTTTATAAGCTTAACGATTTTCTTGGCATCTTCCTGCTTTATTCCATTTCTAACGGGGACTTCCTTTTTTACCACTTTGCCACTTTGAAAAGGTTCTTTACTCAGATCATAAATTTCAGCTGCAAGCCCCTGTTTCATGCTCCGGCTGATCATAACATCAGTGATCTGGTTTATTTTCATATCACTATCGGCTTCCAGGTTTACTTTAAATTCCTTTTTATTCAAATCAATCAATACATGTGAGCCTTTAAAATCAAACCGGTTGGTGATTTCTTTACTTACAGTATTGATCGCATTATCCAGGGTTTGCAGGTCAACTTTGCTTACAAGATCAAATGATGCCATAATGGTATTTTTTTCAAAAGTAAAAAACCTATCGCATAATGGCGACAGGTTTTTTACAAAAAGAACCATTTCTTTTTTTAGCCTTGTGAAATACAGATTAATTACCGCTTTTAACCCTGTTCTGTTCTTCACTTGCACCGCTGTTTCTTTTACCACTGCTGGCCTTAAGCTTTCCTTTGTTGAAACGATACGTAAAAGTAAGGCTAACAGCACGGCTGTCATTTACATTTTTAAAGTTTGCATCAACTGTACCATATTTGCTATAGCCTTTAAATATGCCACCCGCAAAAATATCACGTACATTCAACCGGACACTTCCCTGATTTTTTAATACCTGCTTGCTGATCCCTGCATTTACCTGGGCTATTGGTTTAATATATATAACACCTTCCAGCCCTTTTGAGCGGTAAAAACCACTCAACTCAGCTGACCAACCTTTACTGAATTTAAACTGTTGTTGTATTTGTACCATAAAGCTGGTAATGCCAATTGAAATTGTTTCATTATTTACCACACCTTTAAAGTGATTATTGTAAACATTGGTATAAATATTTCCACTCCACCATTTGGTAAGTGATTTATTGGCAGTGACCGCTAATCCAACCTGCTTGCTGCTGGCTATATTGGCCTTTTTTACAAAAGTTTCTTTGGTCAGTTCATTTTGTTCCAAAACCATCTGAATGATATCAGTTGTATTGGTGTAATTAACTGTAGAAGTTAAAAATCCTTTATAAGTATGACTCAACTCAATATTATGTGCAAACTGTGGACTCAGGTTTGGATTACCCTGTTCAAATGTATACCTGTCGAGAAAATGAACGAATGGATTCATATCCTCATAATTTGGCCTTTCAATTCTGCGCCCATAATTAATAACGAACTGATTTTTTTCGTTGGCTGTGTATTGCAGGTAAAGCGTTGGGAATAATTGAGTATAAGATCTATTAAACTTTGTTTCAGTATATTCAAATTTATTCTGAGCGGCATTAAAAGTATACCCTTTTGAAACACCGTCTGATTTGGTATTTTCTATTCTTAATCCCAACTGGGTACTCCATTTTTTCCCCAGCGGCCTGCTGTAGTTAACATATGCTGCATTAATGTTTTCATCATAAATAAAATGATTACTGCGTCCACTGTCTAAAACTGAATATCCTGTTTTCAGACTGTCGTACACTGCATTATTATCATTATTTACAAAACTGGTTTTAAAGCCTGCTTCAAACTTGGCCTCTTTTTTTAATGGCAAAGTATAGTCAATTTTCCCGCTGTAAATCTTAATATTTGTGGGTAATGTGCCGTTTAAAACATCTGGAGCCTGTTTAAGATTTCCTAAATTAT
>JAYTOF010000226.1:0-14726 GCA_043747955.1 Chitinophagaceae bacterium
CCCGGATGCTGATCGGGTTATTGATCGGCTGGGCGTTTAAAAACAAATTATATAACGAAGAGCCCTGGAAAAGGAACCTCCCCACAGCACCAAATTTTATCATTAAAGATGAACGTGATTTTGAAAAAGAAAAAAAGGAGTTAACAGAGCTGATTGATCAATTTTATAATGGAGGGCCCGAAAAGGTTGGCCGGTTCCCTCACCCGATGTTTGGAACCTTTACTAGCGGGCAGTGTGGGAAAGCCATGTACAAACATATAGATCATCATTTGGTACAGTTTGGGGGTTAACCAAAAAGTTCATAAAGGTTTTTACAAAGAGCACAAAAATATTCCATGTTCTTTGAGCTCTGTTTTTTTCGTGGGCTTAGTGGTAAAAAATTACAGCTTCATCAACCTGTTTACTGCTTCTTCAAGCGTAGATTCTTTTTTTGAAAAACAAAAGCGCAGCACTTTATTGTCTTCCCCGTTTTTATAAAAAGCAGATACAGGTATGGCAGCTACCCCAAATTCTTTGGTAAGCCTGATGGCAAAATCTTTTTCATTTTCATCTGTAATATCTTTATAACTGTACAATTGAAAATAACTGCCGTAAGAGGGCATTGCCTTAAACCTGGTTTGCTGCATTCCGTTTTTTAAGTAATCTCTTTTTTGCTGTAAAAAGGTGCCAAGCCGGATGTAATTTTCTTTTTGTTTTAAAAATTCAGCCAGGGCAAACTGTACCGGGCTGTTGCAGGTAAAGCAGTTAAACTGGTGTATTTTTCTAAACTCTTTCATCAATGCAGGCGGAGCCACACAATAGCCCAGTTTCCAGCCGGTGCAATGGTAAACCTTTCCAAAAGAAAAACAAACGAAGCTTCTTTCATACAGGCCGGGGTAGCGCAATATACTTTCATGTTTCCTGCCGTCGAAGATGAGGTGTTCATATACTTCATCACTCAAAATAAAAATACCCGTTCCTTTTACGATGCTTTGCAATTGTAAAATATCATCAGCACCCAACACCGCTCCCGTTGGATTGTGCGGCGTGTTAAGCATGATGAGTTTTGTATTGGGTGTGATTTTTTGTTTTACCAGTTCCCAGTCAATTTTATACCCGGGATATACAAGTGGGATTAAAACCGGTACGGCACCATTTATTTCAATGGCAGGAATATAACTGTCATAAGCCGGTTCAAAAACAATCACCTCATCACCGGGTTGCAGTATGGTTGTAAGTGCTGTATAAATAGCATACGTTCCGCCGGGCGTAATGGTAATTTCTGACTCAGGATCTACAGACATGGCATAAAGCCCTTCAATTTTTTCAGCCAGCCGTTCTCTTAAAGTTGGCAGGCCATTCATGTGTACATATTGGTTGTGCCCTTCGTGCATCGCCTGGTTTACCAGTGCGATCAATTCCCCGCTCATCAGGTAATCCGGAAATCCCTGGCCGAGATTTATTGCTTTATGTTCATTGGCCAGCACACTCATTACTGTAAAAATGGTGGTGCCAACATCGGGAAGTTTACTTTTAATAACAGGTATCAACAGCAGGTTAATTTAATATCAGATCACAGGTACTTGTCTCCTTTGTTTCTTTTTATCTCAGCAACATATTCTTTTATTTCCTGTTCCCTGTCTTTTTTACAAATAAGTAAAACATCGTGTGTATCTACCACCACAAATTCATCCAGCCCCTGTAAAACAACCAGTTTATTATTAGCAGTGTGTACCATGTTGTTTGTTGCATCAATAACCATTACATTGTTGCCGGCAACAGCATTACCCAGGTAATCTTTTTCCAGATTAGCATAGGTACTGGCCCAGGTACCCAGGTCGCTCCAGCCAAATGAAGAAGGAATAATAAAAACATTATCCGCTTTTTCCATTACGCCATAGTCTATGGATATATTTACACATTGCGGGTAAATGCGCTCAATGGCTTCGGCTTCTTTTTTTGTATTGAAGTGATTTTTTTCGGCTTCAAAAACTTCTGTCATCTCTGGCAAATATTTTTCAAATGCTTTAAGGATATTTTTTACTTCCCAAACAAAAATACCGGCATTCCATAAAAAATCCCCGCTGGCAATAAACGTTTTAGCTAATTCCAGGTCGGGTTTTTCGGTAAAGGTTTTTACTTTATATACATTGTCGCTTACTGCTTTTTGATCATATTGTATATAGCCATATCCTGTATTGGGGTGCGTAGGTTTTATGCCCAGTGTTATCAGCCCGTTAATATGCGAAGTGAAATGCAGTGCATCGGTACATACTTTTTTAAATCCTGCTTCATCAGAGATCAAATGATCAGATGGCGCACATATTAAATTTGCTTTGGGGTTAATTTTTTGCAGTTTGTATGAAATATATGCTACACAGGGTGCTGTATTTTTCCGGGAAGGTTCACATAAAATATTTTCAGCAGGCAGTTCAGGTATCTGGGCGGCAACAATGTTTTTATATTGCTCAAAGGTTACTACATAAATATTTTCAACAGGTATAAATTTCGCAAACCGGTCATAGGTGGCCTGTATAAGAGTTCTTCCGGTATTTAAAATATCTAAAAACTGTTTTGGGAAATCGGTACGGCTCATTGGCCAAAACCTGCTGCCAATGCCACCGGCCATGATGGCTACGTAATTATTTTTATTCATATTAATTTTATAAGATACCTTCTTTTATTAAATCATGTAAGTGAATAATACCGGCATAAACCCCGTTTTCCGATGCAATAAGCTGGCTGATATTATTCTTTCGCATTTCTTCCAGTGCAAGTACCGCCAATACATCCGATCCAATGGTTTTTGGATTGATGCTCATGATATCTGCTGCCCTCAGCTTTTCAAAACTATCCGTTTTTTCCAGCATTCTTCTTAAATCCCCATCAGTAATGATACCTAAAATATTATCTTTTTCGTCAACAACTACTGCAGCGCCTAATCTTTTCCGGGTCATCTCAATAATTACTTCTTTTATGGCCGCTGTTGGTAATACTTTTGGTTTTGCATTTTGTGCAGCTAATTCTTCTACCCTTAAATATAATTTTTTACCCAGGGTGCCCCCCGGATGGTATTTTGCAAAATCATTGCTGTTAAATCCTTTCAGTTCCATCAGGCAAACGGCCAGCGCATCACCCATTACCATTTGTGCAGTTGTACTGCTGGTAGGGGCCAGGTTGATCGGGCAGGCTTCCTGCTCAACAGTTGTATTTAAAACAATATCGCTGTGCAGTGCTAAAAAAGACTGCATATTGCCCACCATACCAATTAATGTATTTCCGAAATTCTTTACAAACGGGGTGAGTACCTTTATTTCGGGGCTGTCGCCGCTTTTGCTGATCACCAATACAATATCGCCTTCCTGAATCATACCCAGGTCGCCATGAATGGCATCAGCTGCATGCATAAAAATGGATGGGGTTCCGGTGCTGTTTAATGTGGCAACTATTTTTTGGGCAATTACGGCGCTTTTGCCAATACCGCTAACGATCAATCTTCCGCTGGCATTGGCTATTTGTTCAACGGCTTTTTCAAAATCAGCATTTATAAATGCTTTTAACCCGCTTACAGCATTGGTTTCTAACTCAATAGTGCGTATTGCTACAGGTATGATCTTATCGTTATTCATCAACAATGGCGCAAACCTACTTTAAATCAGTCATAATGCAAAGAACGGCATTTAGTAAACAGCTCCCTTTACTTCTGGCAAATTATTTTACTGATTGATTTTTTGCAGGCTGGCTTTTTTTGATTAATTTAAATGATTGAACTAAAAAGATAAATAAAAGAGATTTATCCTTATTGGGTTTGAATTTGCGGCAGTTTTAAATTAACTTCGCTACCCGCAAAAAACCTGTAGTAAAAAATACAGGCCACTGAAGAAACCTGTTAGAAGGTAAAAAATTATGACAAATTTAAAATCCAATAAAAAAGAGCCGGTATTTAAGCCGGTTAAAAAAGCAGCTAAGCAAATACCTGACAAAAAAAAGGATCATTCTGATTTAAGTACCCAACTTCAGGATCAATTTGGGTTTGATGGTTTTAAAGGACCACAGGAAGAAATTATTGAATGCCTGCTTAATGGTAACGATACTTTTGTAATCATGCCTACGGGCGGTGGAAAAAGTTTATGTTATCAATTGCCGGCTATTATCAGTGAGGGGGTGGCTATTATTGTTTCTCCCTTAATTGCATTAATGAAAAACCAGGTTGACCTGGTACGCAGCTACAACAGTAAGGACGATGTGGCACACTTTTTAAACAGCACCTTAAATAAAGGGCAGCAAAAAATTGTAAAAGATGATTTGGTTACGGGCAAAACAAAATTGTTGTATGTGGCACCCGAAACCATGACAAAGGAAGAAAATATTACCTTTTTTAAATCTCTTAAGATTTCTTTTTTTGCGGTTGATGAAGCACATTGCATTTCTGAATGGGGCCACGATTTCAGGCCTGAATATAGAAGGCTGAGAGAGATGATGGATCTGATTGATGAAACTGTTCCTGTGATTGCATTAACAGCAACAGCCACGCCAAAAGTACAAAGTGATATTGTAAAAAACCTGGGGCTGCGTAAACCAAAGATCTTTATTTCTTCCTTTAACCGTCCCAACTTATATTATGAGATCCAGCCAAAAATAAACCTGGAACAAACCAATAAAAGTATTGTTCGCTTTATACAGCAGCACAAGAATAAAAGCGGCATTATTTATACCCTTAACCGTAAAACAACCGAAGAGCTGGCAAAAATGCTGATGGCCAACGGTATAAAAGCGGTTGCCTACCATGCCGGGCTCGACAGCAAGCTGAGGTCGGACAGGCAGGATCAGTTTTTAAATGAAGAGGTGGATGTAATTGTAGCAACTATCGCCTTTGGTATGGGCATTGATAAACCTGATATCCGTTTTGTAATTCATTACAATATTCCCAAATCAATAGAAAATTATTACCAGGAAACAGGCCGCGGGGGAAGAGACGGACTGGAAGGAAAATGTATACTGTATTACTCGCATAAAGATGTGGCAAAACTGGAACACCTCATGAGAGACAAGCCACTCAGTGAAAGAGAAGTTGGCGCCCAGTTAATAAATGAGACTGTTGCTTATGCTGAAAGCAGTGTTTGCCGCAGAAAAATCCTCCTTCATTATTTTGGAGAACATTATGATGACAAAAAGAGTTGTGGCCATTGTGATAACTGCTTACAGCCCAAAGAAAAAGTTGAAGCAAAAGAGGAAGCGGTCATTGTTTTAAAGATCATTAAGGCATTGGGAGAGCAGTTCCCTGTAGAATACACTTTACTTATACTTGCCGGTAAAGCCACGCCACAGGTAAAAATGTACCGCCATGAAGAGCTGGATGTTTTTGCCAGCGGAAATGATAAAGAAAATTATTTCTGGAACAGCCTCATCCGCCAGATGTTACTGGCCGGTTTAATTGAAAAAGATATTGTGGAATATGGCCTTTTAAAAATTACAAAAAACGGAACAGCATTTTTAAAGAAGCCGGTATCCTTTAAAATTGTTTTGAATAATCTATTTGCAGAGGCCAATGCAGATGATGAAGAAAATGAACAGGCTGCCGGCGAAACGGCGGCGGCTGATGAGCAGTTAATGGTATTGCTGAAAGAGCTGCGCAAAAAAGTGGCTAAGGAAAAGAAACTTCCCCCATTTGTAATTTTTTTAGAAAACAGCCTGGAAGATATGGCAACCATGTTTCCAACATCGATGCCTGAGCTTGAAAAAATAAGTGGCGTAAGTAAAGGAAAAGCTATTCGTTATGGCAAACCCTTTTTAGAAGTTATTACAAAATATGTGGAAGAAAATGATATTATAAGGCCCGATGATTTTGTGATGAAGAGTGTGGCAAACAGGAATAACAATAAGATCTTCATTATTCAGAATGTAGACAAAAAGATACCCCTGGAAACAGTTGCAAAAACCAGGGACCTGCGCATTGATGAACTTTTGGAAGAAATGGAAACCATTGTAGCCAGCGGCACCAAACTAAACCTGGATTACGCTATTGATGAAATGGTGGATGAATATGAACAGGATGAAATAATGGATTATTTTAAAGGTTGTGAGACCTCTTCTTTACAGATAGCCCAGGAAGAGCTTGCTGATAGTAATTTTAACTGGGAGCAGTTAAAACTGATGCGGATCAAGTTTTTATGTGAGTATGGCAATTAGCATCCACAAATGAACTTCGTTCGTTCACTTTCAGGGAACCACAAAAAAGGAGGGACTTAAAAGAGAATAATAATTTATAGCTCTTTAATTTTTTCAAGCAGGTATTTTCCTTATTTTTGCTGCCCGATTCGAAATTCAGCACCTGCCAGACGTCAGGCAGGTTACCTGATCGATATTCGATATTTAAGGAGGTGCGGTAGCTCAGTTGGTAGAGCAAAGGACTGAAAATCCTTGTGTCGGCGGTTCAATCCCGCCCCACACCACATTAAAAAATTAAACCCACGCTGGCCGTGGGTTTTTTATTTTAATGTACAGCACATTGCAAATAAAATATTTTTTTCTTTTAACGAGGTTACTGATCCTTCGGTGTAATGTCATAACTTAGTGACCAACCATTAACGGACAGGTTGCTTTTAGATATCGTTAAAGTTGGTTACAGATAATTCAGTAAATTAATTACAAATGGATTTTTTTGAAAAAAGAACTGCTACAATGAGAAAATATAAACTAATCCCGCTTTTTCTTATTTATTTACTATCCTCTCTGACCAGCTATGCTGATAAATATCCCCGTAACTATTCGGTTGATATTATACATTATGCATTTGAAATAAATCTGTCAGACAAGACCGACGAAATTTTCGGGAAAGCCTCAATAACCGTTTTATTTAAACAAAATGATATTAAGCAATTCAGGCTGGATCTGATAAATAAAACAACGGAGAGAAAAGAAAAGGGGATGCTTATTGAATCAATAACATCAGGTAACCGGCCAGTACAATTTACGCATTCCAATGATGAAATAATTTTAAGCCTGCCCGATCCGCCGGCAGCAGGAAAAGAAATCATTTTCGTTATTAATTATCATGGAACTCCGGCAGATGGTTTAAGAATTGGCCCGACTAAATACGGAGACAGAAGTTTTTTTTGTGATAACTGGCCCAACAGGGCACGACACTGGTTACCTGCAGTAGACCATCCATATGATAAGGCCACTTCTGAATTTATAGTAAAAGCACCGGCACATTATAAGGTAATATCAAATGGGTTACTTCTGGAAGAATCTGATGTAGATGCTGACATTAAGTTGACACACTGGAAACAATCAGTACCCGTATCCCCCTGGTTATTTGTTTTGGGAGTAGCGGAATTTGCAGTTCAGTATGTAGATGAATTTAAAGGAAAATCGATCCAAACATGGGTTTATCCAAAGGACAGGGTAGCCGGGTTTTATGATTTTGCAGAACCAACCAAACAGGTATTACAATTTTATACTGATTATGTGGGCCCCTATGTTTATGAAAAGTTAGCTAATATTCAATCTCCAAGTATGGGTGGCGGGATGGAAACCTCCTCCGCAATTTTTTACGGAGAAAATCTTATTAACGGAAAAAGAGAGATAAGGATCAGAGATATTGTGATACACGAACTGGCTCATCAGTGGTTTGGAAATGCCGTTACAGAATCAACCTGGGACGATGCCTGGCTAAGTGAAGGATTCGCCACTTTTTTTACTTTGTTATTTATTGAGCATGCCTATGGATATAATGATTATTTAAGCGGATTGCAGAATGCTAAAAAGTCTGTTTATAAATTTGCCGAAAAGAATCCGGATTTTAGTATTATAAATGACCGTTCTGCTGAAAAGGAGCCGGTTACCAGCACTATTACTTATCAAAAAGGAGCCTGGGTTTTACATATGCTCAGGGAATTAACAGGAAACGAGAATTTTAAAAAAGGTATTCAGTCATACTATAAAAAATATATGAATTCAAATGCAACAACAAATGATTTCATATATGAAATGGAGCAGGCTTCCGGTAAAAATTTAAAACCGTTTTTTCAGCAATGGCTGAACAGGGCTGATAATTTAATGCTGAAAGGGAATTGGATATATGATCCGGTAAAAAAACAAGTGGTTATTACACTTGAACAGCATCAGGCTGGTGAATATATTTTTGATGTGCCTGTTGAAATTGGTATTTATACGGCCGGAAGTTCCATTCCTAAAATAATTAAGTTTAGATTGAATACAAAGCAAAAAATTCACTCGCTCAGATTAAAAGTAAAACCTGATAAAGTTATTGTTGACCCCAGAACTGTATTGCTTGCACAAATTGACTTTAATTAAAAAAACTTTTAGCCTTCACTTATTAATTTTTTCACTTTTTTTTACGACCCGAAAACGGGAGTTCCTTTGGACAGTTCAGGTTGTGTTTTAACCAATCGGTTATATTCTTAACAAGAATTTACAGGTCCCGCTTATTACTTTCTGCCCGTAATCTCATCATTGTATTGAGCACCAAACAGCTCATATATGAAAAAGATAACCACCAGCAGGGAAATATTGCTACTGCCTAAAAGCAATTTCTTTCAAAGAGACTGGTGTGAACTCAATAACGGTGATCATTCAAAAAAACTATCTCCAAAAGAACAGCTTATTCAGATATGCTGGAATGGCTTGCTCCGGGAAATAATACCTGAAATATGTGAAACGGGGGAGGGTAATAAACCGCTTACCCTTTGGGAGATCAATGAATCGGGAAACTTACTTGACCTGAGATATGGTGATTTTAATCAGGAGCTGAATGACGAATGGTCAATAAATCCATATGTTTATCTAACCTATGTTGTCCCTAACTAATAAACCTTTATCAAAATGTTTTGCTGATTATTTATTCTTTTTTTGCATGATTCCGTAAAAAGTTATCAAGTGATAATGGTCCGCCGCCTTCGATAAAAAATAAAAGCAGGAGTATAAAAATTATTATGGAAAAAAGCAGGTCTGACCCACCGGCAAAAAGGCCCTGCTTTACATTCACAAAAATTATTGCACCCAAAAGGATCGGTATTTGAACCAGGCAGGAAAACCGGGTGAACAGACCTGCCAATATCATGATTCCACCCAGCAAATGAAGCCAGGGGATTAATGTGGTTAACCATGATGCATTTTGAATAAAGGAAGTTTGTGAAATTACACCGGAAAGCAGCACGTCGTTTTGTATAAAGCTTATTCCCTTAATTAAAAGGCATAAGCCAAGCATTACCCTTAAAAACACAAGCCATTTGGGATGATGTTTACTGCTCCAATCGTTCATTTGATGCATTAAACTCATAAAATATACCTTTACTTAAAAATGTTCCGTGGTTAAGTTACAACCAATAAATTTTTATTACAAGTGTTTTATGTTAAAATATGAACCACTCAACGCTTTAATGGCCAAGGCAATTCTTCAATCCTGTTAATCTCTATCTATTACACTGTTGCGGGTAATACCCCCGGTTTAGGTTTTGGAAAAGCTTTTTTTTGAACCCGATCCGGGTAGTAACCAGGTAAATCAAACAATATACTGTCTTAAATTTCCGAATGGCATTTTCATTTATAAAAAACCGAAGAACAGGTCCGGGATAGGTTGATTGTCTTTTGCAGCCATAAAATTGTTTCATTTATACAATAAAAGTTACAACCTGTGGTTATACACACTAAATCGCTATTAATCCACTTATGAATAATAACAGGTAATTATCTTTTTTATTATTCAATGCTTTTATACATTTACAAAATAGAATGATATGCTATTAAATAAATTAAATTTATTTTAAACTTTTAAGGGTTATCCCCCATCTAAAACCGCATGATATCAACTTCAATTACTACCCCATCTAATGAAGTTATCAGTAAACACATTTTTGCAAATGTGTTACTGAATAATTCTTCCAGTCAAAAATCATTGCATGCTGCCACCGGTTTTACTTCCTGTGATGTGATCTGCAGTTTCTCTGCAGGCATTACGCAATCGTATGCAACTTACTTAACCGTGCAAACCGCTGCCAGCAGGCACATTACGCTGATGCCGGAGTTTTTACAATACATCAACCACAGTTGTAGCCCTAATGTGTTTTTTAATACTACAACGATGGAGCTGGTATGTTTACAACCCTTGCAACCCGGGGATGAGTTTACTTTTTTCTATCCGAGTACCGAATGGGAAATGGCACAACCCTTTGTTTGCAATTGTGGCAGTGCCGGATGTTTACAATTAATAAACGGCGCTTCACATCTTACTGTTGAAACGCTTTCAAAATATAAACTAACCGATTTTATCAGGCAACAGGTAAGACAAAAACTGTCCCTGTAACTGTCTATTTTATTCTATGGCTGTATTTAACCTTTTAAAATCTTCATTTTCTAACCATCAAATTAAGGTTTGGGTATTGGCGCCGCATTTGGAATCGTGCGACGCTAATATTGATTATTACTATGATTTTAGTCAGAGTATAGCCGAATATGAGAAGACTTTTGCTGAACTGGGTATTGAATGGAAATGGCAACCTGTAACTATTAAAGATTTTACCTCTATTATTGATAATATTGTAAAAGAAAAAGACTTTGGCAATAAAACACCGGTTGTTTTTAACCTGTGTGATGGTGACGAAATTAACGGAACACCTGGCGTCTCTGTGGTTCGGTTGTTGGAAGAAAAAGGGTTGATATATACCGGTTCGGATGAATACTTTTATAATATCACCACTTCTAAAATACCCATGAAGAAGGCATTTGACAAAGCAAAAGTGCCATCAGCTAATTGGAAAACCATCAAGAGTAAAGACCAGAACCTGCAAAATATTTTTGAAGCTCTGGGTTCCCCAATAATTGTAAAGCCTTCTGTTTCGGGCGGGAGTATGGGTGTAGGCATTAAAAATGTAGTTCAAAATCAAAAAGAATTAAAAGACCAGGTAAACAAAATGTTTGCCGGATACCGTGGTTGGGATTTAGCTGTGGATGGACTTATTGCAGAATCATTTGTTACCGGTCCCGAGTTCACCGTTCTCATTTCCGGATCATATAACAATCCCAGGGATGCTAAAATATATACTCCGGTTGAAAGAGTTTTCCATGATTCATTACCTGAACAGGAAAAATTTTTATCATTCGACAGGCTTTGGGAAATTTATGAAGATGAACAACCCATGCCCAACGAAGCTGATTTTTATAAATACGCTTTACCGGATCCCTGTTTAATTGAAGAGATCAAAAAAATAAGCTGGGATGCATTTGTTGCCTGCAAAGGTTGCGGCTACACCCGTGCCGATGTTCGAATGGATAAAGAAACCGGTAAAATGTATGTACTGGAAGTAAATGCACAATGCGGCTTAAGCGATGATGAAGATTATACTTCAATTGGCGCAATACTTCGTTTTAGTGGAAATACTTTTACCGAACTGGTGGCTGAAATTATACATGATGCCTATTATCGCCGTTCGGCAAAGGAATTAAAAAGACGAATTGCTTAAATTAATTCCTGCGGATTTTTGAAGATAACAAAATGGAAGAACCACAATATCAAAACCAAACTTCGCTGAAATCTTCTTTTCCTGCCCCCGTAGTGGGGCAGGTGGGCCTGAAAATATGCGTGCTTCAGCCAGACTACACCACTTCTGATGTTGATTATCAAAATTATGATCCTGCAAGAGACATAAGCCACTTAATGATTGATGCCGAATTTAATCATATATTGCTGAATAAGCTTTCTATTTATAAACAACTTAAAGAGCTTAAGAAAAAAAACTATGATATTTTTGTAAACCTCTGTGAAGGTTACCTGGAATGGAACGTGCCGTCTATTGATGTTATTTATTTTATGGAGCTGCTTAATCTTCCATATACGGGGCCAACAGCTTTGTTGTACGATCCTCCAAAAGATCTAATGAAATATGTGGCTTATATAGCCAACATTAAAACCCCGGCTTTTGCATTAATAGAAACACTTGATTGTATTGAATCCTTATGCAGCCACCTAAAATTTCCATTATTTGTAAAGCCCGATAAAGCCGGAGACAGTTTGGGTATTGATCAACATTCTTTGGTTGCTAACCAGGAAGGCCTTTTACAAAAATGCGAAAGCATTATAGAGGAGTATGGTCCGTTATTGGTTGAAGAATATATTGAAGGCAGGGAGTTTACGGTTATGCTTGTTGCCAATGCTGAAGACGAAAAGTCCTGTACGGTTTTTAAACCCATTGAATATATTTTTCCAAAAGGATTTAAGTTTAAAACCTATGCCCTAAAAACATCGGAGCTTCATCCTGAAGCAAATATTCCCTGCAACGACCCCATTTTGGAAAAACAATTGAAAGATGCTGCGTTGAAGATCTTTCAGGGATTTGGCGGTAAGGGTTATGCCAGGCTCGACTTTAGGGTGAATGACAAAAACGAGATCTTTTTCCTGGAAATAAATTTTACCTGCTCTGTTTTTTATAAAGATGGTTACGAAGGATCGGCAGATTATATACTAAAAGCCGATGGCATTGGCCAGGCTGGTTTTCTTAAAAAAATAATTGACGAAGGTATAGTCCGCCACAAACGCAGTCAAAAAAAATACACTATGAAAGGCAATGCTATAGCCGGCTATGGCATTTATGCAACCCAAAATATACAGGCTGAAGAGCTGATTTTCAATGGAGAAGAAGGGACTCATCGCATTGTAACCCGTAATTATGTAGCCCGTTATTGGAATGTTAAGGAAAAGGAAATCTTTAGAAAATATGCTTATCCTCTAAGTAAAGAGGTATTTTTGCTTTGGGATAACAACCCGGCAAACTGGGCACCACAAAATCACAGTTGTGATCCGAACACCGTTTATGAAGGCTTAAATGTAGTGGCTTCTCGAAATATTTCAAAAGGCGAAGAATTAACCCTCAACTACACAAGCTTCCTGGATGAACATATGGAGCCCTTTAAATGCTGCTGCGGTGCAGCTAATTGTTGCGGATGGGTTACCGGAATTACAAATAATTCTGTAACTGTAAGGGAAAGCCTCCACAACGATTAAACCCGCCCTGGTTTATCCGGTCTTACTAACCACCATTACAAATTCTCTCCTTTATTGGGGCTTCTTTATTCAAATGATGTGATCATCAATAGAACAGAACTATGTCTAAGTTTCAAATTTTACGCACCCTGATGATGAAACATAAATATCAACTGATATTTACGTATTCATTATTCTCGCTGGAAATGCTGGGAGGTCTGCTGCGGTTTTATTTTTTTGGTGAAGCTATTAATGATTTAATTAAAGGAAGTTATCGTGGGTTGATCATACTAACAGTAGTACATCTGGCCTATTTAATTACCGGCACGATAAGGCACATGTTTGATACCCGCACATATTCTTCTATTTACACCTCGTTGGTCACAAAATTTTTAAACCGCCGGTATAATAAAACTGATGTGTCAAAACTTACTGCCCACTCAACTTTAGCCAGGGAATTCGTTGACTTTTTAGAACATGACCTGGTGTATGTAATTGAAGCGGTGTATAATATTTTGGGTTCGCTCATTATCCTGTTCTTTTACGATAAAACAGTTGTTCTCATCTGCCTGGCTTTTATGGTACCGGTTATTATCATCAGTATGTTATATGGCAAAAAAATGTTGCGGCTTAATAAACATAAAAACGATGAGTTGGAAAAACAGGTAGATATTATCTCCGCCGGCAATTATACAAATATCCGCCATCATTATAATAATTTACGTAAATGGCAGGTTCGCATATCTGATAAGGAAGCCTGGAACTTTGGCTTTATGGAGATCATCGTATTACTTGTAATTGCTGTTTCTTTAATTGCTTCAAAAAACCTGCACAGTACAACCGTAATGGCCGGAAGCCTTTTTGGCATATATAGTTATATCTTAAAGTTTGCATCGGGGCTCGATACGATACCTTATACATTACAGCGCCTTTCTTCTTTAAGCGATATTACCCGGCGAATTGAATTACAGGCAGATGATTTTCCGGAAGAAATAAAAAGTGACCCCGAAGAATTTATGATACTGCCAAGAATTGGTGCGGTTGAACTTTCTGTTTAAATAATGTATTTATAATTTATTAGTTCAGGTTATCCTTTTTTTCTTTTTTCGATTATTAATACTCTGACTATTGTAACCGAACCCTGTTCAGCCCATTTATACAGCCCGGTTTACCAGAGGCCAAAATCATTAATTTTTTTAACTCCCCTCTGGCGTAAGTGTTTTGGAAAAACAATCATTTCCCTATGAGGTATTAGTTCGATCACAAATCCCGCTTACGGGTACCAGGGTTAATTGACCAAAGAAAACTTATACTAAAAATTTATTTCATTTTCCAAAAAACAGTATATGTTACATTGAAAAAGCTGTTGCAGTAAGTTAGCCAGGGTAATCAGCACCCGTTTATTCTTCATTCCGCATAACAATCAAAAACCGGTTATTCTCAAGCGGTAAATATCCATACTCATAACAATAATGATAAACATTGCCTTTTACATTGGTATACGTATGCGTCAGGTATTTAAACTGAAAGCCCAGTTGTAATAATCTATCCCTGTTTATTTTAGTTATTTTTTCGCCATCAGGAAGAAGGCTTTCTAAAATGCGCCGGTTTTTTTTAAGCGCATTGTTGATGTTTACCACCAACTTATCACTGTTGGATTTGAGTTGGTTATTGTAGGCATTCCTGCAATAATCATCACAAAACTTTTTATCGGAGCGGCCTTTAACCGGTTTGTTACAAGACAGGC
>JAYTOF010000227.1:0-11433 GCA_043747955.1 Chitinophagaceae bacterium
AAAGGCCTTGCCCCAAATTGAGGGTCATGCCCTTTTTCTGCAATAAAATTTTTAGCAGGTTCAGTTAACTCCATTGAAAATCCAAGATTGGTTAAACGCTTCATTACCCCCTGCATCAAAATATCGATGATCTCAAAAATATGCTCCTTTGTTAATGAATTAAAGACAACCACATCATCAATTCTGTTTAAAAACTCCGGACTGAATGTACGTTTCAATGCTTTTTCGATTACCGCTTTATTATTTTCATCAGCATTCTCCATACGGTTAGCCGTTGCAAATCCAACACCATCTCCAAAATCCTTTAACTGGCGTGCCCCTATATTTGATGTCATGATGATCATAGTGTTTTTAAAATCAACTTTACGGCCCATGCCATCTGTTAACTGGCCATCATCCAACACCTGCAATAAAATATTATAGATATCCGGATGTGCTTTTTCAATTTCATCAAGCAGAATTACACTATATGGTTTGCGGCGTACTTTTTCTGTTAACTGACCGCCTTCTTCATATCCAACATAGCCCGGAGGTGCACCTATTAAACGGCTAACGGTAAATTTTTCCATGTACTCACTCATGTCGATCCTTATCAGCGAATCATCACTGTCGAACATGTGCCTGGCCAGTGCACGTGCCAATTCTGTTTTACCAACACCCGTTGGACCCAGGAAAATAAATGTGCCGATTGGTTTTTTAGGATCTTTTAATCCCACCCTGTTGCGCTGAATGGCTTTAACCACTTTTGAAATGGCTTCAGTTTGTCCAACCACGGCCCCCTGGAGATCTGTGGCCATGCGGCGCAGTTTTTCAGTTTCAGCCTGTACCATTCTTTTAACGGGAATGCCGGTCATCATACAAACCACTTCGGCTATATCTTCTTCTTCAATAGGAAAACGTTTGTGTTTACTTTCTTCCTCCCAGGCATTTTTTGCAGCCTCCAGCTCTTCCTGCAGTCGTTTTTCGGTATCTCTAAGTGAAGCTGCTTCTTCAAAACGCTGGCTCTTAACCACTTTATTTTTTTCAAGCTTAATGTCTTCAATCTTTTTTTCAAGTTCAATAATTTCAGCAGGTACATTAATGTTTTTAATGTGCTTTCTGGCGCCTACTTCATCCAGCACATCTATCGCTTTATCGGGTAACAACCGATCTGTCATGTAGCGGTCGCTCAATTTTACACAGGCTTCTATGGCTTCCTGGCTGTAGGTAACATTATGGTAATCTTCGTACTTACTTTTAATATTATTTAATATTTCAATAGTTTCTTCCACCGAAGGTTGTTCAACAAGTACTTTTTGGAAACGGCGATCCAGTGCCCCGTCTTTTTCAATATGCATACGGTACTCATCCAATGTAGATGCACCTATACATTGCAACTCCCCTCTGGCCAAAGCCGGTTTAAAAATATTGGAAGCATCCAATGAACCACTAGCCCCGCCTGCGCCAACGATAGTATGGATTTCATCAATAAATAAAATTACATCCCTGTTTTTTTCCAGTTCATTCATGATGGCTTTCATCCTTTCTTCAAACTGGCCACGGTATTTTGTTCCGGCAACCAAAGCAGCAAGATCTAAACTCACCACCCGCTTATCAAACAAAACACGTGATACCTTACGCTGTACTATCCGCAAAGCCAGGCCCTCTACAATAGCTGTTTTTCCCACACCCGGTTCACCTATTAAAATGGGGTTATTTTTTTTACGCCGGGATAAGATCTGAGAAACCCTTTCAATTTCAGTTTCTCTTCCTACAATCGGGTCCAATGAACCATTCTCAGCAAGCCTGGTTATATCCCTGCCGAAATTATCAAGTACCGGAGTTTTTGTTTTGGGTTGATTGGCAGTACCGGAACGTTGAGATTTTTGTCCACCATATTGTTTTTTTTCTTCATCAAAATCATCTTCGCCTTCATCACTGAATTCGGCAGCCGGGGGGTTGCTGGTAACAAAACCCAGTTCATTTTTAAATACATCATAGTCCACATCAAACTGATTTAATATTTGGGTAGCAATATTTTCTTTATTTTTTAAAATGGAAAGCATCAAATGCTCACTTTCCACCAAAGCACTTTTTTGTGCCTTTGCTTCAAGTACTGTAATGCGGATCACTTTTTCGGCCTGTTTCGTTAATGGCAGGGAATTAATATTGGCGATGTTTTTCCCTGTTTTATCCTTTACAGCAATTTCAATCTCCTTACGAAGTTCGAAAAGATCGATATTGAGTGATTTTAATATTTTAACAGCCGTATTTTCACCGTCCCTGATCAACCCCAATACCAAATGTTCTGTTCCAATAAAATCGTTTCCCAATCTTAAAGCTTCTTCCCTGCTATAGGAAATGATCTCTTTTACCTGAGCTGAAAAATTATTATCCATTTTAAATTGAATTTAGCTTGTACAATAATAACGTTAATTTCAAAGATATAGTTTGCTCCAGTCAGAAAATGTTAATATGTTAAAAAGTTAAAAATGGTTTTAGCAAAATTTTTGAAAGTTGAACCAGGCCTGATTCAACTTTTCAATATTCTTTAAAATTATTTTAAACCATTTGTCTTTCAAATTACTAAAATCACCGGATTTTGTAATCCAACAATAACAAAATTTCCTTTACTTTACAAAGAACAACCTACTATAAATCAGAACTTAGTAATATGAATGTCAAAATAGATACCAAAGAAAGATTTACTGTTATTACGCCGGAAGATGCACATTTATCTGTTAATATGACAGAAGAACTTAACCAATTGTTGCTTAACCACCTGCAAAAAGACATACCACACCTTGTCCTTAACTTGCAAAACGTAAAATCAGTTGATGATCTGATAGGCGAAAACCTTGCAAAGGTTCAACAAAAATTTTATGAAAAAAACTGCTCTTTTGTTATTTGCTGCCTGCAAACGCAAGTAACACAATTATTGGATAAAAAAGGACTTTTAGAATTTATGAATAGTACAGCCTCCGAAAGTGAAGCTTGGGATATTGTTCAGATGGAAGAAATTGAAAGGGAATTATTGGCAGACGACTGAAAGGATTTGCTTTACCGGCCAGGGGTTGTGCAACACTTTTAAAACCTAACCCGTCTTAGCCAATAATAATGGCCCTTGCCCAAATGAACACAACATTATAAACACATCCCGATAGCTATCGGGACAAAATTCAGCATTTGCTTGCACTAACTATACTTGGCAATAATTCTGCCATACCTGCTTTTGACAGAAACCCTACTGCCCAGATTTTACAAACCCCGGATGAGAGTTTTTTGATTGATTGTGGAGAAGGTACCCAAATGCAGTTATCCAAATACAAGATCAGGCGCAGCAAAATAAATCATATACTTATTTCTCATTTACACGGTGACCATTATTTTGGTTTAATTGGCTTGCTCACCAGCATGAGCCTGCTTAACCGTACACAGGAACTGCACCTGCATGCTCCTGCCGAACTGGAACAACTTATTAATTTACAATTAAAATTTGCATCAACACACCTGTTATTTACTTTACATTTTCATCCATTACAAAAAGAAGGTTTAATTATTGATGATAAAAAAATGACAGTAGCCTGTTTTAGGGTACAGCACCGTATTGACTGCTGGGGATTTTTATTCCGGCAGAAAAAAAAACCCAGAAAACTTAATGCTGAACGTGCAAAAATTTATGAAATACCATCTGCTTTTTATGAAAAACTGCAACAGGGCGAAGATTATGTAAATAAAAAAGGCACCATTGTACCCAACGAAGAAGTAACAACAGCAGCTTCAAAACCCAAAAGTTATGCTTATTGTGCCGATACCATTTATGATGAAAGCCTGGCTGAAAAAGTTAAGGGGGTTGATTTGTTATATCATGAAACAACTTACTTAAAAGACCTTCATGAAAGAGCAGCAGCAAGATTTCACAGCACTACCGTACAGGCTGCTGCCATCGCAAAAAAGGCAGGGGTTAAGAAATTACTGATCGGGCATTTCTCTTCCAAATATGAAAGCCTTGATGAATTTTTAAATGAAACAGTTGAGGTTTTTGAGAATACAGAATTGGCGATCCAGGGAAGTTGCTATATTATTTAAATCAATCTTTAACTTTTATCACCGTATTATATCCATCTGCCATTATCCAGTTATAAAATTCAGCAAACCATTTACGCCACGCCTGCTCATTATGATTACTTTCAGAATCAATTACAGAATAAATCATTGCTGACGATTTTTCTCCAAGAACCTCCTGTACCTCCTTCATATCTTCTATGTAAGTTCCTCCTTCCATTCCGCCCATATAAAAGAAAAATTTACCGCTTACTTTACCGGCTAAAGAATCTGTAAGTGATCTAACCGGAGGAGCCGTCCAGAATGCCGGGGAAAAAATGCCGGCCTTTCCAAAAATATTCGGCTGCTGCAACATAGCATAATATGAAATTAATCCCCCCATTGAACTGCCGGCAATAATGGTATTTTCTTTTGATGGCAATGTTCTGTATTTTTTGTCAATAAAAGGCTTAAGTGTTTCAACCAAAAAGTTGACGTATTCTTTTCCTTCAGGCAAATATTTTTGCGATGTATAGGTGCTGCTTTCCAAAATGAACTCATAAGGGTTGTATTCACTCATTCTTGTTGTTACCCCATTATCAATACCTATAATTATACAAGCTGGCTTCCCTTTTGCAATTAAACTATCCAAACATTCATCTGCTCCCCATTCTCCAAAACCCGAAGTGTTTGCATCAAAAAGATTTTGCCCGTCTTGCATATACATAACCGGGTATTTTTTTTTACTTTTTGCATACCCTTCCGGTAAATAAATCCAGATACGGCGTGTTCTGTTAAGTTGGGGAATAAAAAAAGCAGTATCCAATATTTGAACCTGGTCACTTGCAGTATGTTCTTTTGGAACGGCAACAAAGTCATCTTTCCAGGCTTCAATATTTATTTCAATTGTTGTGTCCCTGTTTATTTTAATAAAATGATTTTCTATATCCTTTCCGTTATTGAGGCTCTCCACTTTTTTCCAGTTTCCCCTTGTGCATTTATATTCATATTCACCGGCAGGCAATTGAAGGGAAAAAGTATTTTCACCAGCAGGAAAAATCTTATACGCAATGTTACGGGGATCCCAGGCATTAAAACTTCCGGCTAAAAAGATAGTGTCGTTACTATGCTGAAGTGGATACCTGTCTAATTTAAACACAACATTATATTGTGCTTCGCTTAAAAAATAAGCCGGCAAGAAAATGAAAAGACACAAAAAATATTTCATTAAATATTTTATTTATTAAGGTAGGCCTTAATCTTTTGGTGAACTCCATTGCTTAAAGGCACCAATGGCAGCCTTAACACATTTTCAATAATTCCCAATTCATATAAGAACGCTTTTACGCCAGCCGGATTATTTTCGGCAAACAACAGATCATTTCCTTCCAGGCACTTATAATGTAAAGGCCTTGCTGATTCAAAATCATCTTTTAAACAAAAGCGTACCATGCGTGAAAAATCTTTTGGAAAACAATTAGCAGCAACACTGATCACGCCATCCATGCCACAGGCAATTAAAGGAAGGGTCAGATGATCGTCGCCGCTTACCACTAAAAAATCTGGTGGCCTGTCTCTGAGAATATGCATGCATTGGATCATATTTCCACTAGCTTCTTTTATTCCTGCAATATTCTCAACCGCATGAGCAAGTCGCAAAGTTGTTTCTGCAGTAATGTTGCTTCCTGTTCTTCCCGGAACATTATATAAGATTACCGGCTTAGGGCTTGCATCAGCCACATTTTTATAATGCTGATAAATTCCTTCCTGGGATGGTTTGTTGTAATAAGGACTGGCACTTAATACTGCGGCAGCTTTTTGTAAAGGATAACTTTGTAAACTCTCCATCACATCTTTGGTGTTATTACCGCCGATACCAACTACCACCGGAACCCTGCCATTTATTTTTTCGTAAGTATAATTGATAATATCGAATTTTTCTTCAGTATCCAGTGTAGGCGTTTCGCCGGTGGTACCTAAGGTTACAATATACTCTGCCTCATTTTCAATGATAAAATCAATAAGTTTTCCTAAAGCATCATAATCCACCTCCATGCCGGATTTAAATGGAGTAATGATCGCCACTCCGGTACCCTTCAATTGCGTACGTAAACTCATAATACAATTTTTTTGTGAAGGTATTGAGAAGTAGTGAATTTTTCTTTACTAAAAATCCACGTTTTACGCAGGGCCCATTGTACTTTACAATAAGAGGTTATTGTGTTGTACCGGCAACATTTAAAATGGAAGATCTTTCCAGATAGGCCTTATCGGGGTTGTAAATAAACAGGCAGGTACCGTTTTTTATTTTATTAATTATCGACTTATGCAATCTAACCGGCAGTGCGGGGCACCCTAAGCTGCGGCCAATATAACCCTGGGTCTTTATCAAAGCCTCATTAACATAATCTGCCCCGTGAATGACTATATCTCTCCTGTTTGCATTGTCATTAATACCCTTTTCAAGGCCTTCAAGCCTTAACGAATAGCCATGACCACCCTGGTAAGTTTTTTGTGTAATATAAAAACCTAAACTGCTTTTATTACTTTGCGGCTTGTTCGAAAACAGGTTTGCATATTGTTTTCCGGAGTTAACCGCATGGGCAACATAGGTACAGTATAAAACTTTATTCTTTTTCAGATCGATCACAAAAAATCTTTTTTCAGAAGACGGCAAACTGAAATCAACTATAGAAATAATATCAACATTAGCCAGTTTGCCCTGTTGTACGAGGTAATTAAAACCGCCCATTGCGTAATTAAAAGTTTGCAACGGCAATCCCATTTGCTGAAGCTTCATACTGGCATAGGCCGAAGCTTTTAAAGCAAGATTAATATTATTATCGATCGGCACTGAATCTTTTGCAGGATAATTACATGTGGCCATACTTTTGGCTATAGCTTCATTACGTGACATGTTCATTGCAAAAACAAATGGCGAATGAAGCAATAGTATCAACAAAAACGGAAGAAATATAGAATTATCTTTTATACGTGTTTTCTTCTTAGGTGAGAGAATATTTAATTTCATGTTATTGTTACCTTTTTTAAAATAAAAACTGCCCTGTTAATCAAAAAGATTTAGAGGGCAGTTAGTTTTGGTAACCGGTTGATCCAAAAGGGCCGGCCAAAATTTATAATATATTAACCAAATGAAGTTTAAAACTATTTCATAACCCTTTACAGTTCATTTCTTTCCTGAATTCAAACTTATATATTAACCATTTAAAGAACGGCTTTGAGCCATTGTTTAATAAATAAGGATTACAAATTTAATTGTTTTTATTCAATCAAATGATAACGATATCATAAAAAATCACAGATGATCATGCAAACCCAAAATTGTATTCATAAACTAATGACATTTTCCAAATGATCATTTATTTCAGTTTATAAATGAACAAACTTTTTAAAAATAAATGCTGCCAGCAAACCTCCGGCAATGGGTCCTATTACCGGGATCCAGCTATAACTCCAATCGCTTTTCCCCTTACCCTTTATAGGTAAAATTGCATGTATTATTCTGGGGCCTAAGTCTCTTGCCGGATTAATGGCATAGCCTGTTGGCCCGCCTAATGAAAGGCCAATGCCCAATATCAATAATGACACCGGTAAAGCATCTAAGGCGCCTAATGCGTTTGCAGGTTTTGCAATAAATAATACACCCAATACCAAAATAAAAGTACCTATGATTTCCGTAATAAGATTGTGACTAGTACTTCTTATTGCCGGCGCGTTACAAAATGCAGCCAGTTGTAAGGCCGGATCATTGGTTTCATTAAAATGCTGGCGATAACAACACCAAACGAGGAAAGCACCGGCCATGGCACCTGCAAACTGAGCAGCGATATAAACCGGGACCTCGTTCTGGGGAAAATCATTAAAAGCAGCCATAGCTATTGTTATAGCCGGATTTAAATGCGCCCCGCTTCCATGAGAAGCAATATAAACCCCAACAAAAACGCCTATAGCCCAGCCAAATGCAATCACTATCCAGCCGCCATTGTTACCTTTTGTTTTTGATAAGACAACATTGGCAACTACTCCATCGCCTAATATGATCAGGAACATGGTACCCAAAAATTCTGCTAAAAATGCTGACATAAAAATTGATTTTAATTGTTATTAATTGAGTAAATAATTTTTTGCCAGTCTGTTAAACAGATCCAGCTGCTCCTGTTTCCATGATGCATCTTTGCCGGTAAGTGCAGCCAACATTTCAGCCACCACCGGTGCAGCTTCCATTGCCGCTTTTGCATCAAGAAAAAGCAACCGTATTCTTCTTGCTAAAATATCTTCTACAGTTATTGCCATTTCATTTTCAATAACCCATTTCACTTCAGCTTTTGTATAAGGATAGGCAGGGTGAATTTTTTCAGACAAAGAATGATCATTGTCCATCATTCTTTTTATAAATACTGTATCTGCACCATACACTGAAAGCTGATCAGGAATTTTATCAACTGTACATCCATGAATTTTTAAATGCTTTGTTTTACAGGGTGAATTTTGCAGCCTGGCATACCGCATTGCTTTATTAACCGTATGTTCGGCCATACTGCGATAGGTTGTCCACTTACCACCGGTAACATGTATTAAGCCTGATGGCAGCACTTTGATAACATGGTCTCTTGGCATTACTGCTGTTCTCTTTGCGCCGGATACTTTGGCCAAAGGCCTGAGGCCTGCAAAAACAGCTTTCACATCTTTATAAGAAATTACCGAAGCCGTATACCTGTTAAAATGTTTAATGATAAAATCAATTTCTTCAGGCAATGGTTTTGGTTCTGCTGTAATCTGATCAACCGGCGTATCTGTTGTACCTATTAATAATTTATCGTGCCAGGGGATCGCAAATAAAACCCTGCCATCATCAGTTTTAGGAATCATCATGCCTGTATTTCCTTTAAAAAAATGTTTATCCACTACAAGGTGTATTCCCTGGGAAGGTGCAATTGTTTTTTCAGTATGCCCTTCCGCGATTTGCAACAGGCTATCTGCAAAAACACCCGTAGCGTTTATCACTGCTTTTGCTTTTATTTCAAATTCATTACTACTTATTTCATCCTTTGCCTTTACCCCGGTGATTCTATTGCCATCTTTTATAAAACCAATAACACTGCAATAATTAATTACGATAGCTCCCTGCTCAATTGCTGTCTGGGCAAGATTTACAGCCAGCCTGCTATCATCAAACTGTCCGTCGAAATACAAAACAGCGCCTGACAGATTATGTACAGACAGATCCGGAAGAAGCTGCAAAACTTTATTTTTTGAAAGTAATTTTGTTTTACCCATACTTAAATTACCTGATAGAAATTCATACAGCCATAAGCCAATACCATAATACCATTTTTGCCACCACGTATAAGAGGGTACTACAAAAGTTAAACTGTTACAAACATGTGCTGCATTTCTTAAAAGCCTTCCTCTTTCCAACAAAGCCTCTCTTACCAAACGAATATTTCCCTGTGCCAAATACCGCACTCCGCCATGTACTAATTTTGTAGCACGGCTTGAAGTACCTTTTGCAAAATCATATTTTTCAAGTAACAAAGTTTTATATCCACGGCTGGCAGCATCTACAGCACAACCCAGGCCAGTAGCGCCTCCACCAATGATAAGTATATCAAACTCCTTTACCTGGCTGAGTAGATCTAA
Source organism: Chitinophagaceae bacterium (assembly GCA_043747955.1). Taxonomy (GTDB): domain Bacteria; phylum Bacteroidota; class Bacteroidia; order Chitinophagales; family Chitinophagaceae; genus Ferruginibacter. The sequence goes on from JAYTOF010000227.1 coordinate 9,685, forward strand.
CTGTTCTTTTCTTTTCATGAATTGCCTGAAGCTATTGATAAAGATGCTTTAACAGCATCCTGCCATCCTTTGGTTAAATCATTTCTTTTTGATTCGGTTATTGCTGCAGTAAATACTTTTTCTATCTGCCATTGTTGCTGTAACTCATCAATACTTTTCCAAAACCCAACGGCTAATCCGGCCAGATAAGCTGCTCCCAAAGCTGTAGTTTCTGTAACAATTGGCCGCACTACTTTTATATTCAGCATATCACTCTGAAACTGCATGAGCAGATCATTTTTTGTAGCACCTCCATCTACCCTCAGTTCTTTAATACTGATTCCGCTGTCTGCTTCCATTGCTTTCAGTACGTCCATCGTCTGGTAGGCAATACTCTCCACGGCTGCCCTGGCAATATGAGCCGCTGTGCTCCCTCTTGTAAGTCCGGTAATTGTTCCCCTTGCGTGTTGGTTCCAGTATGGTGCACCCAGGCCTGCAAATGCCGGAACAACATAAACGCCATCGGTTGTCTCTACCTTTTGGGCCAGTGCTTCAACATCTGCAGAAGATCTAATAATACCCAATCCATCTCTTAACCATTGCACTACTGCACCTCCAATAAACACACTGCCTTCTAATGCATAGTGTGTAATGCCGTCTATTTTCCAGGCAATGGTTGTCAATAAATTATTGTGGGAGGGGATCATTTTTTCGCCTGTATTCATAAGCATAAAACAACCCGTACCATAGGTATTTTTTACCATGCCGGGCTGAGTACAAAGTTGTCCGAAAAGTGCGGCTTGCTGGTCTCCGGCAATACCTGCAATGGGTATTTCGGTTTTACCATCGAGCAACATTGTATTACCGTACACTTCACTACTGCTGCGTATTTGTGGCAACATATTACCCGGCACATCTACTATTTTTTCCAACTCCCCATCCCATTGGCCGGTTTCAATATTGCAAAGCATGGTACGGCTGGCATTACTTACATCCGTTGCATGAATTTTTCCGCCTGTTAATTTCCACAATAACCAGGTATCAATGGTTCCAAAACATAATTCACCTTTTATTGCTTTCTCTCTTGCTGCAGCCACATGATCCAATATCCATTTTATTTTTGTTCCACTGAAATAAGCGTCAACTACCAACCCTGTTTTTTGCTGAATGGTTGTAGCCAATCCTTTTGCTTTCAGATCATCACAAAAATTGGCAGTTCTCCTGTCCTGCCATACTATTGCATTGTAAATGGGCTTACCGGTATTCCTGTCCCACACAACGGTTGTTTCCCGTTGGTTGGTAATTCCTATTGCCGCAATATCATTTACCGGAATTTTTGCAGTGGCAATTACTTCCTTAGCTGTTGCCAGCTGTGTTTCCCAAATCTCTTCAGGATCATGTTCTACCCAGCCGGGCCGGGGAAAGATCTGTGTGAATTCTTTTTGTGCTACAGCAATTAAATTGCCTTTATTATCAAATAAAACAGCACGGCTGCTGGTAGTACCCTGGTCTAATGCAAGTATGTAATTTGGCATTTTAAAAAATGGTTTACTATAAATTATAATAATGTATCGTGTTTTCTTTCCGTTATACTATTAAAATTTTAAGGTAGTTATAATTTTTTAAATAATGTACTTGAGATGACTTTTGTATTAATTCAAACACACAATGGCAGTTACCAAAAAGTAAAAGCCTTGTAAACATACTGTTTACAAGGCTTTTGAATTAAATTGGCGGACCGGACGGGACTCGAACCCGCGACCTCTGCCG
>JAYTOF010000228.1:0-3707 GCA_043747955.1 Chitinophagaceae bacterium
TAATCACAATCTTACAGACCCGCTGGCTGTTTTGTTGTTACAGATCATTGTCATCATAGCATTTGCACGCCTGTTTGGTTATTTATTTAAAAAAATTGGTCAACCTGCTGTTATTGGTGAAATTGTCGCTGGTATCATCCTTGGTCCATCCATTATTGGCGCTTACTTTCCGGGTATCAATCATTTTTTATTTCCGGCAGCATCATTGGTAACACTAAGTTTTCTTAGTCAAATCGGTCTCATTCTTTTTATGTTCATCATTGGCATGGAGCTGGACCTTAAAGCGATCAGTAAACAGGCTTACGGTGCGGTGATCATCAGCCATGCAAGTATCATCATTCCTTTTACATTAGGAATGACCCTGGCATATTTCATTTATCGTAATTACGCACCTGACGGAACCAGCTTTTTATCATTTGCCCTGTTTATGGGAATTGCTATGAGTATTACTGCGTTTCCGGTGCTTGCCCGCATTCTTAAAGAAAAAGGACTGACCAGGTCGAAGCTTGGGGCTTTAGCGCTTACATGTGCAGCTGCCGATGATCTCACTGCTTGGTGTATATTGGCTGCTGTAATTGCATTGGTAAAGTCGGGATCTTCTTTTAGTGTTTTATACACCATTGGACTGGCGGTTGCCTATGTAGTGGTGATGTTGAAATTAGTGAGGCCTTATTTAGAAAAACTAAGCCATGTGTATGACAACAAAGAAAAAAAACGCACCCCCATCATTGCGTTGTTGTTCGTAATTCTGATTATTTCTTCATACATCACTTCTGTAATTGGTGTGCATGCCTTGTTCGGTGCATTTGTTGCTGGTGTTATCATGCCATCCAGTTTCAGTTTCCGGCAAATTGTTATTGATAAAATTGAGGATGTAAGCATAATTCTTTTGTTGCCTTTGTTCTTTGTAATTACCGGATTAAGAACACAGATAGGCCTCATCAATGAAGGACACCTCTGGATCACCTTTGGATGGATCTTATTGGTAGCCGTTTCCGGTAAATTTGGCGGCAGTGCCTTAGCAGCAAGAATTGTAGGGCAAAGCTGGAAAGACAGTTTATCAATTGGTGTATTGATGAATACCCGTGGGCTGATGCAACTGATCGTTTTAAACATTGGTTACGACTTGGGAATTCTGTCGCCTGAAATATTTGCCATGATGGTGTTGATGGCACTGGTAACTACTTTTATGACAGGCCCGGCATTGGATTTGATCAATTGGTTAATGCCGGAGAAAGTTGTAAAGGAACAGTAATGGACTCTAAGAATTTACTACTGAACTTTAAATTGCCCTTTAAATTTAAAATGCACCAGTTCGTCCTTAAAAAGTGAAGCCACAACATTTACAGCACCGGTTTCATCAGTAGCATATTTTATAGAAGCGTGTATCAGGTTATTTTCAAGCGGATTTATAACTGCTAAGAATTTCATATCTGCAGCCTGTACCAAATTGGTTTCTTTACCAATTACCAACTCCAGAATTTCCTTCACCATCTGCATCATACACACACCGGGTACAACGGGCTGGTTGGGGAAATGCCCTTCAAATATTTTATGACTGCTGTTGATGAAAAGTTCGGCCCAAATTTCAGTTTCGGATGTTACTTTTTCATTGATGAAAAAAAAATCGTTTAGCAGCATTATCTTTCTATTCTTTTTAAGCCAATGTTAAATTCAAATGTTTTGTGCGTTATGCCTATGGTATCGGGTATCCCGCTCACAGAGCCCAGCGGGTTGATATAATTTTTCATCACAGCTTCCACAATTGTTTTTTTGTTGGAAGCTCTTTCCATCCGAACCAGTTCATCTCCGCGTTGGTTTGTAATATAATAATTAAAGCCATTGGGTTGAGGAAAAATAAAATAAGTCAGCCCTTCGCTGGTTTTCACTATAGCCTTCGAATTATCCAGGTTGTTCATCAGTATCAACTCAAAATCATGCTGCAGGGTTTTTACAACCGATTTTTTATTCATCTTTTTAATAATGGAATAGACTTTGAATGTACCGTCACCGGCAAATTCAAAGTCAAAAAAGGTAAAGCCCATTTCGTTACTAAAAACAATACGGGTACTGCTGTCAGGCATTTTTTTAATGAGTAACAAGCCGCTTAAATGATTACCCACAACATCTACTGTAGTATTGTATAATGCAACAGTAAAAGCCGGTTTAAATTTTTGCAGCACATTTACATCAGCTGTTGCAGACTGCATCTGCTTATGCACCGGAGCACAACTGAGCAGCAACAGGCAACTACTTAATATCAAATAAGGTATCCGGTATAGATGCATTCAATTCTTTATTGGTAAAACGAATGATGGTATTATCGCCAGAAAGCTCAAGCATTTGAATGCTTGTAACAGAAAAATCTTTTTTATCAACAATTACATTGATGGATTTAAAAATCTCTTTCATACCCTTGTTAACCGGGGTCAGCTCAACCAGCGCATTTGTTTTATTTTCAAAAACCCGGGTTTTAAAATCGGTATTGTCAAGCATAGTGCCCTGCATACAATCAATCATAATCTTGTTGATCTGTTGAAACATTTTGTTTGATTTGGTGGACACTTTACTTTCCTTGGCACCATCCTTTACATATACTTTATCCTTGTTCAGTATCATCAGGTATTTAAAAGGCTGGGTATATTCCATCCGAACCCGGCTGTCTTTCTTAAACCAAAAATTTCCTTTGGATGTAATTTTTTCAGAAAGCATGCTCAGGTTTTTATCCTGGGTAAAGTCTGATTTGATAGATGTTGTTTTTAAAGCAGTGGCAGCAAATGCTGATTTAAATTTTACCAGGTCGGTAACTGGTGTATAGCCGGCATACTGTGCATTGGCAGCCATTGCAACTGCAATCAGAGAAAATATAAATAATAATTTACGCATAGGGTTGCAAAACTAACAATTTATCAAGCGGTATAATATTGTAGCCTCTTTTTTTAACTTCTTGTATAAATTCGGGCAAAACATCTAAAGTGGATTTACTGGTATCGTGAAAAAGAAAAACGGCACCGGGTTTTATACCCTCATTGATCTTTTCCAGCAACTTCTTTCCATCCTTAATCACCGTATCCATTGATCTTACACTCCAGCCAACCGGGATATAGCCTCCGCTTTTGATTGCTTTTGCCAAATTAGGATTGGTAACGCCATAAGGAGGCCTGAACAACTTTGGTTTCAACGCCGTAACTCTTTCCATTTCAGTATTCATCTGTTTCAGGTCGTCCTGCATTTTTTTAACTGAGTACATATCAATCCAAAAATGATGAGAATAACTGTGATTGCCGATGATATGCCCGTCTGCCTGTACCTGTTTTAAAATTGCCTCATTGCCTGCAATACGGTTGCCAATACAAAAAAAAGTTGCTTTTACTTTTTCATTATTCAGAATGTTCAGGATTTGCTGAGTGTAATTTTCTGCCGGACCGTCATCAAAGCTGATGGCAATTTCTTTTTTATCAGTATTTGCCTTACAAACAATTTTAATAAAAAAATTGGAACCTACATAATAGCATCCCCAAAATGCAATGAGTGAATAAGCAATAGGCAATAAGCAAAGGACATAAATTGGCAAGCCGTATTGCAAGTATATACCAACTAAAACAGCGAGCAGTGCAATAAAAAAAATATTTGTGTTGCGGAAGTTTAACATGCCGACAGCAAAGATAAAGAATGATGTATGCCCTGGTAATGATTATAAATTAAAA
>JAYTOF010000229.1:0-4481 GCA_043747955.1 Chitinophagaceae bacterium
AAAGACGGAAAGCCGGCAAAATGGATCAAAGATGGTTTGCCGGCAACAGATAAAGGAAAGGATTGGGGGTTGGGATTGTGATCACAATAATTTGAAAGGGCACTAGATATTTTAATAAATATAAAAACAGAATTATGCAATTCAGATCATTCGAATCATCCGTTTATAGCAACAGGAGAGCTGTCTTACAGAAAAAAATCGCAACAGGACTTATACTGTTTATGGGCAATGAAGAAAGCGGAATGAATTATAAAGACAATTGGTACCCTTTTCGCCAAGACAGCAGTTTTTTATACTATTTTGGAATTAATACCGCCGGACTTACTGCTATCATTGATACAGATTCCGGAGAAGAGTTCATCTTCGGCAATGAATTAACCATTGAAGATATTGTTTGGACAGGCCCGCTTCCTTCTCTTGTAGAAATGGCAGCATCAGTTGGTATAACCAAAACAGCGCCTTATAAAAATATTGAAACAATTATCGGTAAGGCATTGGCAGGCAATAGAAAAATTCATTTCATCCCGCCTTACCGTTCAGAAAATACAATAAAGCTGTCTCAATGGTTAAACGTTAGGGTAAATGCACTAAGCGACATGGTTTCCATCCCATTAATAAAAGCTATTGTCAGTCAGCGTTCGTATAAAGAAAGTTGTGAAGTGGAGGAAATGGATAAAGCAGCTGTCATCAGTGCCGATATGCACCTTGCAGCCATGCGTTATGCAAAACCCGGAATGAAAGAATATGAAGTGATGGCGAAAGTTAAAGAAACGGCTTATGCCAATAATGCAAGCCTTTCATTTCATCCTATAGTTACCATACATGGAGAAACTCTGCACAACGTATATAGTGGAAATACAATTCAGGAAGGCCAAATGATCTTATGTGATGCCGGTGCTGCCACTGATATGAATTATGCCGGAGACCTTACCTGTACTTTTCCGGTTGGCAAAAAATTTACCACTTTGCAAAAAGAAGTGTATGAAATTGTTTTAGAGGCTCACAATAGTTCAGTTGCCATGCTTAAACCCGGTGTATTATATAAAGAGCTGTATGTAAATGCGGCACAAAAAATTGTTGAAGGTATGCAATTGCTTGGTGTAATGAAGGGCAATGCCGCTGAAGCGGTTGCTGAAGGTGCACATGCTATGTTTTTTCAATGCGGGCTTGGGCATATGATCGGATTGGATGTGCACGATATGGAAGACCTTGGTGAACCGTATGTTGGTTATACAGATACGCTGAAGAAAAGTATACAGTTTGGTATGAAATCACTTCGCCTGGGCCGTGCCCTGGAGCCGGGGTTTACTTTAACTGTGGAGCCGGGTATTTATATGATACCTCAATTGATGGATAAATGGAAAGCTGAAAATAAATTTACTGAGTTTATTAATTACAGTGCATTAGAGCGTTTCCGTGATTTCAGTGGCATCCGCGTAGAAGAAGATCACCTGATCACAGAAAACGGATACAGGTTATTAGGAAAAAAATTACCAATATCGGTTGATGAAGTAGAAGCCGTAAGGACACAAAGTTTATCATAATAATGCATGAATGAATTATGCTGGTACTTACCAACGATCAGATTTCTTCTTTACTTGGTTTTGATGAGGTAATTGCATCGGTAGAAACCGCTATGGTTGCCAATGAAAATAAAACGGCTGTTGCCCCACAGCGGATGCATATTGATTATGGCAACAACAGTATGTTGTGCATGCCGGCAATAAGCACTGATTATCTGAGTACCAAACTCGTTGCAGTTGTGCCAGGTAATACTAAAAATAAATTGCCGGTTATCAATGCAGTTCTTCTGTTACAGGATAAACATACGGGTATTCCGCTTGCCTTAATGAATGCAGGCAAATTAACCGCATTACGTACCGGTGCTTTAGGGGCTGTTGGTTTACGCTATACCACGCCGGCAAACATTGATTCCATTGGATTAATTGGTTTGGGTGTGCAGGGATTTCAACTGGCCGTATATTCCTGCAGTGTACGACCTTTAAAAACTATTTTTGTTTTAAAAAGAAATGAAGAAACATTTTTACTATTTATTCAGCATGTGCACCGATATTTTCCGAAAGTAAAAATTGTTGCCTGCAAAACAGCAAAAGAAATGCTGGGGAAAACAGATGTTATTATTGCTGCCACCACTTCAGCAACACCGGTATTACCGGATGAAAAGGCTTTGCTGAAGGGAAAACATTTTATCAGTATAGGCTCTTATAAGCCAACCATGCAGGAGTTTCCGGATGCGGTTTACCGTTTAGCCGGCAACCTGGTGATTGATTCAGATGCTGCCCGGCAAGAAACCGGAGATATCATCAATTCGGTAAAAAAAAGGATCATAAAAACCAAAAATGTTTTTACACTTGGGAAATTAATTACCGGGGAAAGACAGATCAATGTACTTGAAACTACAGTTTATAAATCGGCAGGGATGGCTTTATTTGACCTGTTCCTGGCAGAAGCATTGTATAAAAAAGCATTGAAAAAAAAGATAGGAACGGTTGCAGATTTATAAATTGCAGGGCTGCAGCTCATTTTTTTAAATGGCAACAGGCGTTGTGATCTATAAATAGCATGACTGACATTCCCCAGCCGTTATATGGTTACTTTTTTTGGATTGTACAGGTTGGGCAAAAGAAAAAATTTCCACTAAATCAGCCTATCCTTTTATAGTGCATGTTTTATAACCGTTTTATTTAAACCACTCCATTTATTATCATGAAAAGAAAAAACACGATTATTTTTTTTCTCATCGCTTGTGCAGCTATTATTATTTCCTGTTCGCAGGCTGAAAAAAATGAACCGGGGTCTGTTTATACCCCCAAATCAAAAGCATTATATGACAGTATTGTTTATTTGGACAGTGTTTTGTTTGCAGCCTACAACAATTGTGATCTTGAAAAATTTGCTTCCTTAGTTTCGGAAAATATTGAATTTTATCATGATAAAGGAGGATTGATGACATCAAAGGACAGCCTGATTGACGCCTTAAAAAATAATATCTGCGGAAAAGTAACCAGGGAACTTGTTGCAGGCAGTATTGAAGTGTATCCTATTGCCGGTTATGGAGCTGTGGAAATGGGCCGGCATTTTTTTCATAATAACCGGGAACCCGAACCTCTGCATCCTGATATCGGTAAATTTGTACAAATCTGGAAAAATGAAAATGGTTCCTGGAGACTCAGCAGGGTTATCAGCCTTCATTAATGAAATAAAATAAGAATGACTATTCAGGTTAACGATACCATCTATTTAGAATTTTTAAAAGAGGTTCATGCAGCATCACTTTTAGATCTTGTAAATACCAACAGGCCTTATTTAAAGGAATGGCTGCCCTGGGTGGATCATATGAAGACGCTGGAAAATGCGGAAAATTATATTGCTGACTGTAACAAAAGGGCTGCAGCAAATACAGACTATGCTTATGCCATTATTGCGGATAATGAAATGGTGGGCAGGATCGGATTACATCATATAAACCCTCAAAACAGGATTGCAGAGGTAGGCTATTGGCTTGCCGATGGCCTGCAGGGCAGGGGAATTGTTACCCAAAGCTGCAAAGCATTGATCGATCATGGTTTTGTTGAACTGGGTTTAAACCGTATCGAAATTAAATGTGCCGTTGGAAATGCAAAGAGCTGTGCCATTGCCGAAAAACTAAAGTTTAAACGGGAAGGTATTTTGCAAAAAGCAGAATTACTAAATGGCAAATTCATTGACCTGTACCTGTATGCCATGCTGCAGGAAGAATGGGAAAGATCCACCTCATAAATTATTTATTAGTGTTGCCGTTATTCTGTTTCGAAAATGTGTAAAAGTGTTTGTGTTACTTTTTCATCCTCCCGTAAATTAACATACAGTAAACCTAAACTTCTTTTAAAATTCTGCAAAAAATAATATACTCCGTAATCTGATAACTGAATAAACTTAATTTACTTTTTTTGAATAAAAAAATAACCGGATGCAACCACCGGTTTCATTTTGCGTATATATAATTGAAACTGCAACATATCGTACTATTTAATAAAGAAGAATAAATGAAAAAACAAGTAAGTGTATTATTCCTTGGCCTGTTATTATTTACTTCCTGTAAAAAGGAGGATGCGGCACCGGCAAGAATTAATGAGCCTTTGCCTGCTGCAGGTACAACATTGGCTACGGGTAATTTTGTTAGCAGTGCACACTCAACCGGTGGTATAGTAAAAATTGTAAAAGATGCTGCCAATAAACTTTACCTGGTTTTTGAAAACTTCAGTACTGATAACGGACCTGATTTAAGAACCTGGGTATCGCCTAATAACAGTGGCAATCCTTACCAGGAACTCGGTTTTTTAAAAGCGGCAAGCGGGAATTTTTATTATGAACTGGATGGAACTTTTAATTATACAACTAACAACCGTGTTCTGATCTGGTGCAGGCAATTTTCAGTTTTATTCGGATATGCTGTGATGCAATAACAGTAAGTTGCCCGG
>JAYTOF010000230.1:0-9870 GCA_043747955.1 Chitinophagaceae bacterium
AAAATCTTTCGGGCCAAACCGAAGGGAGATACGACCCCAATGATTGGTACGGCCGCCCAACATTCTTGCCCGCCACCAAAGCCAATCTGTTCCGGAAGCTTTTGTATAAGGCTCACCATCAATTTCCCAACCATGATAACAGGCATCAAAATCACCAAATGGGCGAATTTTAGTGGAAGCACCTCGCCTTGGACTATCCCAGGGATTTTTTAATTGGGTAACGTTTTTTTGCGGATCGTACATAAAGCCTGCTTCCAGTATACAAACTTTTAAACCGGCTTTAGCTAATGTGTAAGCAGCCATACCGCCTCCTGCGCCCGAGCCAACAATTACTGCATCGTATTGCTTCGGTTGTTTTTTGATCTGAAGTTGACCCATAATAAAATTCCTTTTATGTATCCTCGCTAAATTTACAGGATTCAATTGGCAAGAATGTGATTTTTTTTAAACAAGTTTTTAAGGTACTAATTTAATAACCCCAATGTGGAAAGATGCGGATAATTTACTTCGTCAGATACTCTATCCGGTAACAGCAGGATCCTGATCATTAAAATGAGATTATTAAAATTACCGGATCATTTAACTGTAAAAAATTATACAATAACCCTGTTCTTAATTCCTGGTTATCCCGGCCTGCTTAACCTTAATTGTTTCGATCTCTTTACTATATTCGGTTATTTTCACTTTCTTCTGCTCATTTTCCATGTGCAGTGATGTGTTTTTAGACTGCATCCCACTAGCAACATCACTGGATTTTTTTCTTGCTTTCCGGATATTCTTTTTTATGGTCTTATTATTTTTACGGATGTCCTTTTCAAGTTCTTTGATCTCTTTTGTGATCCTTGATGCTTCTGATCCGTAAAAATCAATTAAAAACTCCACACTGAAATCGTTAAGTATTTTTTTCATGCCGGCAAATTCTGTTGCATAATTATCGGGGCCAATGAAAAAATCATAACCAAAAGACATAAAATATTTTAAGGTTGATCCTCCCGATACATCTGTAACATATGCATACATATCCATACGTTTATCGGAAATGCTGGCTATGGATATATCAGTTGCCGTGATCATGTCTTTGTTGGTCATAAATCCAATTCCTTTTATTTTTACATTATAATTTTTCTTAAAAAAATCATCCCAGGCTTTTTTAACGGTTTTGGAAGAAGCATCATAACGAACCTCCAGGCAAGGTCTCAGTTTTTTTTCTAAACTTACCTGAGAAGTATCAATTCGGTAGGTTTGAGCCGATACATTAAATCCAGCAATAATTGAAAGCAACAATACTAATTTTATCTTTCTCATCTTTGGTAATTTATTTTTTTGCATATTAAAAACTTCCGGGGAGTTGTTAGCCAGGCATTACAATACGTTTTAAAGTTTATTTTATAACCACAATATACAATTCCTGAAACATTTTATTATAGATTTGACAAGATTTCCGGATTCCGCGGCAGAAAAAATCTGCGAATACTAATAATTGTATATTTACAATCACTTGATATTGCCAATATGAAATTCAGGGTATTACTATACATCTTTACCATTACTGCGGTTTTGGCAACCTGGTTAAGCTGCACAAGTTATAACAGCGGGGAAAAAGATATACCGGAGGTAATCAGTTATAATTTTCATATAAGGCCCATTCTTTCCGATAAATGCTACGCCTGTCATGGCCCCGATGCAAATAAAAGGAAAGCCGGACTGCGGCTTGACATAATGGATAGTGCCTATGCAGCACTGAAAGAAACCAAAGGCGCCTATGCCATTGTACCCGGAAAGCCGGAAGAATCAGAACTCATTAAAAGAATCTCCTCTGCAGATCCTGAATATCAAATGCCTGCCCCGGAATCGCATTTGGGATTATTAAGCAAAAGGGAAATTAAATTATTCACCAACTGGATAAAACAGGGAGCAAAATATGAAAAACACTGGGCGTTTGTAAATCCGGTAAAAGTTAAACTCCCCAAACCGGTTGATCCATCATGGCCAAAAAATGAAATTGATTTTTTTACATTGGAAAAAATGGATGAGCAGGGCCTGTTGCCAAATAAAGAAGCAGATAAGGAACTCCTCATTAAGCGTGTTACGCTGGACCTTACAGGCCTGTTGCCTACATTGAAAATGATGAACGATCTGAATGCAGATGAAAGCAACAATGCTTATGAAAAATATGTTGACAGTTTATTAAATTCCTCCCGTTACGGAGAAAAAATGGCCGTTCACTGGCTGGATATTTCACGGTATTCAGACAGTTATGGTTACCAGGATGATAATATACGCACCCAATGGCCCTACCGGGATTGGGTTATACATGCGTTCAATAAAAACATGGCATACGATCAGTTTATCACCAAACAACTGGCTGGCGATATGCTGCCCAATGCAAACAAAGAACAAATACTGGCAACAGCTTTTTTACGCAATCATAAATATACCGAAGAAGGGGGCGTGATCCCCGAAGAATACCGGGTGGAGTATATCATTGACAAAGTAAAAACTTTCAGTAAGGGTATATTGGCACTAACGGCTGAGTGTGCCCAATGCCATGATCATAAGTACGATCCTATTTCACAAAAAGATTTTTACCAGTTATTTGCATTTTTCAACAGCACTAATGAAACAGGATATGAAGGTGATGTAAGTATTTCAAAACCGGCAAAGAACCCATTATTACATCTTACACTGGATGACTTTAAAAATGTGCTTAATTTCATCAATAAAAAAGATACATCAGCTATGACGGTATCTGTAATGGGCGAAAAGGATACCATCAGGCCAACATATATTCTTAAGCGGGGTGTATATGATCAGCATGCAGGTACCGTGCAGCCCATTGCCTTTAAAGCAGTATTGAAATTTGATACCACACGATTACCACAAAACAGGCTGGGCCTTGCAAAATGGACCGTAAGTAAAGAAAACCCCCTTACTGCCCGTGTGTTTGTAAATCATATGTGGCAGGAAATTTTCGGGAAAGGAATTGTAAAGTCTGCCGGAGATTTTGGTATGCAGGGAACCCTGCCATCGCATCCCGAATTACTCGACTGGCTGGCCGTAGACTTTATGGAAAATGGATGGAACATGAAACGTTTAATAAAGATGATCGTGATGTCTGCCACGTACCGGCAATCGTCAGCAGTTTCTCAAGATAAGATTCAGGTTGATCCGGAAAACATCTATTTATCACGTTCCCCCCGGATAAGGGTGAAAGCTGAATTTATTCGTGACATTGTTTTAGGCAGCAGCGGTTTATTAAATGGCGAAACAGGCGGGCCAAGTGTAAAACCTTATCAACCAAAAGGCATGTGGGAAGCAGCCAGTTCCGGAAGGGGTGTACTGGCAAAATATGAACAGGATCACGGCCAGGATCTTTACAGAAGGGGTATGTATACCTTTATTAAATTAACGGTACCACCGCCATCCATGATCATGTTTGATGCCAGTAACCGGGATCAGTGTGAAGTTAAAAGATCAAATACAAATACACCGTTGCAGGCTTTGGCAATGATGAATGATCCGCTTATACTGGAAGCTTCAAGGGTGTTTGCACAAAAAATGGTCATCAGTAAAAATGATGATGAAGAAAATATAAAGCTTGCTTTTCAAACTATTCTTTGCCGTAAAGCTGATCCTAAGGAATTAAAAATACTGACTGATTATTATAAAGAACAGCTGGCCCTGTTTATCAATAAAAAATTAAATGCCGGTAAAACACTTAAGGTGGGTGAATACCTTCAGGACGATAATGCGGATAAAAACAGGTCTGCAGCTTTGATGAAAGTGATCATTACCATTTATAACATGGAAGAAGCCATTACAAAAACATAAAAACTTGGAAAAAACAGTATTTGAACATGGATTAAATTTTAACCGCCGTCGTTTTTTGGGAAGGCTGGGCATGGGCATTGGCGGAGCCGCATTAGGATCATTACTGATACCTGATCTTTTCAGCAGTGCAACAGATGAAGAAATACTGATGACGGGCCTCCCCCATTTTGCACCTAAAGCAAAACGTATTATTTATCTTTTTCAAAATGGTGCCCCGTCGCAGTTAGATCTCTTTGATTATAAACCCATGCTACAAAAAATGCATGGTGAAGAACTTCCTGCTTCCATCCGCATGGGGCAACGGCTTACCGGTATGACGGCCGACCAGGCAAAATTTCCGCTGGCAGGTTCTATATTTACTTTTGACCAGTATGGTGAGCACAGGGCCTGGATCAGTGAACTGTTGCCACATACAGCCAAAGTGGCTGATGATCTTTGTATCATAAAAACCATGCACACCGAAGCGATCAACCACGACCCGGCACTTACTTTTTTTCAAACCGGCGCACAGGTTGGTAACAGGCCAAGTATGGGTTCGTGGTTAAGTTATGGTTTGGGAAGTGAGAATAAAAATCTTCCTGCATTTTGTGTACTGCTTTCAAGAGGGAAGGGAAACGGTCAGGGTGTATATTCAAAACTCTGGACCAATGGATTTTTAGATTCGGTACACCAGGGTGTACAATTCAGCAGTGGCGAAAACCCGGTTTTGTACTTAAACAATCCTGATGGTATTGATAAGGCAGACAGAAGAAATATGCTGGATAAACTGGCATCATTAAATGAAGAAAGTTATAAAGAATTTGGCGATCCTGAAATTAAAGCCAAAATTCAGCAATATGAAATGGCCTATCGTATGCAAACGGCTGTGCCGGAAGTAACTGATATCAGTAAAGAACCGGAGGACATTATAAAATTATATGGTGCCGATTGTTTAATGCCGGGTACCTATGCTGCCAATTGCTTACTGGCCAGAAAACTTTCAGAAAACGGTGTTCGTTTTGTACAGATATATCACCAGGGATGGGACGGCCATAATAATCTTCCATCTGAATTAAAAGGGCAATGCATGGATACTGACCAGGCATCTGCTGCGCTGATAACCGATCTGAAACAACGCGGTCTTTTAGATGAAACACTGGTGATATGGGGAGGCGAATTTGGAAGAACAAACTATTGCCAGGGTCCCCTGTCAAAAGAAAATTATGGCCGCGATCATCATCCCAGGAGCTTACGATCTGGATGGCAGGCGGAGGTGTAAAGCCGGGTGTATATGGAGAAACAGATGAGTTTGGATATAATATTGCATCTGATCCTGTACATGTAAATGATTTTCATGCCACAGCACTGCATCTAATGGGACTTGATCATGAAAAGCTTGTTTATAAACATTTGGGAAGAAGATACAGGCTAACAGATGTGGCGGGGAAAGTAGTGAATGGAATTATTACATAAAAGAACAAAACAGGTACCGGGTAAAATTTAAAATAGTTCCTGAAACAGATAATAAAGTAATCAATGCATAGAAAAGATTTTATAGTAAATACTTCACTCAGCTTAATGGGTGCATTGTATGTTCCGGGGTTAATGCTTAAAAATGAAATTATCCTGGGCCATAATAATAAACGTTACAAAATCAATACCCGCTGGAGCCAGGCAGATGTGAGCCGCAATCCGGTAAATGATTGCCATGAAATGGTACAGGACAGTAAGGGGAGGATTTTACTTTTAACCAATGAAACAAAAAACAATGTGCTGATTTATGATAAGAACGGGAAATTACTGGAAACCTGGGGCAGTGAATACCCGGGGGCACATGGTTTTACTTTATTTAATGAAAACGGTGAAGATGTTTTATTTATTTGCGATAACAGCCGCCACCAGGTGATTAAAACAACCACTGCCGGCAAAGTGCTGATGACACTTGATTATCCAAAAGAAACCGGCATGTACAGCAAGGCTGAAGAATATGTGCCAACAGAAACAGCCATCGCACCCAACGGTGATATTTATGTGGCAGATGGTTATGGAAAAGATTTTGTGATACAATATGATACCCGTGGAAAATACATCAGGCACTTTTGTGGCAGGGGCAATGAGGAAAAGCATGTACTTAATGCACATGGTGTGTGTTTGGATCACCGGGATAAGAACAATCCCTGTTTGATAGTAACATCAAGGCAACAAAATTCATTTAAGCGTTATAACCTGGATGGAACCTATTTAAGCACGGTTGCTTTGCCGGGTGCATGGGTTTGCCGTCCGGTTATTAAAGATGCGTATTTATATGCGGCCGTACTACAGTCCAACAGCAGGCAGGGTAAGCAGTCGGGGTTTATAACTATTTTAGATAAGGCCAATAAAGTGGTCAGTAACCTTGCGGGTAGTGAACCTTCTTATCGTGGTGAAATACCTGATGAAATGTATCAAACCATCAAAACATTTCAATACCCGCATGATGTATGTATTGATGACGAAGAAAATATGTATGTGGCACAATGGAACTCAGGTAAAACTTATCCCTATAAATTAGAGCCGGTTGTATGATGAAGAACTTTACCTGCTTATTATTTTTGGTTACTGTTATTTTTGCAGCCACTGCACAGGAAAAATTTCAACTGGCCCCGCCAATGATAAAATACAGATCCGTTTTCTTTACTGATGAAGCCCGGGTAATATTGGCATTTGCCCAACCGGGTGCCATTATTCATTATACTACCCATGCCGAAGAACCTGATGAGAACAGCCCGGTTTACCTGAAGCCGGTTATCATTAAAAATAATTTTACTACGCTTAAAGCAAAAGTATTTGGTAAAAGTTTTTTACCTTCTGAAACTGTACAGGCAACATTTTTAAAAGACGGATTGCCGGTGCAAAAAATTGAATTCCCGGTACCTGATATAAAGTATAGCGGTGAAGGCCCCAATACACTGATGGATAACAAAGGCGGGATCAGCAATTACAGTAATAGCACCTGGCTGGGTTTTAAACAGGATACGGTAACGATAACGATAACGCTTATAAAGAAAAGCGAAACCCGTTCTATATTATTTAATTTATTGCAGGACCAGGGCAGCTGGATCTTTTTTCCGTATAAAGCGGAAGCTTTCAGTATTGATACAACCAATGCCGGGGTAGTTAAACTGGGTGAAATGTTTTTTAATCCAAAAGAAAATACAGAGGTAAGTATATGCAGGCCTTATGTCATTAATTTTAAAAAGAAAATAAAAACGTCAACAATAACTTTACAGCTTTATTTACTGAAAAATATTCCTGACTGGCACCCCGGTAAGGGTCAGTCAAGCTGGATCTTTATTGACGAAGTAAAACTATATTGAGTTATGGCACAACGCTGGCAAAATATCTTTTTTAATATCTGTATAGCATTAAATTGTTTATTGATTTTTTTATTACTCTTTGGTGCCAATTTGAGACTGCCTTCCTTTTTGCAGGTTGCGGGACGTATGCATCCCCTGCTGTTACATTTTCCTATTGTTTTACTGATCGTTTTTTTTATATGGGAATTATTCGTACCCAAAAAAGATCACCTCATTTTAAAAAATACCGCCGACTGGTTATTATTAGCAGCAGCATTTACTTCAGTATTAACTGCACTGATGGGTATTTTTCTTTCGAAAGAGGAAGGATATGATGCAGATGCGATTGCCCTTCATAAATGGTCCGGTGTTTCAATTGCCCTGATAACTATGCTTTTGTTTACCTATCGTGAACTGGTAAGAAAGAAAAAGCTGGCCCTTTTTTTAACAGGTTCCCTTAGTATGATAGCGATCATATTTACAGGCCACCAGGGTGCCGGCATTACACATGGCGAAAATTTTTTACTGGCCCCTATTTCTCCTGAAAAGAAAAAAAGGGATGTATTGTTTGAGGATGCAATGGTATATACACATCTGGTCAGGCCTATACTGGAAGAGAAATGTATGGGTTGTCATAATAGCAGGAAAGCAAAAGGCGAATTGATCATGGAAACAGAAAACCTGTTGCTTAAAGGCGGTAAAAACGGAAAGCTCTGGGACAGTACTGCTGCCGGTTTTGGTTTACTGATGCAGCGCATCCACTTGCCCGAAGATGAAAAAAAACATATGCCCCCTGCAGGAAAACCTCAATTACGTGATGAAGAAATGAAAGCTTTATTTTATTGGATTAAAAGCGGCGCCGGCTTTACACAAAAAATCACTGATTTACCCGAGACTGATTCACTTCGGTTAATTGCCAGCGGATTTTTTAAAACAACCGAAATTGATCAGTATGATTTTACTGCTGCCGGAGAATCTGAAGTTAAAAAATTGAATACAGATTACCGTTTGGTTAACCCGATAGCCTTGAACTCCCCCGCATTAAACGTTGAATTTTTCGGTGCCTCATTTTTTAAAAGCAAACAGTTAAATGAATTGGAAAAAGTAAAAAATAATATAGTAACCCTGAGTGTAAGTAAGATGCCGCTTACAGATGAAGACCTGAAACAGATTGCCTCTTTTAAAAACTTAAGGCGGTTGAACCTGTCGTTTACAGGAATAACCGGTGCTTCCTTATACGGGTTAAAAAAACTAACTCAACTGCGGCAGCTGTCCATTTCGGGCAACAAAGTAAATGCTGCTGACCTGGAATCATTGAAAGGCCTGGAGAAATTGGTTGCAGTTTATATCTGGAACACCGGTATTACAGAAAAGGAACTGGTAAAGCTTAAACAAATATTTCCTGAAACTTTTATTGAAACGGGGTTCAGGGGAGATACCGTTATTGCCAAATTAAATACACCAGTTATAGAAAGTGAAGAACAGATATTTACCACCTCAGCCCATACAACCATAAAAAGTTTTATCAAAGGCGCTGTTTTACGATACAGCATTAATGGTATTGATCCGGACAGTTTAACGTCACCGGTATATAAAGATGATATACTTATTAATAAATCGGGCGTTTTAAAAGTAAAAGCGTTTTTGCCCGGTTGGAAAAGCAGCGATGTGGCAGCAAAAAATTTTTACAGATCAGGATTCAAAGCCGATTCTGTAGTATTGGTAACGCAGCCCGATCCGTCATATAAAGCATCCGGTGGTAAATCACTTTCAGACGGGGAGAAAGGAGACCTGAATTTCCGGACCAGGTGGTTAGGCTATAAAGAAAAAGACCTTCAGGCTTATCTGTATTTTAATACCCCGGTTGAATTAACAAGCGTTTCAATTAGTACTATAATAGATATTGGAAGTTATATCATGCCGGCACAGCAAATACAAGTTTGGGGCGGCACCAGTTTATCCAACCTGAAAATATTAAAGCAACTAACCCCGCAGCAGCCTTCAATGCTGGCTCCTGCTTATTTGACCGGATTTGATTGCGAATTTGCAATTAAACAAATAAGTATTTTAAAAATTGTTGCAAAGCCGGTTACTAAATTACCACTGTGGCATCCGGGCAAAGGACAAAAAGGATGGTTTTTTATAGATGAGATCTTTTTGAACTAGCGCATGCAATGATCATACCTCACTTTGATTCCGGGTTTTCGCCACATGATACCCGTTGCAATATTTAATAAAAAATATTATATTCATATTTTGTAAAGCCGTCAATATTTGAAAATCTGCAATTCGTGATTTCCCGGTAACCAAAAATCCATTTTACGAAAAACCATTCTGCACATAAACAACAGGTTTTGTTGAAATAAAATTTATTGTATGAAAAAGATGATCGGTATTTTTTTATGCTTGTTCAGCATTTGTGCATATCCCCAGGTTATAACCGGAAGCTACCATACTTATACAGGCAATGTAATGGGTGCCGAAACAGTAATTCATTTGCACATTGCAAAAGATGAAGCCATGGGATTTATTTACCTGGTAAAAGATCCCCGTCCATTTTTTATGTACGGGGCAGCAATAAAAGGCGACAGTATTTTTTTAAGTGGCGGCCGGAGCATGCAAACTTCAATGGAGATAAATGCGACGATAAAAAATGGGATCATAAAAGGTACGGCAAAACTTGTACTGGAGGAAAAAACTATCCGCAGTGGTGCTGCCACATTAT
>JAYTOF010000231.1:0-1973 GCA_043747955.1 Chitinophagaceae bacterium
GCCATTGATGAAAAATTTGAC
Source organism: Chitinophagaceae bacterium (assembly GCA_043747955.1). Lineage (GTDB taxonomy): Bacteria > Bacteroidota > Bacteroidia > Chitinophagales > Chitinophagaceae > Ferruginibacter. Next base: position 22 of record JAYTOF010000231.1, read on the forward strand.
TTTGCATTACGCAATATGGGCGATGCATACATACGCCTGCGCAGGTATAAAGAGGCTGTTGAGGTTTTAGAACGGGTATTGGAACTGGCCCGGCCCGAGGATGTTATTTACGAAGCAATCGGGCATTGTTATGATAAAATGGGCAATTATGCGCAGGCCAGGTTTAATTACAGAAAAGCAAGTCATTTAAACAGCGAAGATACCCAACTGAATTATAAGATTGCATGCACCTACATGAACGAAGGTATTTGGGACAGTGCCATTAAGAACCTGGAAATTGCCATGCGTTTACATCGTCTGCAACCTGAGTACAATCTGGCCATGGGACAATGTTATATGGAGATGAATAAGCTGGATGATGCAATAACATATTTTGGAAATGTAGTACGGGTGAGGCCCAAAAATATAAATGGATGGATAGAATTACTGAATTGCCTGTATAAGGCTGAAATGCTGGAAGAAGCACTTGAATATGCCGGGTTTGCATTTGAACAAACCGATGGTAAACCTATTTTCCTTTTTTATAAAAGCGCCTTTTTATACGCTTTAGGCAAATCGAAAGAGGCGTTATTATATTTGGAAACCGGTATGTCCCGAAATCCGAAATTGATTAAGAAGTTTATAGAAATTAATCCATCGATACTGCAGGTACAACAGGTGGTTGATTTAATTGCCCGTTATAAAAAGCGTAAATCGCTTTAGAAGATTTCCTTTTTTCAATCATGATTTGGATCGTATTCTTTATTGAAGTGCATAAGTTATCTTTGCCATCCTAAATAATATCTAATGAATTTTAATCTTTCTCAAATACCGGAACGTAACCTGAAACCCCGCGATCATGGAATAACCATGGTAATGGATAAAGGATTAAGTGTGGAAGAAGCAAGGAATTTTATGAACGCTACACATCCACATGTTGATGTGGTAAAACTGGGCTTTGGTACCTCTTATGTTACGCCTAACTTAAAGGAAAAACTGGAGGTTTACCGTTCTTTTGATATGCCCATTTATTTTGGGGGCACTTTATTCGAAGCATTTTTGATAAGGAATCAGTTTGATGATTATATCAATGTTTGTAAAGAATTTGGGGTAAGCTATATGGAAGTTAGCGATGGATCCATTGAGATACCGCACGCTGAAAAATGTGGTTATATTGAAAAACTGGCAAAAGTAGGTGTGGTTTTAAGTGAAGTGGGCAGTAAAGATGCAGCGCATATCATGCCTCCATATAAATGGATAGAACTGATGAAGGCAGAGCTGGAATCTGGCTCAACCTATGTAATTGCCGAAGCCCGGGAAGCCGGAAATGTAGGTATATACAGGGGTACCGGCGAAGTTAGGGAAGGATTGGTACAGGAAATTCTTACCCAGATTCCGGAGGAAAAAATTATTTGGGAAGCACCACAAAAAGCACAACAACTTTACTTTTTGGAACTGATTGGCTGCAATGTAAACCTGGGTAATATTGCTCCCAATGAAGTAATTCCGCTGGAAGCCATGCGAATTGGTTTACGTGGAGATACTTTTCATTTATACCTTAACAAAGAAACGGTGTAATGAAAACTTACGGCACAATCGGTTATCCGTTAACGCACTCTTTTTCCAAACAATATTTTACTGAAAAGATTGAAAGAGAAGGAATACCAGATTCGGCATATTATTCTTTTCCTTTAAAAAGTATTGATGAGTTTCCGGAGTTTCTGAAAAACAATCCTGCTCTGAAAGGACTTGCCGTAACTATTCCTTACAAGGAAAAGGTGCTTAAATATGTAACTCATTTATCTAAAGAAGTAAAGCAGATTGGTGCGGCAAACTGTATTAAAGTAAGGGGAAATGTGCTGACAGCTTATAATACAGATATCATTGGTTTTGAAAAATCTTTTGTAAAAAATTTAAAACCAAGCCATAAAAAAGCATTGGTGCTCGGCACCGGTGGGGCCTCCAAAGCAGTT
>JAYTOF010000232.1:0-1513 GCA_043747955.1 Chitinophagaceae bacterium
GCTATGGTTTTAATATAAACATCCTCTATGCTTGCTGCATGTAAATGTGAAAGCTGATGCAGTTCTGTATTTTCGAAAAAAACCACCATCAATAAATGATGCTTCGCTATGGAACGCAGATAATTTAATTGCCTGTTCAAACCACTGAGTGATTCAAAATTTGTATAAAGTACGATCAAACTCCGGTGTTTGATACGGTTACGAATCTGCAGATACAGCATTTCATAATCACTTTCTAAAAAAGCAGTTTCCTGGTTATACAATAATTGTAATACATTTTCACGCTGAATGGGTTTACGGTCGGCTGCCAACAGGGAACCCATTTTATTGGCAAAGGTCATCACACCCACCCTGTCCTGTTTTTGTAAACATACATTTGCTAAAACCAATGTACTGTTAATGGCATAGTCTAACAGGGTTAATCCGGCAAAAGGCATTTTCATCAGGCGGCCTTTATCAATAATACAATACACCTGCTGTGATTTTTCATCTGTATAATTATTCACCATTAAAGCCCCCCTCCTTGCCGTAGCCTTCCAGTTTACACCCCGTATATCGTCACCCCGCACATATTCTTTTATCTGTTCAAACTCCATACTGTGGCCTATTTTACGCATCCGTTTATTACCATGTTCGGTTTGTATGGAAGTTTGTGAGAGTAATTCATATTTACGCATCTGCAGATACGACGGATACACCGGAACAACCTCATCTGCAACAATATTAAACCTGCGCTTAATTAAACCCAACAAAGAACTTATATACAGGATGATCCTTCCAAAATGATATTCCCCCCTTTCAAACGGACGTAAATAATAAACTATATTTTTTTGCTCCCTGGCCTTAAAACGGTATGTTAATCTCCAGTTTCTTTTTTGAAACTGAACCGGCAACTCATCAATAATTTCCATGGCGATGGTAAAGAACATGTTATTCTTAACCCGCAACTCCACTTTATTTTCATCTCCGTTACTAAAACGATCTGCCGTTATCCGTTTTGCAACCGGATCTTTACTCAATATAAATAAAAACAGGTACTCAATTAAAACCAGAATGATAAGAACCAGTAGTAAAATTTTAGACAGCAGGAAAAAAGCCGGATAAATAAAAGAGGTTGTGAAAAAAATAATACAAAAGCCGGTAACCAGGTAAAACCGGGTTGTTACAAATAATCCGCCAATATATTTATTTACTATTTTCATTACCGGGGCACTTCAACTGCTTTTACAATATTATCAATCAGGTCATCAGCAGTTAATCCTTCCATTTCTTTTTCGGGTGTTAAAATGATCCGGTGCCTCAATACATGCGGAGCCATCTCTATAATATCCTCCGGCGTAACAAAATCCCTGCCCTTGATGGCCGCATTAGCTTTTGCAGAACGAAGTATGGCCAGCGAGGCCCTGGGAGATGCACCTAAATACAAAGCCGGGTTATTCCTGGTCTCGTGTACAATTTTTGCAATAAACTCAACAAGTTTTGGTTCAATAATTATTGATTGAACCTGGTTTCT
>JAYTOF010000233.1:0-9637 GCA_043747955.1 Chitinophagaceae bacterium
ATATAAATCAGCCCTGGTGCGTGAAACCTATCCCGTTTATGTAAGTAACCGTTTTGGCCCTGATTATATTTCTGTAGATTGTTTAAAACTTCTTTTACAGGATCTGTTTCCGGAAAAAATGGAAGACAAGCCTTTGGTACAGCAAATGGTTGAAAAGGGGAAACGATTATTTGTACTCAGCAAATTATTACCCCGGTCGGAAGAATATAAGCTGATCGGTTATACCAAAGAACAATTAAAAGCTGTGTATGAACATGAGGCTGCTGTATGGGACCTGTTTGCACAAAATAATTTTTTACAAACCATTGATAATAATATCATCAAAAATTATATAGGCGAAAGCCCTAAAACACAGGAATTGGGAGAAGCTTCACCGGGGAATATTGGTTCATTTGCCGGATGGCAGATTGTAAAGAAGTTTATGCAGAAAAATACAAAATTAAGTTTACAGGAACTGATGTCAACTGATGCAGAAACAATATTTCAGCAGGCAAAATATAAACCTTAAACCTTTAGGCTGCTTTTACCTGGTGCATCTGCACTTCAGGTCTTTTACCCAACTGTTTCATTACCCTGAAGTGTGAGGCAACAGCTTCAGTCATTGTATCATATTTATTATAAGGCAGATTAAACTCTTTGCATTTTTCCATTACTATTTTACTGATAGCCGGATAATGTACATGGCTTATACGGGGAAACAGGTGATGCTCAATCTGGTAATTCAGTCCGCCAACAAACCAGGAAATCACTTTATTACCCATGGCAAAATTTGCCGTGGTTTTCATTTGATGCTCTGCCCAAGCGGTTTCAATATGTTTTGTTTCATCCAATGGAACATGTTCAAACTCGGTATTTTCAACAACATGCGCCAATTGAAAAACCAGAGACAGGATCAATCCCATTACCGCATTCAAAACGAAAAACCCTACCAGCCATGGTAAAAAACCCCAAACCATAATAGGCAATATTATATAAAAAGTAAAATATAAAATTTTAGTTACCCAAAAAATAATATGATTTTTCGTTGACATTTTCCAGGCATCAGTGGTATATATTTTACGTGAAAAATATTTTGTAAAATCCATAATGAATATCCAGAAAATAGTTGATAAAGAATAAACAGGCAAAAGATACAAATATTGAACTTTGTGCGCCGGCACCCATTTTTGCGATTCGCAATGGCGAATGATGGGGCTTTTAGCAATATCATCATCAATGCCATCTACATTGGTATAGGTATGATGAATAATATTATGTTTTTGTTTCCAAAAATAGGAGCTTGCCCCCAGTGCATTTAAACTCAATCCCAAAAAATCATTCAGTTTTGGTTTGGTAGAATAACTGCCATGATTGGCATCGTGCATAACACTAAAGCCTATAGATGCCAAAGAAATGCCCATTACAACACAAATCAATAATGCCTGCCAGTTATTTACATTGGAAAAGATTAACAGGCTATACATGGTAACTGCGGTTATGACCAAAGTTATTGTTTTGATATACAACCTCCAGTCACCGGTTTTTTTTATTTTATTTTTTACAAAATACTCCTCAACAGAATTTTTTACACTTTGATAAAAATCGTTATTGCTGTTTGAAAATGTAATTTTTGCCATAAATGATTGTACCGGTTTAGTTAGAACATTAGTTCCTTAACAGTATTCCGTAAAATAAAAAGAGAATGAATTTGGAATTTAAAATGGAGATATCCTCCATATTACCTGTTGATGGATAGGTAAAGATAGGCAAAAAATCTGTAAGAAATGGTTAAATCAGTTCAATTTAAAAGGGGCACACATGTCAAAAGCAGGAATAGTTACTTTAAAAGATTTTTTCCTGGTGATATTTTCCATTAGATAAGTGCCATACATTTTGCCAATTTCGGAGCGAAGGTTACAACCGCTGATATATTGATAAGATTCTCCGGGATTGATTTGTGGCTGAACACCAACAACACCTTCTCCTTCAACTTCCCTTAAACTTCCATTACTGTCATTAATATGCCAATGCCTGCGTAAAAGTTTTACGGGAAATGTATTATTATTTTCGATAGTGATTCGGTAGGCAAACATAAACTCACTGTTAACCGGATTACTGTACTCTGGCTGAAAGTATGTTTCCACACTAATAGTTATACCCTCTGATATTTTAGAGATCATACTTTGTGTTTGATGTAAAAGTAGGAATAAAAACACTTTTTTATTGTAAATTACATAACGCTTTAACTTTAAATATATTATTATGCCTGTAAAAACACATCGGTACAGTAATGGGGAAATAACTGTTACCTGGAAACCGGATGTTTGCCTTCACTCCGGAATTTGCTTTAAAGGCCTGGCCGGAGTATTTGATCCCCGGCGTAATCCCTGGATCGATATGAGTAAAGCTGAAACACAACAGATCATTGAACAGGTAAAAAAATGCCCCAGCAAAGCTTTAAGCATTGATTAAAAAAATTCAGCATAAATTTTTTAATCAAAGAAAAATTATCCTTTTTTTGAAGATGGATATCCATTCTTCTGGAGCCATTGTAAAACCTTATCCCGGTTATCCCCCTGTATAATTATATTTCCATCTTTTACTGAACCTCCGGTACCGCAAAAAGATTTTAGTTTTTTACCCAGTTCTTCCATTTCAGGTGCAGTGCCAATATAACCTTCAACCAAAGTAACCGCTTTGCCTGCCCTATGCTTTTTATCCAGATAAATTTTTAATTTTTGTTCCGCCGGTTCAATGGTTTCCTTCACTTCAAAATTTTCATCCGGCAGTTTAAAGCCGGGATCAGTTGAATAAACCAAACCATTAAATGACTGCATTCTTTTCTTTGACATGATTTTTAAATTTCAGATGACCACTGCTTTCAAACTCAAATCAAGGCTTCTTGCCTGGTGTATAACAGAACCGCTGGAAATATAATCCACTCCAGTGGCAGCATAAGCTTCTATATTATTTATGTTGATACCACCGCTGGCCTCTGTTTCATACTTACCATCAATAATTTTTAATGCTTCAGTAATTTGTTCTGTTGTAAAATTATCCAGCATTATACGGTTTACTTTACCCACTGCCATCACTTTTTTTACATCTTCCGGGTTTCTGGTTTCCACTTCAATTTTTAGTCCCGGTTTTTTGGCCTGTACATAATTATATGCTTTTTCAATGGCTTTTTCTATACCGCCGCAATAATCAATATGGTTATCTTTCAGCATGATCATATCATACAAACCAAAGCGGTGATTAAAGCCTCCACCAATTCGCACTGCTTCTTTTTCCAACAAACGGAAGTTAGGCGTGGTCTTTCTTGTATCAAGCAATTTGGTTTTATAAGGTTGCAGTTTTTGGGTGTATTGCCTGGTTAAAGTTGCAATACCACTCATGCGTTGCATACAATTTAAAACCAACCGTTCGCATTGTAAAATGGTATGCACTTTTGCATGTACTTCAAAAGCCAGCTCTCCATATTTCATGGGATCACCTTCTTTTTTAAAAGGAATAAATACTATATCAGACTGCACGTGCCTGAAAATTTTTTCGGCCACAAATATTCCGGCAAGTATGCCCGCTTCTTTAATTTTTAAAACGGCTTTGCCAACAGCATCAGCATCAATTGATGAAATGGTGGAATGATCCCCATCACCTATATCTTCTGCTAAGGCATTTAATATCAGTATTTCCAATTGGCGGTTAAAATCCATATCAACAAAGCTAAGGAAGAACGTAAAAAGAAAACCCCGAAAAATCCGGGGTTTTTAATAATATTTTTTTATAAAGCTATTTATTCTCAAAAGTAATTTCCTGCAATAACTGCTTATCACCTTTTTGTTTCATAAAAATAGTTGTTCGGAATGAGCCGGTCTTAGTTATCAATGTGCCAATGCAATATTGAGATCCGGAATTTTCGCCTTTATGTATGATCTCAAAAGTTTTTACCGTATTGGAACTAAAGAAATCCTTTAATACCAACTCTGCCTGACTTTTACTGTAACTGTTACTTTTATCCGGCATATTAATTTCAACCGTATTATCGAAATATTTTGCTATTTCAGCAGAATTTCCTGTTTTCATGGCACTAATAACTTCGTCAATACTTGAAAATAAAGTAAAGGAGAAAAATAACGTACTTAAAGCAAAAAGTGTAAAAAATTGTTTCATATACTTAATGTTTTCAGCTAATGATTTTACTAAAAACGTGCCAAGCCATGTTAAAATTGCCGCTAAATAACTGAATTTATACCCAATTGACCGTAATCAATTGTATTTAGCTGTAAATATTTTAGTTTTATCAAATGGAAGGTAAGAAAGTTATACTTATAATCATGGATGGATGGGGTTTAGGTAAGAAAATAAGCAGTGATGCCATTCAGCATGCTAAAACGCCGTTTGTTAGCTCTTTATATGCAAAATATCCTAATACAACACTAACAACCTGTGGAGCTGATGTTGGACTGCCAGATGGACAGATGGGAAACAGTGAGGTCGGCCATCTTAATTTAGGTGCCGGCCGAATTGTGTACCAGGAATTACAAAGAATTAATGTAGCAATAAAAAGCGGAGAATTTGCAAAAAATGAGTCCTTATTGAAATCGATCCGGTATGCCAGACAAAATAAAAAAGCATTGCACCTGATAGGTTTGGTTAGCGACGGAGGTGTTCATTCGCATATTAATCATATAAAAGCGCTAACCAGTCTTTGTGCTGCTGAGGGATTAAAAAATGTGCTGATACATGCATTTACAGATGGCAGGGATACAGACCCAAAAAGCGGATTAGGATTTTTAACTGAGCTGCAGCAACATCTTGATACAACTGTTGGAAAAATTGCAAGCGTTACAGGCCGCTATTATGCCATGGACAGAGATAAACGATGGGAAAGGATAAAATTGGCGTATGATGCTTTGGTTAATGGTACAGGACAGCAATCAGAAAATATTTTGGGGGCTGTTCAAATATCTTATGATGATGGCATAACCGATGAATTTATTAAACCCATAATTAATTCATCCATACCCGACACCAGGATTCAAAATGATGATGTAGTTATTTGTTTCAATTTCCGTACAGACCGTTGCAGGGAAATTACACAGGTACTAACACAAACCAATTTGACTGAATATGGAATGAAAAAGCTGGATCTGCATTATACTACCATGACCCAGTACGACCAAAGTTTTAAAAATGTACAGGTAGTTTTTGAAAATGATGATCTAAAAAATACACTGGGTGAGATTTTAGAGCAGAACCATAAAACGCAGATCCGAATTGCTGAAACAGAAAAATACCCGCATGTCAGTTTCTTTTTCAGTGGTGGCAGAGAAGTTCCTTTCAAAGGCGAAAAAAGAATAATGATCCAATCGCCCAAAGTAGCAACTTATGACCTTCAACCGGAGATGAGTGCCATAGAAGTAACTGAAGCCATTGTTAAAGAAATAGAAAAGAACAATATATTATTAAATGCTGACAATGCCGGCCAGGAGGAGGAGGCGGCTGATTTTATTTGCCTGAACTTTGCAAATGCCGACATGGTGGGACATACAGGCGTTTGGGAAGCCATAATAAAAGCGGTGGAAACAGTTGATACCTGCGTTGAAAAAGTTGTAACAGCTGCTCTTAAAAATGATTACGCCGTGCTTTTAACTGCAGATCATGGCAATGCAGATTACGCGATTAATGAAGATGGAACACCAAATACTGCACATACCCTAAATCCGGTGCCGTTGTTTTTAATTGATAAAAACCGTAAAGGAATGATTAAACCCGGAAAGTTGGGTGATATTGCACCAACCATTTTAACACTGATGGGTTTGCCCACACCCAATGAAATGACCGGGAATATTTTGATAAATTAAATGCTTAAAGAATATTTATGCTGAAGAAAATTTTAAAAAGAACTTTTCAGATCTTATTACTGGCTTTTATCGTTATACAATTTTTTCGCCCTGCTAAAAACAAAGCTGAAGGAATCAGCAATAAGGATATCAGTAAATTATATGCTATACCCGTAGATGTTCAATCAATTCTTAAAACGAGTTGTTATGATTGCCACAGCAATAACACGGTTTATCCCTGGTATGCCGAAATACAGCCAGCTGCCTGGTGGCTGGCCGACCATATAAAGGAAGGAAAGAAAGAACTTGATTTTTCTGAGTTTGCCGCTTACCGGATTGGAAGACAATACAGGAAATTTGAAGAAATTATTAAAGAGGTCAAAGAAGGTGAAATGCCACTGGATGAATACCTATGGATTCATAAAGCTGCCAAATTGAATGATCAGCAAAAACTCACTATAGCTGCCTGGGTTTCTTCCATAAGGGATACCATCAAGGCAAATTACCCGGCAGATAGTTTAGTTAGAAAAAAATAATGCCTAGCTTGCATTTGTTAATTTGATATGTACACCGGTCAAAAAAAAATAACTGCCCTCGGATTAGTATTGCTTTTAGCAATTCCACTACTATTTTCTGTAATAATTATCGTAAAGCAAAAGGTATTGCAAATTAACAGCCGGTTGAGATTTGGGATCGAAAAATTAGAAACGATATCAGTATCTGAAAAAAATATTAACTGGATAAAAAAAGAAAAAGAAGTACTCATTAATAAAATGCTCTTTGATGTAAAATCATTTAAAGTTGAAGGAGAAAATATAGTTTTAACTGGTTATTACGATCATAAAGAAGATAAACTGGTAAACCATTTAAAGAAAATTTTTCAACAAAAAAAAGATTCAAATAGTCCTGTTAATCAAATAGCCGTAACATTTTTATTCTTCCCCATATTCAGCAATCATGCTGAAATTACTTGCCAGATGACCTGGCATGCTATTTCTAAGTCATGTTATTTTTTTACTGATATGCTGCCATCGGCACCAGTCGTTCCCATTACCCAGCCGCCCCAATTATAAGTATCCTTTTATAGTAGTGGTGTACATTAAAAACCCTGTGCTTTGATCTCAAAGCAGGAGTTATGTATTATTATATTAAATCAATTTACATTATTAAATCAATTCGAATGAACAGGATATTAATATTTTTGGGGTTGCTATTTGTTGCATTTAACGGATTAGCACAGGAAAAAATTATTGCAAAGGATACTGCAGTAAAAGAAATCAACCTGGAAGAGGTAGTCATTTCTGCCAGCAATTTTGCAGAAAAGAAAAAAAATATTGCACAAAAGATAGATGTTATTTCTGCTCAAACCATAGCACAAACCAATGCACAGAATACCGGAGATATATTGATCAATACTGGGAAAATATTTGTACAAAAAAGTCAACAAGGGGGCAGCAGCCCGGTTTTAAGAGGCTTTGAGGCAAGCCGGGTTTTATTGGTTATAGATGGTGTGCGTATGAATAATGCCATTTACCGCAGCGGGCATTTACAAAATGTTATAACCAGCGATCAGAATTCGCTGAGCCGCATAGAAATTATGTATGGCCCATCTTCTACTATCTACGGCAGCGATGCATTAGGAGGAATAGTTCACCTGATTACCAAATCGCCGGTACTGTCCGGAGATAAAAGATTACTGACAACAGGATCGGCGTTTACCAGGTACAGCAGTGTTAATAATGAAAAAACCATACATGCAGACCTGAGTTTGGGAGGAAAAAAACTGGCCTGGTTTCAATCTTATAATTACAGCGATTTTGGTGATATGAAAATGGGAAGTAACTACCTGAGCAAATATCCAAATTTTGGAAGAAGAAGTACATATGTTGGCAAAATTAACGGGGTTGATACTGTGCTTACAAATTCTGATGACCGGGTACAAAAATTTTCGGGATACAAGCAATGGGATTTCATTCAGAAATTATTGTTTAAACAGAATAAGCATATTTCCCATTCACTGAATTTTCAACTTTCAAATACCAATGATGTTCCCCGTTACGACCGTCTGCAGGACATAAAAAATTTTGGAGTATCTATCGGTACCACACTCCGGTTTGCTGAATGGTATTACGGGCCTCAAAAAAGAATCATGGGTGCTTACGAATTAAATGCAACCAAACTTGGCTTTCTGGATGCACTGAAAGCGAATATCAGTTACCAGGATATTGAAGAAAGCAGGCAAACCAGGGAATACAGACGATACGACCGTTTTGACAGACAGGTAGAAAAAGTGAAAGTGTTTGGCATTACTATAAATGCCAGAAAAGATATTGGAAACAGTGAAATAACAGCTGGTGCAGATGCTCAATTGAACGATGTGAAATCAGTTGCCACCAGAACAAATTTATCAACTGGTGCTGTTTCTAAAATAGCCACACGCTATCCTGATGGTAAAAACAAGATGAATAATTTTGGCATCTTTGCCCAGCATCTTTACAAATTCAAAAATAAAAAACTGGTGTTGAATGATGGCATCCGTCTGCAATTCATCAACCTGCGAAGCAATGTAATTGACAATTCTTTTTTCCATTTACCGGATACTGCTGTTACGCAAAACAATATTGCAGTTACTGGAAACATAGGCTTGGTATATACCCCATTAAATAATACAACGATAAAAGCATCAGTTTCTTCAGGATTCAGGGCACCCAATATTGACGACCTGGCAAAAATTTTTGAATCAAGCACTGCAGCAAAACAGGTGGTATTACCCAATGCTGATATTAAACCGGAGTATACCTATAACTTTGATCTTACCATCAACCAACGCATTGCTGACAGAGTGACTATCGAATTAACCGGCTTTTATACCCTTTTCAGAAATGCCATACTTAAAGCTCCCTTTAAATTAAATGGCCAGGATTCTATCATTTTCAATGGCGTAAAAAGCCAGGTATTAGCCAGCCAGAATGTAAACAAGGCAAATTTGTATGGTTTTACTTTTAACATTGGTGCAGATATTTATAAAGGCATAGGTTTTAGCAGTACACTTTCTTATACCATTGGGAGCTTTAAAACGGATGCATCCAAAACAACATCAGTTTACGAAAAGCAATCAAATGGTACATATTCTTTGGTAAACAAAAATGTATCAAGCAAACCGTTGGATCATATTCCGCCATTACTGGGTAAAACAAGTATTACGTATCAACACAAAATTTTTAATACCGAAGTCTCACTCCTGTATAATGGATGGAAACATTTAGACCAATTTAATGCAGATGGTGAAGACAATGCTCAATATGCAACTGCAGATGGGGTACCTTCATGGATGACCCTTAACTTGAAAGGAAGTGTACAGGTAATAAAAAATTTACAGGTGCAGCTGGGTGCAGACAATATTCTGGATAGAAATTACAGAGCTTTTGCTTCAGGATTTTCTGCCGGAGGACGAAATTTTTTAATTGGCCTTCGGGCAAATTGGTAAATCCTTTCAAAATGATAAGTTAGGTTGTTGGGGAGTTTTCAGCAAAAATGCGGTGAAATGTTAATTTTTCGCTGCTTTTCAATATTTATGCAGCAAAATGTAGCAGTATTTTGTCTATATTTATAGTGTAAACAAGCACATTTATGACGGAAGAGCTTATGCTAGCCGGGAGTATTAGAAATAATGCCGCTGCACAGGAGGCGTTATATAACCGATTTAGCCCAAGAATGTTGGGGGTATGCTACCGTTTTGCAAAGAACCGTGAAGATGCTGAGGATATGTTGCAGGATGGGTTTATAAAAGTGTTTACCCAGTTACACCAATA
>JAYTOF010000234.1:0-2626 GCA_043747955.1 Chitinophagaceae bacterium
GGTACACAGGTATTAAATGCATGGACACCTTCGAATACAAATACCAATATTCCGCGTGCTATTTCTTCTGATCCTAACCAAAATGCCCGTCCCTCTACCCGTTTTTTGGAAGATGGTTCTTACCTGCGTCTGAAAAATGTAATGTTAGGTTACAACCTTCCGGCCTCTTCATTGCAGTCGTTGACCAAGGGAGTGGTGAAGAACCTGCGTATTTATGTTTCGGCTCAAAATATTCTGACTTTTACAAAATACAGTGGGTATGATCCTGAAGTGGGCAACAGAACACCAAATTCATCATTAACCAATGGTATCGACTTTGCTGTCTATCCTCAGCCCAAGGCTTACCAGGTAGGTATCCAGGCAGGTTTTTAACAGTAATAATTAAGTAAACTTTTCTAAAATAGAAAATTATGAAACAAAATATTAGTAAGCTTGTCCTTGTGGTTGCCCTGGTTATTACCAGTACAATTGCTTGTGACAAAAAACTGGACGTGCTCGATGAAAACAATCCAACAACTGAAAGTTATTTTAAGACAGCCTTGGAACTGCAGAATGGTGTAAATGCTATTTATTCTACTTTGCGTGCTGCAGAACTTGTGGGTCGGGAATGGTTCTTTACACATGATATGCGAAGTGGGGAATGCACCCCCGGAGGCGCTCAATTAGAAGCGCCCAGGGCAGAGTTATTGAAGCAACCCTCACCTGCACCATCTAATTCTGTCATGACGAATGTATGGACAGGTGCTTATCAAATGATCAACAGGGCTAACCTGATACTTTCCAAAGCGCCGGGAGTAACCGATAATACAGCACTTAGAGATCGCCTGGTTGGTGAAGCAAAATTTTTAAGAGCCTGGGCTTATTTTGAACTGGTATCTCAATGGGGTGATGTTCCGCTTTATACAGAAACGGTTACTTCTGCGACTGGCTTTCAGGGTAAATCACCGTCTGCTGATATTTACGCAGTTATTATCACTGATTTGACGGAGGCTGCACAAAAATTGCCTGCAACTTATGGCGCTTCTGATAACGGAAGAGCGACAAAAGGTGCTGCAAATGCTTTACTAGGCAGGGTACAAATGCAGAAAGGAGATTATGCTGCTGCAAAAGCCGCACTACTTCAGGTTTACAACAAGTATTCACTGGTCAATTATTTATGGAATTTTGATGGCGATGCCAGGGACGATGGCGGTACATTAATTACAACAGGGCATGAATTTAATGCAGAGTCTATTTTTGAAGTTGTATTCGTTGACAGGGGCGATAATAATTTTAACTGGGGGTACAATGGTGAAGGTTCTACAAGCCCGTTAAGTACAGTGCGTAACCAGGAGTATGGGATTACCTGGGGAAATATAATCCCTTCCGATCGCTTGCTGAATGAATTTGAGCCGAACGACCCAAGATATAAAATGACCATTTTCGAGGAAGGAGATCAAATACTGACTCAGTCACCCCTGGGACCAAAAACATTGACAGCTGCTGATATGAATGTTACTACCAGTATAAAGAATGGTGTAACCAAAAAAAGATTCTTTCGTAAGTATGGAATTTATGATTGGGTTAATTCGGGCTTTCACCCTGGAGGTCTTAACCATCGTTTAATTCGTTATGCTGATGTACTGCTGATGCTTGCCGAATGTGAAGCTGAAGTAGGAACCCCGGCTCAGGCTGCCAGTTATATCAATGAAGTTCGTAGTCGGCCAGGTGTCAATATGCCTGCGGTTACGTTGACAACAAAGAATGATGCTCTGAAAGCTGTTATGCATGAACGATCCGTTGAATTGAGTGCTGAACAGGTTAGTAATATTGACATATTACGCTGGAGGAAAAAAGGATATTTCCCTTCTATTATACCAGATCGGGTATCAGGTCAGGTTGACTTGTTCCCTATTCCGGCGAGTGAAACTTCAACAAACCCATTAATAAAATAAATTGGTTTAATTTTTCTTAAATAGAGGCTATTTGTATAGCCTCTATTTTTTTGCCAGTTTGTCAAGCTTTGTTACGGGTAGTTTTAAAGGAATACATGTGTTTAAAAATAATAACTTGCAATAGCATGAAAGAGCGATTTACTTATAGTAGTTCTTTTGTTTTTTTTGCCGCTATCATTTTATTGGCTTCATGTACCCATAAGCAAAAAGACAGCTTGTTTACAAAGCTCGATGCCGCAGCATCAGGTATTCATTTTAGTAACGATATTGAAGACAGCGATTCCTCCCATTCTTTTATCAACGAGTTTGGTTATATGGGTGGCGGTGTGGGTATCGGGGACTTTAATAATGATGGTTTAAAAGATATTTTCTTTTCCGGCAACCAGGTAAGTTGTCGTCTTTATATCAACAAAGGGAATAACCAATTTGACGATATCACGGAAAAAGCCGGCATTAGTACTGATGTATGGGCCACAGGCGTTAGCATAGCTGATATCAACCACGATGGCTACGATGATATATATGTATGTGTATTTGGAAAAGACCTGCTTCACAAGGCGAAAAATATCCTGTTTATTAATCAGCATGATCTTACGTTTAAAGAAGAAGCGGAAAGTTATGGGCTGGCGGATATGAGTTATTCCACGCAGGCCGTTTTTTTTGATTATGATAAGGATGGTGATCTTGATATG
>JAYTOF010000235.1:0-4403 GCA_043747955.1 Chitinophagaceae bacterium
ACACTGCAGTCCAAACAAAGCGAAGAACGTTTTGAACGAACCGGGCAAAAACGAATTTGTTGGTGATCAGTCCTGCAAAAGTTGTCATGCCAAAGAAAACAATGAATGGTTGCAATCGCATCACTTTATGGCGATGCAGCCACCAAACGATTCAACAGTAAAAGGCGATTTTAATAATACTACTTTAACCGCTGATGGTGTTACCAGCAGGTTCTTTAAAAAAGATAATCATTTTTTTATCAATACAGAAGGAGAAGATGGAAAGAACCAGAACTTTGAAGTAAAGTTTATATTTGGATTTACACCTTTACAACAATACCTGGTAGAATTTCCCGGTGGCAGAATGCAGGTGCCAAGGGTAAGTTGGGACACTAAATTAAAAAAATGGTTTCATCAGTATCCAGGGCAAAAAATACCATCACACGACTGGTTGCACTGGACAAGTAATGCACAAAACTGGAATACCATGTGTGCTTCCTGCCATTCCACCAACCTGCAGAAAAATTATGATATAGAATCTGATACCTATAAAACTACTTACAGTGTAATTAATGTAAGCTGCGAAAGTTGTCATGGCGCCGGTAAGCTGCATATTGATTATATAAATGGTCAAGATTATCATAGTGCTGATAAAATACCAGGGTCTCTTATTAAGCTTGGAAAAAACGCAAGCCAGACAGAACAACTGAATACCTGTGCACCCTGTCATGCACGCAAATCAGACATCAGTGCAACGCTTATTAACAGCGATGAGATCATGGATAATTATATTCCGCAAATACCTGACAAGGAATTTTTTCATGCAGACGGGCAACAGGATTCAGAAGATTATATTTACACTTCTTTTTTACAAAGTAAAATGTTTAAACAGGGTGTAAAATGCAGTAATTGCCATAATTCACACTCGGGAAAAAATGTTCTGATAGGTAATCAAACCTGTTTACAATGCCATGCAAAAACATACGATGACCCGACACATACTTTCCATCCCATTGCCAGTTCGGGATCGGAATGTAAAAACTGCCATATGCCGGGTAAAATTTATATGGGTAATGATCTCAGGTTTGACCATAGTTTTCGTGTACCCAGGCCCGATCTCTCTGTAAAATTCGGAACACCCAATGCCTGTAACAATTGCCATACGGGTAAGCCTGCAAAATGGTCTGCTGATGCGATAACTAAATGGTTTGGCCCGCTTCGTAAATATCATTTTGCCGAAGACCTGATACCCGGAAGTAACCTGGATGCGAATAGCGAAGCGCACCTGATAAAGCTTTTTAGTGATACATCTGTGCCAAATATTATTAAAGCAACTGCCGTCAATTACCTCGGCAATATTACAACCACAGAAAGTTTAAAAATATTGATCAATGCCCTTGGGCATACCTATGCACAAATACGATACAGGGCATTGCGGAGTTTATCTGTGTTTCAACCGGCCAGCTGGACCAATGTAGTTGGGCCATTGTTATCAGATAAAGTGCGGGCTGTACGTATCGCTGCTGCCGATCTTTTTATAACTGTTCCTGAAAAAGAAATACCTGGTCAGTATTTTAAGGCATTTACATCGGCCCGTAACGAACTGCAAAGCTACCTGGCATACCAGGCCGATTTTTCGGTAGGCAACCTGATGATCGCTGATCATTATCTGAAACTGCAGGACTATGACAATGCCGGAAAATTTTACGAGCGGGGGCTGAAAAAAGACAGTCTGATGAATTATGCCCGGCTCAATTTATCATCCACCTATAATTTACAAGGTAAAAATGACAAGGCACTGGAAGTATTAATAACGGCAGCTAAGATAGACCCGAAGAATGACCGCATTTTTTACAACCAGGCACTGCTCTATAATGAAATGAACAACAAGCCGGCAGCAGCAGTATCTTTTGCAAAAGCCGTGGAATTAAAAACCATAAACCCAAGGGTATATTATAATTATGGATTGTTACTGAATGAAAATAAAAAATTTAAGGATGCAGAAACCATTTTGAAGAAAGGCATCGCAATAAACCCTGCTGATCCGGAACTGTATTATGTACTTACCCTGGTTTACATTCAAACCAATGATATTGCAAAAGCGCGGCAAATGGGTATAAAATTAAAACAACTTGATCCGGGTAATCCAGATTATGTACAGTTATTTAAAAACCTGGGAATTTAGAATACCAGTCCTTTTACAATTTTTATTTTGGCATATCCGCACAATACTATAGCAGCTTAGCTGTATATGATGTTTTAAGGGCGGGCCCTTCTGTTTTCGTTCGTCCTGCGAGCCTTAACAGCAGTTTGGGCAGTAATGATTTTTTACGTTTAAAAACGGCTGCCAAAGCTGTCTTTAATATTGCAATTGGTTATGAATATTTACTGAAACCTACAGTAATTCTTAATACAAATTTCAGGACAAACAGATATTATTTCGATAATACAATTATAAAAACAACCGGATTAAAATCTGATTATACCAGCTGGGATCTTTATCATTTTACAGCAGGCAGCACCATTAAAACTAACCGATTAAAGATCAGTATTGGCCTGCTTTTTAGTACTGGTACAGATGGTAAAAGAGAGCAGGAAGACAATTTTAATAAACCCAAAGAATCTAATTTTTTAAAGGGAGAATCATTTATTACCAAAGCCACTTATAGTTCTTTCGGATTTCTGCTCGGCTATATATTTATGCTTAAAAAATAATGAGGCAACGGGGTTGGTCTTTTAACTGCTTATATTCTGCACTTTTCACCAATGGCCAATAACCCTGCAGGGTTCCGATAATCTGATGGTTGATATTTTATGTAAGATCACTGCTGATTTGGATACGACCGGTAAATTAAGTAAAAGATTACAGGTTATAAAAAAGGCCCCTGTAGAAACAGGGGCCGGTTACCAAAACTAACTGCTTATGAGAAAATTTTTATTGCTTAATTTTTATAACACAAATATCCACAGATTTTAGAAATACTACTGTTAATACTTCGACAAATACCCGTTAAAGTAGCGTTAAAACGAATTGCTGTTTTCAACATCTTATTGACAATTAGATGACAAAAGAAAAGCCGCCCTTTTACAAAGCGGCTTAACTCATGTAATCATTTTCTCTTTAATTTCCACCCACTCCCATTCCACCACTTTGCTGTGTTCTCTTATTTTCTTCTTCAATTGCCTCTTTACGCTGGCGTGCTGCTTTTACCTGCGAACTACCAAAACGGTAAGTAAAGTTTAATTTAAACTGGCGGCTTTCCCAACGTCCGCTGGCTTCGCTGAACTGACCGCTGAAATTGGAGTAACCTTTCCATTTCATTAAACGGAACATATCACTCAAAGAAGCTTTCAGCATTCCTTTTCCTTTTAATATATTTTTCTGTAACCCGCCATCAATACTGTACATGGCAATACTTTTAAAAGTTCCCTGCCAGATGGTTGGCGATG
Source organism: Chitinophagaceae bacterium (assembly GCA_043747955.1). Classification (GTDB taxonomy): domain Bacteria; phylum Bacteroidota; class Bacteroidia; order Chitinophagales; family Chitinophagaceae; genus Ferruginibacter. Next base: position 3,430 of record JAYTOF010000235.1, read on the forward strand.
TGTAAAAGCCACTCAGTTCTGCTTTAAAACCCTTACCCAGTTTAAAACTGTTTTGCATATAAAAACTTACAGCAAAAACATCCAGGTTAACATTCCTGTCGCCACCACCAAAATTGGCTTCGTATTTTGAATAGTAAGAATTTACATTCACAAAAAAACTGTACCATTTGTATTGATAAGGATAACTGATATTCAGGCTTACTATATCCTGTGTAGCCAGGTTCCTTTTGGATAAAAAGCTTTTTGATCCTTCAGTTGTATCAGGCAACTGTGTAAAAATATCTTTTACATGGCTGTAATTCAACTGTGTATTTAATTTGTATTTGTATGTATGCGTTAAACCAAAACTATTTGTGTACTGTGGCCTAAGGTTGGTATTACCTTTCATAAAAGTGTAATCATTCAGCTTAAATTCAAATGGGTTCAGGTCCTGGTATGCGGGCCTGTCTATCCTGCGGCTGTAAGTGATCCCAAACTGGCTCATTGGATTTTTGATAAAAGTGAATGCCGCACTTGGAAATACATCAGTATAATTCTTGTGTATTGACGAATCGTAGTTTTCATAGGTATTTGAATTGTTGTTATAATTCAGCCCTGTTGATTTTCCATTACTGATCGTATTTTCCACCCTTAGTCCAACCTGGATCATGAACCCTTTAAATGCACGGTTATAATTTACATAGGCTGCATTAATATTTTCGGTGTATTTAAAACGGTTGCTCTTGTCTTTATCATACTCTTCGTTGTTTCCATATACATTATACCGCTGAAAATCATTATCGGTTTTCACCAGTCCGATTTTACCGCCAAATCCCAGTCTGCCTTTGTAAAAATTTCTTTCATAGTCTGTCTTAACCGCAAGGATGTCAATATCTGTTGGAGAGATCATCCGGTAAACATTGCTGAATAATTTATTGATACCCGTAGCATCATAATAATCATTGGGTTGAAACTGGTTGCTGCGGATATTAAAA
>JAYTOF010000236.1:0-3433 GCA_043747955.1 Chitinophagaceae bacterium
ACTTATCATCGTGGGCAATTGGTAACCATGTTACGGCAATTGGGCGTTGAAAAAATTCCACAAACGGATTTTGTTGTTTTTTGCAGGAAGAAATAAGCAAAGGAAACAGGTAATGTGCAATAAATAATGGACAAATATCCTGTATCCTGGATCTGGTAACCAGTATCTCCTTTTAGTTATGATCAATCATTGTCATCCTGACACCATATCCCTGCCTGTATCCGCCACGCCCCGGTGTAGGAGGTTGATATTCGATGTGTAAAAAATTACGATATATAAGTCCAATGCCTTTGGCATATTTTTCTGCTCCGTAATTTATTTCACTATAAGAATTAGGATCTGATGGGTTGCCGATAATTTCATCCCGCTGATCAACTTTTAATGTACTGTCAATAGTAAGTGCACCAATAGTTGCAGGTAAATGCAGACTGTCATATGTATAATCCCAGTCGTCTAAATATTTAACTTCAGAATTTAATGAATAAGTATCGATATAACTATTCCCTTTCCAGGTATACCCATCTCTTATGGGTAGTTTCAGTTTTATGTAGCGATTATTATTTTCAATAAACTCTAAGGAGAGTTCTGTTGGCACAGCCATGAAAGTATTATCTGCTACCCAGGCATTGCCGGCAGTTTTACGTTTATAACGGATTATGCGGTAAGCCGGCCTTCCTAAATTGTCGGTTATTAATGCGTCTACTTCGTGTTTTACCTGGTAACTGATCACTGTATCTTTTGTTCCAAAGTTGATAAACACTGTGGAGTCTAAATTATACGTAATATACTTTCCTGCCAGTAAAGGGGAATAATCACTTATTGATTCAGTATTAAAAACTTCCGGGTCTTTTGTGCAGGCTGTAAAAATCACTGCTGAAATAACTGCCAATAAAAAGAATACCTTTCTCATAAGTTAATATATGTTACAAATATAGATACAATTAAACAGCGAAAGGCTGCTCAGCCCTTTGAATGATCCCTCCGCCAATGACATCATCCCCTTCATAAAAAACGGCACTTTGACCTGGGGCAACAGCTTTTACATCTTCATAAAAACGAACATTTATACCATTTTCGTATGTGTATAGATTACTTAGTGCTCCTTTATCTTTATACCTGATCCTGGTTAACGCTTCCATCCCATCAGTTATGCCTTCATATTTTATCCAATTTAACCCGGTCACTTTCATTTCATTCCTGTTCAGGTCATTTTCTTCACCAAGTACCACTGTATTGGTTTCGGGTAAAATTTCAGTAACAAAAGCAGGCCTGCCCAGGGCAATATCAAGCCCTTTTCTTTGTCCTACAGTATAAAATGGATAACCCTTGTGTTGACCAAGAATTTTACCGGTTTTGTCAATAAAGTTTCCACCACTTACTTTTTCTTCAAGTCCTTCAACCTTTCTTTTTAAAAAGCCCCGGTAATCATTATCAGGTACAAAACAAATTTCGTAGCTCTCATTCTTTTTTGCCAGTTCTGGATAGCCAAAATAATGCGCCATCTGGCGGATATCTTTTTTATGATAGGTTCCCAGTGGCAATAAGGTGCGGCTAAGTAGATCCTGCTGTAACCCCCACAGGGCATAGCTTTGATCTTTAGTGTCGTCAATTCCTTTACGGATAAAATACCTGCCATTGGTATGTTGATGCACCTGGGCATAATGACCGGTTGCTATAAAGTCGCAGTTCAGTGCATTTGCTCTTTTCATAAGTGCTCGCCATTTTATATGGGTGTTGCACATTACACATGGATTGGGAGTACGGCCGGCAATATATTCCTCAACAAAATTGTCGATCACAAAATCTCCAAACTCTTCCCGGATGTCTAAAATAAAATGGGGGAATCCATGCTGTACAGCAGCCTGACGTGCATCATTAAAACTATCCAGGTTGCAGCAACCCGTTTCTTTTTTTCCAGTGGTACCCACACTGGCTGCATAATCCCAGGTTTTCATAGTAATGCCCACTACTTCATAACCGGCTTTATGAAGCATTAAAGCGGCTACGGTACTGTCGATACCGCCGCTCATAGCCATTAAAACTTTTCCTTTCCTGCTCATGCCTATACCTCAATTATTTGACCTGCAAAGATACAAAATAGGTTTGGGGTTTGAAGTTTGGGATTTATGCTTTCAGGAATTTCTTTCTCAAGGGTAATTACAGGCATTCTTAATAACTTTTCACTTTTCACTTTTCACTTTTCACTTAATTTGCAGCCATGCAGCAATATCTTGATTTAGTTAAACATATTATTGATAACGGAACTGATAAAAGTGACCGCACCGGAACAGGCACAAAAAGCGTTTTTGGCTATCAAATGCGGTTCAATTTAGCAGATGGTTTTCCGTTGGTCACTACAAAAAAATGTCATCTTAAAAGTATTATTTATGAGCTCCTTTGGTTTTTGCAGGGCGATACCAATATCAAATATTTAAAAGAGCATCATGTAAAAATCTGGGATGATTGGGCCGATGAGCATGGTGATCTTGGTCCGGTGTATGGTAAGCAATGGCGCAGCTGGGCCGGTGCAGATGGGGTGGAAGTGGACCAGGTTAAGGATCTTATTTATCAAATAAAAAATAATCCAGATAGCCGGCGTATGATCATCAGTGCCTGGAACGTGGCCGATCTGCCAAAGATGAAACTGATGCCCTGCCATTGTTTGTTTCAGTTTTACGTTTCCCCTCCTTTGGAGGGGACTAAGGGGAGGTTATCCTGTCAATTATACCAGCGTTCGGCTGATGTTTTTCTGGGTGTGCCATTCAACATTGCATCTTATGCTTTATTAACGTTTATGATCGCACAGGTTTGTGAACTGGAACCTGGAGAATTTATTCATTCATTTGGCGATGTTCATTTATATAATAATCATTTTGAGCAGGCCAACCTGCAATTAACCAGAACACCGTATCCCTTACCAGTAATGAAGATCAATGCGGAAGTAAAAGATATTTTTGATTTTAAATTTGAAGATTTTGAGTTGTTGCATTATCAGAGCCATCCGGCAATAAAAGCACCTGTGGCAGTATAGCAGTGCTGATTAATACTCCCCGACTGCCGGTAAAAGGATTTAAAAGGGCATTATATATAAAGCCTTTTTATTTTTAATATTATACGCAGTTAAATTAAGTAGCTGTAACCGGGATTATTTTCTTTTCCGCACATTATTTTTCCTGATTTTTCGTTGTTACATAAGGTAAAAATATCTTATGAAGACAATAGTTACTTTTTGTTTATTTATTTTTTGCATTTCCATAGTCGTTGCTCAGCCTGTACAATCTCTTCCAGATACTACTTTAAAAGAGCAAAAGGAGAATGTAATTAAAGAAACCACCATTATTAAAGTAGAAAATTTAGGTGAAGTGGTTAACACGGATAATCCTGAGATGAGGCCTACCATATCTGCAGATGGTAACCTGTTATTTTTTATCCG
>JAYTOF010000237.1:0-3365 GCA_043747955.1 Chitinophagaceae bacterium
TTATTGGAATGTAAGAGAATTCTTACATTTTGAAGCGGTTGATTTTTCTCATCCTTAACTTCACCACGCAAATAAAACTGTGCATTTGATGTAAATGCCAGTAGCAGCAAAGGAATATAGCTAAACCGTTTTTTCAATTGCAGGCTAATTGTAACAAAATTAATAATATCCAGAGCTAAGATTTCCCTTTTAACAAAAATGATGCCTGTTAATTATCTACCAACTGGTATATTTCTTTCAGGTTCCTGCCTAACCCATCGTAATCCAATCCGTAACCCAGCAGAAATTTATTTGGTACATTAAACCCAAGATAATCAATTGTAAGCGGAAATAATAATGCTTCGGGCTTATGTAACAGTGCAGCAATCTTCAAACTGGCCGGTTGCTGATTGATCAGTTGCGGTAAAAAATCATGTAATGTTTTTCCGGTATCTACAATATCTTCTACAATTATAATGTGCCTGTCTTTTAAGGGCTCATCAAGGCCAATTGAAGTAATAACATTCCCGGTTGATTTAGTACCCTTATAAGAAGCCAGTTTAATAAAACAAATTTCGGCCTCAATCGTCAGCTCTTTAAAAAGATCGGCTGCAAACATAAAAGAGCCATTCAATATAGCAATAAATAAAGGGCACTTATCTTTATAATCTGAATTGATCTGATTCGCAAGTTTATCAATCTGCATCTGTATCTCCTGCGCTTTGATATAGGGTTGAAATTTTTTGTCTAATACCTGGATGATCATTTGCTTGAATTTTTTATTTTTATTATATTACATGCTGATGTTATTTATTTAGAAACAATTATCTCCTGCCCGATCTTTAATTCATCAGACATAAGTTTATTCCATTCTTTCAATTGCTTAACGGTAACCTTATAATTTCTCGCTATTGTATATAATCCTTCATTTGGCGCAACCTGGTGAATTTTAAATTTTGATTGTCCGGTATTACTTAAAGCAACGCTTAAATCCGGTTGCAAATACAATTTGGTATTCGCATCAATTATTGCATCAATATTTAAATGATTGTACTCCCTGAGCGACTTAAGCTGAATACCGTTCTTTTGTGCAATATCATATAAGGATTCACCTGCCTGTGTAATATAAAATGCCTGATTTCCGGTTTTTTGTTTTTTGTGCAAATAAATATATTGGTCTTTGGTGAGTATCCCATCTTTCTCCAGGTCATTAAACTCCATTAATTTATTTAAACTGATTTGATACCTGGTTGCGATTGCCAATAAAGAGATCCCTTTTTTTATAAACACACATTTTGTTTTGTTGATCCTACTGATTTTATCCGGGGCCGTTGAAACTACCGGATTTTCATAAGCATCACTCCCGCCTTCCTTTTCCACTTTAACCGGTAAAGTTTTATCATTCCCTGCAATACTTTTTGAAATATCCATTTCAGGCATTTCATTAATTACCGCTAAACTATATTGCTGCAGATCGTATTGCTCTATATATTTTATGAGTAATACCGGGTAATGTGGATTGGTTGCATATCCCGCATTTTTTAATCCCTTTGCCCAACCCTCATAATCCCCGGCATCCAGGCTGAATAACGAACTGTAACGTTTACTGTTTCGTAAAAAATCACTATGGTCACGAAAGCTGTCCTCTGCCTTATTATAAGACCGGAAACATTCACCGTTGGCATCATCATCATGCGATACTCTATCGCCTTCCCAGTTATTTTTACATTTTATACCAAAATGGTTATTTGATTTTTTCACCAATTCGCTGTTCCCATTTTCAGTTTCCAGAATCCCCTGGGCCAAAGTGATGGAGGCAGGAACACCGGAACGTTTCATTTCACTGATAGCAATATCTTTATATTGTTCAATATATGCTTCAATTGAAATTCTTTGTGCATTGGCGCACATTGAAACCATTAAGACCGATATTGTTACAAAATATTTATACATTAATTATTTCTTTTGAATTAACAGGAGCCCGTCTCTGATTGTAAGTAAAACCTGCTGAACCCTGTCATCGTTCTTTATATGTTCATTAAAAGCCTGTATTGCCCTGGCATTTTTCCCTTTTACATTTTCTTCCAAAACTTCGCCATGAAAAAGCACATTGTCTGCCAGTATCCAGCCACCCTTCTTTACTGACGGCAAAGTTAATTCGTAATAGTTTATATAGTTCATTTTATCAGCATCAATAAATACCAGATCCCAGCATTCAAGCAAAACCGGAATTATTTTCAATGCATCTCCCAGGTGTAATTTAATAATATCTTCAACCCCTGCTTTTGTAAAATTACGAATTGCCGTTTTTGCATCTTTGGCCCTTAATTCAAGGGTATGTAATTTACCCCCCGGCTGCAAACCCTTTGCCAGGCAAATTGCGCTAAAACCGGTAAATGTGCCTACTTCTAAAATTCTTTCAGGCCGTATCATCCTGCTAATCATTTCAAGTACCTTTCCCTGTACATGCCCGCTTAACATTTGTGCATGCGGGTGATTTGCTATTGTATGCGCTTCAATTTCTTTTAATACTTCATCCAGTGCGGTTGTTTTCAGCCTGGTATAATTTTCTATTTTAGAATTAAACAGTTCCATTTTAAAATATTGTACCTATTGTTTACATTCCCAAAAAAACTTCACAATGAAAATACAATGCCATCCAACACGTAAAATAATTGTGAAGAATGGCACTTACCAACTCAGTAAAGTTACAGAGAAATATCAGCTTTGTTATCGCCTTTTTTAGAAATTAACAATAAGCCTAAAAATGTAAAAATTCCATTTATTAAAATTAATTCGTTACCGATCTTATATCCTCCAAAAATACTTTCCGAAACTGATTGTAAGCCCAGGGAAACATGCAATTTCTTTTCATACCATTCCGGGCTGCTCATCATATCCAGGCCCAAAGCCAGCAACGGGGCAACAATACAAACGGTCCATATCAGTTTTTCGTTCAATTGCCTTTTGGTTAAAATGCCAAAAGAGAATAAACCCAACAACGGTCCGTAAGTAATACCGGCAAACTTTAAAATAAAATCAATGATCAATTTATCATTAATAGCCTTAAAAATAAGCACCATCACAAAAAAAACAAGTGCAAAAGTAAAATGGACTTTAAGCCTGGTACGCTTCTTCTGTTTTTCTGTTCCCTCCTTTTTATTGATCCCTAAAATATCTATGCAAAAACAGGAAGTAAGAGAGGTTATGGCACCATCAACACTGGGAAACAGTGCAGATATCAATGCAATAATAAAAAGGATACCAATAGTACCGCTAAAGGCATCGCTCAAAGCAATGGTGGGAAAAAGATCATCAGGAGCTGTTATAATATTGTTTGTGCCGGCATATAAATAAAGAATACCACCTAAAAATAAAAACAACAG
>JAYTOF010000238.1:0-3179 GCA_043747955.1 Chitinophagaceae bacterium
TGAACTATAATAAACAGTATTATCATCTTCAGGATCTACCTGTGTTACACAGCCATCGCCGCCATCCCAGGGATCAATCCATATATATTTCCAGGGATCCGGAATCCGGGGATTAAATTCTTTTGGCGGGCCATACACGGTTGCATTGTCTTGTGTACCTCCGAAAATTATATTGTTTTTCTGGTCAATGGTGATATCATAAAATTCGCCAACCGGAATATTATTATAATGATGCCATGACATTCCTTTGTCATAGCTCACATAAAAACCACCGTCGTTGCCCACAGCTATATGGTTTGGATTATTTGGATTAATCCATAATTCGCATTGGTCCAGGTGAAACCCACTTGCAAGACCCGGGTTTGACCGGGTAACATTCCCTCCGATAATAGAAAATGTTTTTCCGCCATCGAGGCTATGCTCCAACCGAACTCCCAAACAATATACTTCTTCATCGTCTTTGGGATTTACATACACATCTGTAAAATACCAACCAATCACTGAAAAAGTTTTAATCGGAGTAGTATGCGTTTTATTCCAGGTTAAACCGCCGTCTGTAGTTTTATACAGTTCTGCTGACTGCCCCGGAATATTATTCAAATTATCTACGAATGCATATGCTATTAACGGATTGGTATAAGATACTGTTAAACCTATTCGTCCTACCATTGGGCCAGACGGCAAGCCCTTAGTACAGGCAATCCAGTTTTTTCCGCCATTAGTACTTCTATATACTCCGCTGTTTTTTCCGCTGATACCCGGATAAACTTCCCAGAGAGATGCATACATTATTTTTGGATTAGATGGTGCAATAACAATATCGTTAGCACCCGTTGCATCATCTATATAAAATACCTGTTGCCAGGTTTTGCCAGCATTGGTGGTTTGATAAAGTCCCCGGTTTTTATTTTTTGACCACAAATGCCCCAGCACAGCTACCATAACTATATCCGGGTTCTTGGGATGTATCGCGATTTCAGCAATAGACCATGAATCTTCAAGCCCGATATGTTGCCTTGTTTTTCCGGCATCGGTTGACCGGTACATGCCTGTTCCCGGCAACGTAAAGTTTCTGGGCTTCTTTAAATTTTCACCTGTACCGATATAAATAATATTTGGATTAGACGGTGCTAATTCCATATCACCGATACCCAAAGAAGCCTGCTCCTGAAAAATACAATTCCAGCTGATGCCATTGTTTACTGTCTTCCACAAACCACCCGAACCAAAACCCACATACATGGTACCCGGGTGTGTAGCATCCAATTGTACAACGTCCGCTCTTGCAGAATTTACAACCGGTCCCAGTGAAACCCAGTCCAGTTTATATTTTGTATCCCCTTTCATTTCTTTATACATTTGAAAAGAACTTTCTAAGGGAGACTTTATTTGCTGGGAATAAATGCCTGTTATAAAAAAAAAGGTAAATAAGAATAATATAGTTGAGCTGATCTTCAATTTATTTTATTATTGAAAAGTAATAAATAAAAATTATTCCACATTTGACTTACCTTGACTTAATTTATAAATATAGAATATTAATTTAAGCCGGGTTCAATATGACTTAGAATCGGCAGCGGCTGAAATTTATTTTTCAAATATTCTAACATCTAAACCAAGAAAAGCATGATCACATTTATTTGGATTTCCCTTGCGGTATTAACCATATGGTATAGCGTAGTTTTCATTAAAGATCTGTTGAAAAACAAAAATAATCTTGAGTCCGTCAGTTGGTTGAAAACTGGCCTGATCGGGTTTGTTGTCAATTTTTTTGATGTATTGGGCATTGGTGCTTTTGCACCTCAAACTGCCTTATTAAAATTCACCAAACAAACAGAAGACCGTGTTTTGCCGGGTACCCTCAATGTTGCCAATACACTTCCTGTTTTAATCCAGGCCATTATTTTTATTACGGTTATTGAGGTTGAACCTGTCACGTTGATACTGATGCTTCTTGCTGCAGCAGCCGGCGCTATATTGGGTGCGGGTATTGTTTCAAAATTATCTGAAAAAAAGATCCGTTTAACCATGGGTATTGCCTTGTTCATTACGGCCGGTTTTATGTTTGCCGGTAAAATGAACTGGATACAGGGAGGCGGAACTGATATTGGTTTGCATAACGTGAAGCTTGCCATTGCTGTTTTTGTTAATTTTATTTTAGGCGCCCTAATGACTGCGGGCATTGGACTTTATGCTCCATGCATGGCTTTGGTTTTTGCATTGGGCCTATCGCCACTCGTGGCCTTTCCAATCATGATGGGTTCCTGTGCTTTTTTAATGCCGCCGGCTTCTGTTAAATTTATAAAAGAAGGAGCCTATAACCGGAAAGCCGCTGTGGCCATGGCAATACCGGGCATGGTAGCCGTTTTGATCGCTGCGTTGATCGTTAAGTCATTGCCGTTGGATACGCTGCGTTGGATAGTTATCTTCGTTATCCTTTATACTTCTGCCGTTATGTTGAATGCGGCATTTTCCGGGAAGAAAAACTAACCCAATTAAGTTTTATAAAGCAATTTGTTGATCTTATCGGGAAAAATGTGATCAGTTAACAAGGTAAACAGCTCCTTTCACCGTGTTAAATTCTATCAATCCGTTTGCAAGTTTATTAAATGAAACCTTTTTGCTATTGCTGCTGATCTTCATACCCGGTTTAATTTCAATCCGGCAAACCTCGCCTGCCTTTGATACTATTTTTAATTGAGTTATCATTTTATTTTTCCAGGCAAAGTCCAATTCAAAAGCACCCCTTGCAACTAGACCTTTGAATTCTCCATCGCTCCATTCGTCGGGTAATGCCGGCAATAATTTTATAAATCCGTCCTGAGACTGCATCAGCATTTCGGTAACTGCGGCAGTAACACCAAAGCTAGCATCAACCTGTAATGATTTTCCACATAGTGCAAATAATGAAGTGCAGCATTGTTCTTTTAAATAACCCTTGTAAATTTTGTTAGAACGGTTACCATCTCCCAGTCTTGCCCACAATGCCATTTTCCAGGCTCTTGAAAAACCGGTGGAAGCATCGCCTCTTTCTTCCAATACTTTTTTGTAAGATTCTATCAGCGCCGGTGTTCTTTTTTCGTACAATACTTTACCCGGATATAAACCATACATGTGTGAAAAGTGGCGATGATTTTTTTCCAGTGATTTCCAGACGTCGGCCCATTCCTGTAATGAAC
>JAYTOF010000239.1:0-21941 GCA_043747955.1 Chitinophagaceae bacterium
ACCTGGTGGCGTTTACTTTGTCAAGAGAAGCTTTTATGACCGGTGTAAAAGCCGCAATTAACTGAACAGTTGTTTTCTCCCTGAAAAAATGGGTAGCGCTGGTATCTCCGTTCCTTACCAAACCAATGGCATCCTGTATGGACATGTTTTTAACAGCATTAACAAATATAGGCTTGGCATAGCCTGCTGCATCTTCGGCTCCCCGGTTAATTTGCAAAATGGCTTTATCCACCATATTACCCAGGCCGATATCCCGTAAGGTATTTTCAACTTTTTTAGCATCATCCGGTATCAATATTTTATAAAATGCATCTTTAAAAAATCCATCTTCTTTATTTAACTTCAATATGGCGCCTGTCAGCCCCTGGCCCAGAGCTTCTTTAATCCCTTCTGCAGCTTCTGTTTCTGTTACTCCTGTTGATTTTGGTAATTGCCTGATAACATCGCATCCGTAAAAAAAGGCGCAGACCAGAATTGCCGTAAAGATTTTTTTCATGCTGTGTATTTAATTAAAATTAAACATAGGCAAGTTTCCTGCCAAACTTTGTTGTATTGGTCCTAAATGGACAAATGGGCGGTAAGCGGTATCTTTGACGATAAATTAAAAAAGCCATTAGTCATTGGTCATTAGCGATTCGTTTCTGGCTTTACCTGGATTAATGCTTATTATGAATGACAAAAGACCAATGACTAACTATATGAGTACACAACATTTATCCGAACAGGAGATCATCCGGAGGGAAAAACTCACAGAACTTAACAAGCTGGGCATTGATGCCTACCCGGCAGCATTGTACCCGGTTACTACAACTTCTGTTTTCATAAAAGAAAATTATAAGGGAGAGGAAAACAAAGATCAGTTTGCAGAAGTATGCATTGCAGGCCGTATCATGAGTGTAAGGGATATGGGCAAAGCAAATTTCGCGGTGTTGCAGGATGCTGTTGGTAAAATTCAGTTCTATATCAAGCAGGATGACATTTGCCCGGGTGAGGATAAGACGATGTACCAAACCGTTTGGAAAAAATTGATCGATATCGGCGATATAATCGGCATTAAAGGATATGTATTTACTACTAAAACCGGCGAAAAATCCATCCACGTCAGAGAATTTTCCATCCTCACCAAATCATTGCGGCCCTTACCCATCGTAAAAGAAAAAGATGGTGAGGCATTTGATGAAGTAACTGATCCAGAGTTTCGTTACCGCCAGCGTTATGCCGACCTGATCGTAAACCCCGGTGTGAAAGAAACTTTTATCAAGCGCACCAAAATGGTAAATGCCATTCGTGAATTTTTAAACGAACGGGGTGCACTGGAAGTGGATACCCCTGTATTGCAAAGTATACCCGGTGGTGCATTGGCAAGGCCATTCACCACACACCACAATGCATTAGATGTACCCATGTACATGCGTATTGCAAACGAGTTATATTTAAAAAGACTGATCGTTGGTGGTTTTGAATGGGTGTACGAGTTCAGCCGAAACTTCCGCAATGAAGGCATGGACCGTACACATAATCCTGAATTTACAGTTCTGGAATTTTATGTGGCCTATAAAGATTATGAGTGGATGATGGATACCACCGAACAAATGCTGGAAAAAGCTGCCATGGCAACTAACGGTACCACAAAAGTTATGGTTGGGGATAAGGAAATTGATTTTAAAGCACCATACAAAAGGATCACCATGTATGATGCCATTAAAGAGGTCACCGGTTTTGATATCAGCGAAATGGATGAAGCCGGTATAAGAAATGTGTGCCGTGATTTAAAAATTCATGCCGATGAAAAATGGGGCAAAGGAAAACTGATCGATGAGATCTTCGGTGAAAAATGCGAAAGCAGTTATATACAACCTGCTTTTATTACAGACTATCCGGTTGAGATGAGTCCGCTTACCAAAAAGCACCGCAGCAAGGCCGGACTGGTGGAGCGTTTTGAACTGATGTGCAATGGTAAAGAAATTGCCAATGCTTACAGCGAGTTAAACGACCCCATTGAACAGCGTGAACGTTTTGAGGAACAAACCAAACTTATGGAACGTGGTGATGATGAAGCCATGTTCATTGATCATGATTTTTTACGTGCACTGGAATATGGTATGCCCCCAACCAGTGGCATTGGATTTGGTATCGACCGGATAGCCATGCTGCTGACCAACCAGCATTCAATACAGGATGTACTTTTCTTTCCAATGATGAGACCGGAGAGAAATGATGATTAGATAATTCAGTAGATGCTGGTTATTATTAAGCCGGGCCTCCCTCTCCTTTTAGAGAGGGAACGAGGGTGAGGTCCCAATGATGAGACCGGAAAAAAATGATGATTAGTTTATTCGAATGCCTTTGAAATTACTAATGCCGGGCCTCCCTCTCCTTTTAGAGAGGGAACGAGGGTGAGGCCGGAGAATAAGCCTGATTAATAAAACTTAATCTTACTTTAGCAGTATGAAAAAAAATCTTTTTATACTGCTTTTTTTTATTTGCAATACTAACCTGCTGGCACAAAAAAACATAACCTGCCTGATAAAAACAGAACTGGGCAATATCACGGTAGAATTATATCCTGCCAAAGCACCCATCACGGTTGCCAATTTTTTAAAGTATGTGGATGCTCATTTGTACGACAGCAGTTCTTTCTTTCGCTCGGTTAGCTTAAATAACCAGCCGAAAGATTCTATAAAAATTGAAGTGATACAGGGGGGGGATATAGATTCGGTAAAAGATCATGCCCCCATTCCACTTGAAACAACAAAGCAAACCGGGTTGATGCATAAGAATGGAACCATCTCAATGGCCAGGGGGAAACCGGCAACTGCCACATCCAGTTTTTTTATTTGCATTAATGACCAGCCTTCACTGGATTATGGTGGCATGAGAAATAAGGACGGTCAGGGCTTTGCCGCATTTGGAAAAGTTATTCAGGGCATGAATGTGGTAAAAAAGATCCAGCAGCTTTATCCTGGTCAGGGGCAATATTTTAAACCAAAACTCACTATTATTTCCATCACTAGAAAATAAAAACATGCAAAAAATATTATTAACATGTTCAATTATATTACTGTTAACAGTAACATCTGAAAATATAGCGGCACAAAATTTTGTCAGCAATCAGCGTCCGTCAACAGGCTCAGCAAGAATGGCTGCATTTAAACTACATCAATCTTTATTATCTGCATCTCCATATAAAAAACTGCCATGGCGCAATGTTGGTCCCAACAATATCAGCGGCCGCTGTACTGATGTTTGGGGCATCTCCGGAAATAAAAATATTTTATACGCTGCATTTGCCACAGGTGGTTTATGGAAATCGGAAGATGCCGGAAAAACATGGAGGCCTTTAATGGATCAATTCGGTACCCAGTCGATCGGTAATATGGCATTAGCACCATCTGATCCAAATATTATTTATGTGGGTACCGGTGAAGCCAATATTTTCAGGGCTTCTTTACCCGGTATCGGCATGTTTAAATCTGTTGATGCCGGAAAAACATTTCAACATATTGGCCTGGGGAATACCAGTACCATTGCAAGGGTGGTTGTACATCCTGCAAACCCATCCATTGTATATGTTGCAGCAGGAGGAAATGAATGGAGTCATAATATTGACCGCGGCGTATATCAAACAACAGATGCCGGTAAAACCTGGAAAAAAATATTAGGCAACGATGATAAAACAGGTTGCATTGATCTTCGTATGGACCCTTCTGATCCCAACACTATGTACGCATCTATGTGGAACCGCATTCGCAAACGCTGGAGTGACCCTGTGCCGGAAGATGGCGATCATATTTATAAAACAACAGATGGCGGCAAAACATGGAAGCCCCTTACCAATGGTTTACCCGATACAAAAAATACCGGAAGGATAGGAATTGATATCTCTAAAAGTAACCCCTCGGTTATTTATGCTTTTGTAGATAACCACGATAAAAAAAGAGAACCAAAAGAAGGTGAGCTGGACAGCTATGGAAGAATAAAAGAAATTGTTGTGAAAGGTGTAGAGGTTTATAGAAGTGATGACAAAGGCGAAAGCTGGAAAAAGATGACCGAGAATAATGATCAGATGGAAAGATTTTGCGGCACTTATGGTTGGGTAATGGGACAAATAAGGGTTAACCCATTAGATGAAAACTGCTTATTTATTTTAGGATTAGGGATGGCCAGGTCATATGATGCAGGTAAGACATGGAACCGGTTTCAACCTACAGACACCACAGGTGATTATATACATGGCGATAATCATGCGCTGTGGATCGATCCGGCAGATTCGAATTATATCATTAATGGTGATGATGGTGGCATTGCTTTAACCTACAATGGAGGTAAAAAATGGAAAAATTTTTATAAGGAAATTCCAACCACGCAATTCTATAATGTCGCTTACGATTCAAAGGTTCCATTTAACATTATTGGTTCTGTGCAGGATGAAGGATCATTGATGGGAAGTATAAAAAATACATTCGGAATAAAAGATACAACTATAAGTAAGTGGAAATGGGGACCGGGAGGTGAAGGCGTGATACACGCCATTGATCCGGGCGATGCAAATACAATTTATACTTCATCTTTTTACGGTCGGTTAATAAAAGCCAACCTTGACCTGGTTGATTCTTTACAGGAAAGAAATATTGCTCCCAAAAAAGCAACTGATGAAGAAACACACAGGGGTGAATGGCTGGCTTATACCATGATCTCACCACATAACAGTTTCACGGTTTATCACGGCATGCAGTATTTATTCAAGTCGGCAGACAGTGGCTACACCTGGAAAAGAATCAGTCCGGATATGAGTAATAATAACAAACAAAGAATGGGCAAAACACCTTATGCCATTAATCACCAGACCATAACGGCCATTGATGAATCGATTTTTAAAAAAGGAGTATTGTATGTTGGTACAGATGACGGAAGGGTTTGGATTAGCCAGAACGATGGAGGCAACTGGACAGAAATAAGCAAAGGGTTGCCGGTGAATGCACATATTTCAAGATTAGTGGCTTCAAAATATAATGCGTCAACGGTGTATGTTACATTAAGCGACCGAAGAGAAGATAATATCAACCCATACATTTACAGATCGAATGATTTTGGTAAATCATGGGTACCCATAAACAGTAATTTACCTGCCAGCCCGGTAAATGTTATCCGGGAAGACCCCTTCACTAAAAATATTTTGTATTGTGGAACAGATTTAGGCGTTTACCTGAGCAGGGATGGTGGAAATAAATGGATATGCCTTAACAATGATCTTCCTGCATCTGTATCTGTTCAGGATCTTTTTATTCATCCTAAAACAAACCAATTGGTGATTGCAACCTATGGCCGGGGCATTTATGTGTTAGATGATATAACATCATTACAAAAATGATATGCAGTGGTTATTCTCAATCTGATATAATTTATGAAAATGATAATTACCTGTTACTATTTTCGTTCTAAAAAAGTTAACTTTTTGGCTCAATTAAAAAACCATTTAAATATGATAAAGTTTATCCAAAGGATGCTAAACATAAAACATATCTCAGCTATTGCTGTGTTATTGATCTTCAGTCTGACAATAAAAGCACAAAAAAAAGAGTTGACCGATGACCAGTATTTTAAAGGCATAACCAATACGCTGCCTGCTGTAGTAAAATGGATTGATGACAGTCATTTTATATTGAGAAGAGACGGAAAAAATTATGTGATTGATTGCAAAACCGCTACCGAAACAGAATATGCAGATTCTAATATCAACAAAGGAACCATAGCAACCTTACCCGATATTATTGTTAAGGGAAATGATCTGTACATGAGAAAAAATGTTGAAGATATCCGGCTTACCAACGATTCGGCCAAAGAAATAAATCAAACCATCAGCCCCGATGGCAATTATGTTGCCTATACAAAAAACAACGATCTGTATACGGTTAATCTTACCACTTTAAAAGAAAACAGGATAACCAAAGACGGTAGCGAAACCATTTTAAACGGCTATGCCAGCTGGGTGTATATGGAAGAGATCCTTGGCCGCCGGGGCAGGAACCGTTCTTTTTGGTGGAGCCCCGATAGTAAGCATATTACTTTCTTCAGATCGGATGATACAAAAGTTCCGGTTTTTACAATAACCGATGCAACAGGTTTGCACGGTATTGTAGAAACACAACGGTATCCTAAAGTTGGAGATCCTAATCCCGAAGTTAAAGTGGGTATTGTTGAACCCGATGGTGGTAATGTTGTTTGGGCAGCTTTTAACGAAAAAGATGATCAGTATTTTGGTTTACCTTATTGGAAACCCGATGGTAATTCATTATTGGTTCAATGGATGAACCGGCTGCAGGATAATTTAATTATATATGAAGTAAATATTTTTACCGGTAAAAAAACTGAGTTTTATAACGAAAAACAAAAAAGCTGGATCGACCTGGATGACCAGGGAGGACGCATTCAGTTTTTAAAAGAAAATACCGACTTTATACTTACCAGCGATGTTACCGGATGGAACCATTTATACTTATATGATATAAAAGGCAAACTGATCAATGCCATAACATCCGGAAAATTTACAGTTACCGGCATAACCTATATTGATGAAAAAAAAGGTATTGTTTATTTTACGGCAAGGGGTTTGGAAAATACAGCCCGGAATGATTTTTACCGGGTAAACATCAATGGTAAAAATATGGAGCGGCTAACTTTAGGCGAATACAATAACTCCATTAATCTTTCCCCGGAGGGATCTTATTTTATTACGACGTATAATAATGCAACTACCCCCGGCAAAATGACATTGATCAGCACCAAAAGAAAGATTATTAAAGAACTGGGCGACAGTAAAGGTGCCGATTTCGATAATTTTAATCTGGCTAAAACAGAAGTTATTCGTGTAAAAAGCGATGATGGTTTATATGACCTGCCAATGAAAGTAACCTGGCCGGTTAATATGGATAAAAATAAAAAATATCCGGTACTTGTTTCTATTTACGGCGGGCCTAATGCCGGTACCGTAATGGATACCTGGGGATTAAACGGCAATCAGCAATGGTATGCCAAAGAAGGCTTGATCCAGGTTTCAATGGATCACCGTGCCAGTGGACATTTTGGGAAAGAAGGCGTAAGCAATATGTATCATAACCTGGGCTATTGGGAAATGAAGGATTACAGTACCCTGGTAAAATGGCTGATCGCAAATGGCAGTGCCAATGCATCAAAAATCTGTATCACAGGTTTTAGTTATGGCGGCTATATGGCCTGTTACGCATTAACTTATGCCAGTGATGTTTTTACGCATGGTATGGCCGGCGGTAGTATTACCGACTGGACCTTATATGATTCGCATTATACCGAGCGCTTTATGGGTACTCCTGCCAATAATCCTGATGGGTATAAAAGCAGTTCCGTTATGACCCACGCAGATAAATACAAAGGCATGATTCAAATAGTACATGGTATGATCGATGATAATGTACATATGCAAAACAGTATTCAGTTCATCAGCAAATTACAGGACCTAAAAAAAGATTTTGAATTTATGCCATACAGCGGTGGCAGGCATGGATGGGGAGGTAATAAAGGAATGCATTTTCAGAACATGAAAACAAAATTCATTTATAAATATTTACTGGATAAGGACGTTCCCAAAACGATGTTGAAATAATAAGAACTATTTCTTTAATGCCTCAGTAATTAAAATTTATTTTTTATACCACTGAGGCATTTTTATTTTAGACCAGTTTATACCTTCCGATTTTCGGAAATAGTTTTCTCTCTTGCAATTTCAAAGGTTTTTGTTTATTTTTTCTCCCGAAACTAAATCTGATATTATGAAATCTTTCTTTCCAACAAGACTTGCAGAATTGATCTATGCAATAATTATAGGCTTTTTTGGGGTAATGCATTTTATGAATGCAGATAAAATAAGCGTTATGATTCCGGAATTTATGCCGGCCGACGGTAAAATCTGGATTTACTTTACTGGTGCTGCATTAATAGCAGCAGCATTGGCAATCCTTATTAATAAGTTTAAAAAAATGGCTTGTTATTTATTGGCTATTTTATTACTGATCTTTGTATTTACCCTACACCTGAAGCCGGCAATAGATGGTAATCCGGGCAATCTTTTAAAAGATGCCGGCCTGGCAATGGCTGCAATAATTATTGGTAATGGTGCTTCAAAAAAATAAAATAAAAATCCTTCCTATTTCTGGGAAGGGCTTTTATATCAGCTGATCCCAGTTTAACTTTTTTTCAGTTTATTTTTTACGGTGAGGTAATCAAGGAAATAAATTATCCTTACAGACAGGCTCGTAAACTGGTTACCCTCAATGGTATTACCCAGGTTTTTCATATAATTTTTTTCAAATTCACGGTTAAAGCTTTCTGCAATATCCTTCCACACAATACTGAAAAAACTACCCTGGGCAAACTGCCAGTTATAAACCATATCTACACTTAAAAAATTATAATTCTGATTTACATTCTTTGTAAATGGAATATCCGGTGTTTGAAGTTTACCATTTGCATCCAGCTCATAAAACTGTACAGGCCTTACCTTACTCCAGTAATGCCTGGCCCTTAATGTAAGCCCCATACGGTTGGATAAACTGTATTTAATATTCATAACATTTTCAACAGTGTTTACATTTCTTCTCGAAAAATAGATTACCCGGTTACCGGCAATGCTGGTATCCCCTGCCCAGCCCGACTGATTTTCATTGCTGCTTATATTGATTGAATTATCAACAGAAAACTTACTGCTGAACCGGATTTTACCGGACAAAGTATATTCTAAATTTTTCCGTTGAAATACGCCTCCTGTACCTGCAAAAAGGCTTCCTCCCCAGGAAAGTTTTTTAGCCGAGTTACTTTCCCACCAGGCATTAACTCCAATTCTTCCTTTATCCTGAAAAACACGGCCATAATATCGGGGTTCATAAAAATCGTTACGGCCGGGGCCACCGTTTATATTCATTCCGATCCACCAAAGTTTTTTGGTTTGGGCATTAAAATTAACATTGAAGCTTGCACCCTGGTACATCATTTCTTTACGTCGCAGAATATCAATTGGCGAAACCAGCCTGCTATACCAAAAATTTGTATTGATTCTTTTCTGATTAAACCAGCCCCTGGGTTTAATCCAGTTATAACTTGCCCAAACACCCTGGTCCATGGTATTGTTGTTTGTAAAATATCCGAAATCGCTTTTATCATATTTATTATTGTACAATTCCTGCCAGATATTAAAATTAAACCTGCCACTGGTTTTACCAAAATAAATATTGTGGGCATATCCCGTAGTATTCTTCCCGCCTTTACCAATTAAATTACTGAAGCTTACATTACCGCCAACATTCCATTTATTTTTTTTATCATTAAGATCGAACAACGCAGAAGTTACATTAGCATCATAGTCATTTCCGCTGCGCCACACATTGGTGTTTACCAAAGAAATACTGCTGTTATTTTTTAAAGTTTGATCTAATACAAAAACATTATAATTGGTAAGCGGCATATTCACTTCCCGCCTGGTTTCCTTAGTATCAATATCCTGAAATTTAGCGTATTGGTTTTGTGTTATGGCATTTAAAAGGCCAATACCCAGGCCTTTTTGGGTACGCCCGCTTATTTTGGTTGCATTTATAATTTTAGCCTGGCCCGGATCTTCAATTATAGTTTCATTCGCCGGCGATGTAAGCCATTTTTTATACCTGGGTTCAACACCGATCCGTCTGCTGTAAAAAAGATTGCCTTTATTAAATAATTCTGTTCCTTCAGTAAAAAAGGCACGGTTCTCATTAAACTTTTGTTCAAAAGGTGTAAGATTTAAAACACGGTTATCAGTTTGTACCTGTCCAAAATCCGGGATCAGTGTTATATCTAAAGTAAATGCCTGGTTCAATCCATATTTTACGTCCATGCCTCCGTTAAAAGTTGTTTTGTTTTTATTTACTGCTGCGGTTCCATCATGGTTTATATAAGTTGAAAAATAGGGCGAAAACTGCAAACGCATCGGTGGTTTAATATGTTCAAGCCCGGTAAATGATCCTTCCTGTGTTAAAAACCCATTCGCATTGGGATCTATGGATTGCCAGAATAACTGTTGCCCGCTTTTTGCCCTGCGCCTCACAATATTTAATCCCCAGTCCTGCACATTTTTTTTACCAAACCTGATGGCTGAATAGGGTATAAACATTTCAAATGTCCAGCCATCATGCTGTAATCTTGATTTACTTTCCCAAACAGCATTCCAGCTGAAGTCTTCGCTGTTACCATTTGTATTGGGTGATACTTTTGCATCCCATTGTTCACCCAGCGGTGTAACAAAATATTCAAAACCGTTCAGCTTGTCATTATACGTGTCGAAAATCACTCCTATAAAATCGTTATTACCAAAACCATCCCGGCCCGATAATTCAGATGCAATACTGTCTTTATTTTTTTCATGTACATAACCACCCACAAAAATCCCTTCATTATTGTACACAAAATAAACCTGTGAAGCATTATCCGGGTTTTCAGGAACAAATGGAGTTGGTCTAAGGGCAATAAATTTATCGGCTACCGGAGCGTCTTTCCAGGCAGTGTCATCTAAAACCCCGTCAATTTTAATGGCTGATAGAATTCTTTTGGCAGGTAGCTGCTTTCTGGCTGTTTGGCTGAAAGCGGCTGAAGTTAGCAGTATGCAAAAGCATAATGCTTTAAGTTTAAAACATTTCATGGCTATACTTTATTGGTTTGCTAATACATCATTCATGGCGTAATGATGTGAATACGAATTTAAACGTACCCGCCCCAATAAATGCTACCACTCATCAAAGAAAAAAGCTTTTAGGAAATCATTAACAGAAGAATTTAAACAAATAGATCTTTATACAATTGTGCCCCGGGTACCACTGAATATTTTTCAAGGTCTGAAATTCCCTCTGCAGCCAATACCTCTTCATCAATAAAAGTATTACCGGTAAAGGAAGTAGATGGCTTTGATAAAATAAAGTATGCGGCATCTGCAATTATATCAACTGTACGGCTCATCCGCATCAGCATTTCGCCACCCAGCAAATTATTTACAGCAGCTGTAGCAATGGTGGTTCGTGGCCAGAGCGCATTGGCTGCTACATTATATTTTTTTAACTCGGCCGATAAGCCCAGGGCAATCATAGTCATATCATATTTGCTGATGGTATAAGCAAGGTGGTTTTCAAACCATTTGAGATCCATATTGATGGGCGGCGATAAATTTAAGATATGAGCATTGGAGCCTTTTTTAAGATGTGGAATACAGGCCCTGCTCATCATGAATGTTCCCCTTACATTGATATCATACATCAGGTCAAAGCGCTTGGGTTCTGTTTGTTCTGTTGGCGTTAAATTTATTGCAGATGCATTATTTATTAAAATATCAATGCCTCCAAATTTTTCTACCGTTTTATCAATCACGTTTTGAATTTGCTCTTCAAAACGTATATCACATTGTACAGCCAATGCCTTACCGCCTGCAGCTTCCATCTCAGCCGCTGCAGAAAAAATAGTGCCGCCCAACTTTGGGTTTTCTTCCACACTTTTGGATGCAACGACAATATTGGCACCTTCTTTGGCCAGGCGTAAGCCTATGGCTTTACCAATTCCACGGGAGGCACCGGTAATAATTACTGTTTTATTTTGAAAATTCATATGTCATCAGTTCAGGGTTATTTCGTATGTTTTATCCGTATTGAGTGTTTTTGATATTATGCAGTTGGCTTTTACATCTTCCATACATTCATCAAATTTTTCCTGGCTTATACCTGGCACTTTTGCAGATACCACTAAATGAGAGTTGGTAATTGAGCCACTATCTAATGTAATGGTGCAGTTAACATTTATCACTTCTGCAGTAAATCCTGCTGCGTTTAATACAAAGCTCAGCTTCATGGCAAAACAGCCGGCATGGGCAGCCGCAACCAGTTCTTCAGGATTGGTACCAATACCATCGGCAAAACGTGAGTTAAATGAATATTGTATTTGATTTAATACAGTACTTTGAGTGGTTAAGTGACCGGTGCCTTCTTTACCTGTACCGTTCCAAACGGCTGTTGCGTTACGTTTCATGTGTTTAGTTGCCCAAAACCTTCGGAGAAATTTCGCTCTTTGTCAGTTCAGGGACTTTTTTAAATGTTAAGATATAATTTATTTGAACGTCATTTTATATTCTTCTTCATTAAAACCTACCAACAATCTTTCATTATACTCCATAACAGGCCTTTTAATGATACTGTTGTTTTCCATCATCAGTTTTATTGCAGCTGATTGATTGACAATTTTTTTTTGTTCCATTTCACTTAATCCCCTCCAGGTAGTACTTCTTTTATTAAAGATAGTTTCCCATCCTCTATTATTACACCACGCTTCCAGTTTTTGTTTCCCTATCCCTTCCTGCTTGTAATCATGAAAAGAAAAAACAACTTGTTTATTTTTTAGCCATGCCATTGTTTTTTTTGTTATACCACAATTGGGGATTCCATACAGGGTTATTGTTGCCATCTTAAAATTCAGGAAGCCCTGGTTTTGTTTTCATAATATTTTCAATCTTAGTTTTTTGATCTTGTATTTGGATAAAGATACTACTTTGCTTAACTCATGCTTTATTAAAATCAGGTAACAGGAAAGAATACAGTAATAATTAATGACAAACTGAAATCTAATTTGTTTTACGGTTTTTAGTCAACAGGGAATTGAGTATTTGGAACATTAATTATACCGGTTGCCTTTTTAATGTGATACTCCTTAAAATCCTGTCTTGCTTCCATTCCAATGCCATCAATAATTTGCATTTTAGTACGGATACGAACCGGCTTATCTGTATAAAATTCATTACCCACTCTATTCCTATCCCACCAAAGTTCATCACAATACAGTGTATCACCTTTTATATTAATTACCCGCACACTGTCTTTTAAGAACACTTTGCTCTGCGATTCAAAATATTTTCCATAAAGAGCATCAAGCCTGCTTTCCACTTGCCCGGTTTCATTAAAAAAATCTACATGCAAAGTTTTAGGAAATTCAACATAGGGTATATTATCCTGAACCCTTAACATTAACGGGGATTGCAGTTTTGCTTTTGCTTTACCGCCCAAAGTATAATTAATATCGGCTTTAATAATTTCTTCAATACCCAGTCCTTTATTATTCAGTGCTTTTATTTCATCATCGGTGTTTCCGCAGGAAGAAAAGAAAACAGAAAATAAAAGCATAGTGGCAATACCGGGAAAGGAAAATTTTTTGAACCCGTTGTTAAGTTCTGTATTGTTTTGAAATTTACGGGATAAACTGTACGTTGATAATGACATTAAAAAATTGCAAAGGATTATATTCAAAAATAATTTTATTCCGGATATGCTGCTACCGGTAACCGCCACATTGAATACGAACATTCAAAAATTATACCTGGATTTCAGACATCACAGTCAGGCCGTTACTGATATTCAGTATGGTATTACTGGTATTTTTGTTTTTGAAACCAGCGTGCATTCATAGAAATACCAACACTAAACCGGACTATATTTTCACGGAGGTTTGTTTGTTTATTTCCCCTGCTGCCGATTTCCAATGCCGTATTTAAAACAACATATTCGCCAGTATAGTTGATCCGCTTTAATGAAGTTAAAGGCATACCCGTACCAACGGTAAATGCATATTCAGGCCTGCTCTTTGAGGTATTAACGTAATCGGGACCATAATAGAACCCTGCCCTGTATTTAACAAAATTGAAATATTTTTTAGCCGGCGTATTATCTTTTGCAGGATAAAATTGGGTACCTGCCCTTATAACCCAGCTATTTTGAACCTGGTCGGTTTGACCGTAAAACCTGTAATTATTCCAGTTGCTGAACTCAAAATCAGCTCCGTAGATCCAGTGAATGCCCTGGTAACTGAATCCGGCGCCAATCATAGCCGGGTATTTAATTGTCCCTTTTTTATCAATCTCTTCATATACACTGTCTAAACGAAAAAAATTACCATTGGCATCATATATAATTGTTTCGCGAATAAGATCGTTACTGGCCCGCAGGTTTTGCTTAAGATTACCATATAGTCCCAATCTTATATTTCTCTTTACAATATCATTTTTATCCATTTCAAGAGCAATATCATATTGAATACCTCCATTCACAAATAAACCATTAAATGTTGTTTTATTGGCTGAATTTGATTGATAATAGGCAACTGAGTCGTTTATAAAAGAAAGCTTTGTACTATAATCCTTACTGCCGAACATATAGCCAACATTAAAACCAATGCTTAGGTTTTTTATGCGAAGGCCAGAGCCTAAAAAAACCTGGTTTACACCCCCTGTTCCTTCATAAACGGTGTTTAAACTATCAATACCACCCACAGGAGATTCATTGGTTTGTATTTTATAATTTATTTTAGTAACCGGCCTTATCCCAAAACTCATTCCCCAACGCATCCCTTTCTTATACATTTTGGGTGTTGCCAGAGGAAATCCCATTTGCATATAAGAAAAATAAGAATTTGCAGAATTAAATTTATTTGCCGGTTTTGAACTTTTCAGGGTTCTGAAATCAGCTTCAGCCGCAATATCGAAAATAGTATTGGTGATATTTGCCAGTGAAGCCGGATTTGTAAAATTCAGGCTTTGATTATCCAGCTGCGAAGCAGCTATCCCGCCCATACCCCGGGTAAAAATATTACGGTTAGGAACAATATCTCCCAAACCATATCTTGAATACGGAGAGTTTTCCTGTGCTGATACACCCAATTGCAAGCCACAAGCTACAAAAAGTACGGATAAAAATTTAGCTGTTGTTAGTTTCACTGAGAGCATACAAACCTTTAAGTAAGAAATTAGAGTCGGCAAATATCCTGTTTTTAAGTTGACCGGCAAAATAGGTAGTATCACCCCCGGTTAAAACCACGTTAAAGTTGCTGTATTTAAGGGCATAAGAATCAATGAAACCGTCTATTTCATAGGCTATTCCGGCAATTACCCCGCTTTGCATATTTGTTTTTGTATCATACCCAATTAGTGGAAAATTCCAGTCGGCTTGCACCAAAGGCAGTTTAGCTGTAAAGGTCTGCATAGCCTTAAAGCGCATTTCCATACCGGGTGAAATACTACCTCCCATAAATTGATGATATTGATTAATAAAATTATACGTGATACAACTTCCTAATGCAACTACCAGGTTATTTTTTTCGGGATAAAAATGAACGGCTGCTGCTGAAAGTGCTAATCTATCGGTACCAATGGTCTCAGGTTTACCTACCGGGGTTGTAAAATTTGCTTTGGTTAGATGTGAAACTTTATGAAATTTAGAACGTGATGCCAGGAGTTCTTCCAATGCAGTATTGTGATCAACTACAGATGATAAAATCGTTTTTTGAGGTTGATGCAGGACTAATAATTTCTCTATGGTTTCCAGAGTATCATCAGGTAAAACAATTTCGCCCGAAAAATTTTCATTTTCAAATATTGCCGCTTTTAAACGGGTATTACCAAAATCAAAGCAAATGGTTTTAATCATTAAAATCAGTTTTGAGATTTATGCATCGGCCCGGACTTATGAAAAAGTTAACCTGCGATTTTTTCCGATCAATACTAACCGGTAATTTTCAACCCTTAACTATCGAGCCCCTTTAAATTTTTAAAATGTCCATTCAGTTTTATTTTCTTTTTCAGGGATTCCATTTCTGCAAGTACAGGTAAAACTTTTGTAAGATGACGTTTTAAATATTCCTGTCTTTGCAATTCGTATAACAACTCCAGTAATTCGTATTCTTCATGTAAAGAAAGCCCGGCATGATGGGCAACATCATAACTCCACAATTCTTCATCACTTCTTTTAAAATCTTTAACTACGTTCAGCAGTTTATGTAATGTCCTTATCCCTTCAATAACAGCCTGCATTAAACTACGCTTACCCTTAAGGTGATTAACTGGATAATGCACAATTGCCCCGCTGAAGAGCTTGTCAGGTACTTCATGTATTGGCTCAAGCATTCTGAAAATCTTCAATCCTTCCGTTTTTATATCCATTTTCCCATCGTCATAAAGATTACTTATTTCCATAACCGCTACCAGTGTACCCATATCAGTTATTTTTCCATCCAGTACCGAAGAGATACCAAAAGGCTTCTTATTTTCAAAACTTTCTTTAATAAGCTGCTTATACCGGGGTTCAAATATATGCAGGTTTAGCTGCTCGCCGGGGTAAACTACAATACCAAGGGGGAATATGGGAATGAAATTAGTCAATGAAATGCGTTTTAAAATTTAGTTTTACTATTCCTGTTTAACTCTTTAAGATATCGATATTTTAAAAAAGTATAACGCGCTGTTTTTTTTGCAATGATAAAACCTTCCGGGCCATCCAAAAAACCCAGTCTGAAAATATAATGCTGTATGAATGCAAATGCTGGAGAAAAGTATTGTTTGAAAAAATTAGTTTTTTTCCCTGCCCCGGCATATTTTTTTGCATTCATCCGGGCATAATGTTCTGTTTTGGCATTATACTCCTGGCGGTTTTGTACTGTGTAATGCAGGATATTGCCTTTTAGTTTTTTAACTTTACTTCCTGCAGGAAAAACGAGGCTTTCATGTACAGCTGCATTATTCCATTGCACTTTTGTACGGTTAAAGAGCCGTATATGCCAATCAAAACCCCACTCACCAAACCGTATCCACTTTTTACCAAAAAAGTTTTTAAACCGTAAATTGAAAACTTCTTTTTCATCCTGTAAACCAAGCTGCAAGATACTTTGTTGCAGTTCTTCATCAATGGCTTCATCAGCATCAAGGCTAAGTATCCAATCGTTCTTTGCCGCTTCAATACCTTTATTCTTATTGATCCCATAACCGGCCCAACCGGTTTCAATCACATTTGCGTTATATTTTTTACAGATGACGACGGTGTCATCGGTGCTTCCACTGTCCACAATTACAATATCACTGGTAACAGATTGTAAACTCTGCAAGGTATTTTCAATAATATGTGCTTCATTTTTGGTAATGATTACAACCGAGATTTCCATCCTGCAAAGAAACAATAAAGAGAAATACAATACCCCTTAAAAGTTTATTTAGGTTAAACACCTATTTAATTTGGAATTTGAAATTAGAAAATTGAAATTTGTTTAATGTGGCAACAACAGTTAGATGAAATTAAACAGGGTAACAGTAAAACTCTGGCCCGCTGTATCAGTTATATAGAAAATGAAGTAGCCGGTTATGCTGATCTGTTGCAACAGTTGCCCTCATCACACACCCCTATTATTGGTATTACCGGCCCGCCTGGCGCAGGCAAAAGTACCCTTGTTGATGCTTTAATTGGTTTACTGGCACAGGAAGAAAAATCTGTCGCCATATTATGTGTTGATCCTTCTTCTCCATTTAATTTAGGAGCCCTGCTTGGCGACCGTATCAGGATGAGTGAATGGTATAATAATCCAAAAGTATTCATACGCTCCCTGGCAACCAGGGGCTCCCTGGGTGGACTGCATCCAAAAATTATTGAGATAAGTGATTTGATAAAAGCAGCCCCGTTTGATTATATCATCATTGAAACAGTGGGTGTTGGTCAGAGTGAAATTGAAATTGCCGGACTTGCAGATACAACTGTTGTAGTGGTTGTGCCCGAAGCCGGTGATGAAGTACAAACGATGAAAGCCGGATTAATGGAAATTGCCGATGTATTTGTTGTTAATAAAGCCGACCGGCCGGATGCAGACCTGTTTGTAAAAAATTTACGTCTAATGCTTGCCCCGGCATTTCATAATCATACGATACCGGTTCCGGTAATAAAAACGATCGCATCACAAAAATCAGGTATTGCTGAATTATTAAAAACAATTAAAGATAATAACAGCCATAAAAAAGATCAGGAAAAGCGATGTTGGTTACTGGCAGAAAAAGCCTATTATCTTATTCAGCAAAAAAGAATGGGTGATGTAAATAAGGTTGCATTAAAAGAAAGTATAAAAACAGCAGGTGATGATTTTAATTTATACCGTTTCATAAAAGATTTTTTTTAGTACTTCGCTTCACTTTTATATATCCACAACTGCTGTTCTTAAGATTTTTTATTATTTCTCCACCACCGGTAACCTATTACGCCCATTATGGCAAAGGGCATCATCATTAAATAAAGAATTGCAGCGTTTAATCCCTGTGCAGGTTTTTCGCCTAATTGCAGGGCCGTTTTAGTACAAACAGCACATTGGCCAAATACAGGCGCCGTATAGGCTGTTATTAAAAACAAAATTAATACTATGGTGAAAATAAGTTTCATTGCTACAGGCAAAGTTAAGGCAGCTGAAGCTATTTGGGTAAAATGTTTAACAGAAAATAAAGAACTAAATTGCAAAAAAGATTAAAGATGTTTTTATTTTGCATAAAATAAACTTAACTATGTTGAAGTCATTTTTACCTGTATTTATTTCTTTACTGTTTTATACTGCTGCTGCCCAGCCATACAATAATACTGCTGCTGCTTATTATAAAAAAGGCATAGATTTTAAAAATAAAAATATGTTTCCGGAAGCCATGACGGCTTTTAAAAAAGCAATAACACTTAATAATAAATATGATTCGGCCTATGTTGAAATTGGACAGATAGACCTGAGGAACAATAACCCGGAAAGCGCTTTAACCAATTTTAAG
This sequence comes from Chitinophagaceae bacterium, assembly GCA_043747955.1. Classification (GTDB taxonomy): domain Bacteria; phylum Bacteroidota; class Bacteroidia; order Chitinophagales; family Chitinophagaceae; genus Ferruginibacter. The sequence goes on from JAYTOF010000239.1 coordinate 18,644, forward strand.
AAGGCAATCACCATTAATCCTGAAATGACCGATGCCTATATTGCACTTGGTAAATTTTACAGGGATGTAAAACCAAATTACGATTCTGCCATCCTGTTTTATAAAGCTGCTATTAAAATAGACAGTACAAATAAAGAGTCGTATTACAGCCTTGCCTGGTGTTATAATGCCAAAACTGAATATGAAAATGCCATCCCTTATGGCATAAAAGCATTGGAGATAGATAACAGCTACAGGCCTGCATATAGCGAACTGGGCCACGCATACCGCAGGGCTCAAAAATTTGCAGATGCCATTGTACAATTTAAAAGAAACATAGCTGTTTCCCCGGTTGACCTGCCTATGTATTATGCAGGCTTATGTTACACAGAATTGAAAGATAAAGAAGGGGCACTTGAACAGTATGAAGCACTTAAAAAAATAAATGAAAGGCTGGCTTCCTCGCTGATGAAAACAATTGATAATATGAAATAACATAAAAGCCGGTACTTTTTTTGGGCAATGAAAATATGTCCTTTTCGTTAATATACCCAATGGCAGGTATTTTAAAACCGGAAACAACTTATTACTTTACACAAAATCATTACTTATGCTAAAACAAATTTTAATAACTGCATTAAGTTTACTTATTATAAATTTTAGTACAGCCCAAACTTCTACTTCCGCTGTTGACCACTATAATGCCGGAGAAAAACTAAAGGATGCAAAAAAGATTATCGAGGCAATTGAGGAATATAAAAAAGCTATTTCCATAAACCCGGGTTATAAAGCAGCATTATATAAAATCGGTTGGTGTTTTAATGATTTGGAAAAATATAATGATGCAATACCGTACCTGAAAAAAGCAATTCAGGTTGACGAAAAATACGTTAATGCGATTACTGAACTTGGCTATAGTGATTATGCATTACAAAATTATGATGATGCGCTTGTACAATTTAAAAAATCCATCGCCATTGAAAAGACCGAACTAAATCTTTATTATGCCGGGTTATGTTATGTGGGGAAAAAGCAAAATACTGAAGCTTTAAAAATGGTTAATGCCTTAACCCTTATGAAATCGGATTACGCAGATAAGCTGCAAAAAAAAATTGACGATTTATAAACCCTTTACTCCTTTATTTCAGATACAATTGTTGAATTATAAAATATTTCCTGGTCAAAAAATTTAGGTTCTGTAACATAGGCATTCAGTTCACCTTTCATGATTGTTGTACTTAACAGATCGTCGGCACGGTAAACAACAGGTGTTTGGACAGCCAATAATTTTTTTGCCCCCTGCAATGTAACCGCATAGGCATGTGTACAATCATGGAATCCTGCTTTTTTTAAATATTTACTGTAAGGCTTTGGTAAAAGGTTGCAAACCATTTTATAGGTCCATGTCATTAAGCCAAAAGCACTGAATATTTTGTAAAAGAATTGTTTGAATTTTAATCCGGTTGTTATTTGTTCATGTTTTAAATACCCCAGGTAAACCAATTCCCAGTTTTGGGGGAGCTCTTGCATGGCTGCCGGCAATTCGTTCATATTTTCAATTATGGGCATGACGTCATCTTCCAGGATCAATACTTTTTGCCAGTTATTTTCAATCATGGCTGCATATAGATTCCGGTGGGATAAGGAACAGGCTATTTCCCCTAAATTTAACGCTTTGCCCTGCCGCTGCAGCTTTTTTGCCCTTTGTTCATCATAGGTTCCATCTGCTATTACTATATCGTAATCAAGCTTTAGTTTATCAGCTCCCCAAAAAAAATCAAATGGTAAACCTTTTAAACTTTGTTTTACCTTTTCATGCCTGTTGGTAAAACGGGGTACAGATACTACCAGTATCTTTTCGAAATATTGTAACAGGTAATTGCTAATGTTAGTTGGAATATTCAAATCACAGGTTTAAATTAATGCATTATTGGTGAAAATGATATTTTCTCCTTTGATAGAAAATGAAAAATCATACTTGCCTATTGCATCAAAAACAGATTTGGAACAACCGGGTTTCAATGCGTCGTGTAATTCAATTATTAAAATTTTTGTTTTTGGAAGCCAGGTTTCAAAATTTTCTTCAAAAACTTCTTTTTCTGAACCTTCTATGTCCAATTTTAAAATATCAATTTTAGGAAAGTTAAATTCAGCCATTAAATTAAATATACTTACCGCTTTTATTGCTGTTGTATCTTCATGATCAGACTCTGTTACAGTAAATGCATTGCACCCTGCTTCTGAGTCAATGATTTTTAAATTGGCATTGTTTTTCCAAATACCACGCTGTATAGCGGTAATATTTTTATACCCATGTATGTTGTTTTGCAGTATTTTAAAATTATCCAAATCCGGTTCAATACTTATTACTGTGGCATCAGGGTACTTAGATGCAAAATAGCAGGCCGTTAATCCAATATTGCCTCCCCCGTCAATTATATATTCAGGATTAAAGGGTACTTCAATATTATATGTTTCGTTTAATACCACTTCTTCAAAAGTTGCATAATCAAAAGGGTTGTCCCTCATAAAAAAAGGCTTCAACAGATTATTACTGGTTAAATTGGAAAGCCTGCCTTTCTTTAGTTTTATATAAAAAGAAAGTGCTTTAAAAAACCCAAAGTGTTTATCAAGATTTGAAAACCTAGACATATTCTGAAATAAAGATTTAATTTAGATGCGAAACTACAATTAGTAAGCAGTTCATTAAAATATTATTTATGCGTCAAGCTATGCCCCGTTTAAAAGGTGTTATACTTAAAAAGAAAAATCCGGATTATATACATCTTTATTTTTTAATGAAAGATATAAAAGATGCCCTGAATAAATATGCCAAAAATGATTTTTTAGATTTGGGTTGCGGTAATAAACCTTATAAAGAATGGTATCAGCCGCTAACAGGTTCCTGTACGGGTTGTGATGCTGTACAGAGCAGTGAAAATGTAGTTGATACCATATGCCTTGCTTCTGAACTGCCTTATTCTGATGAATCATTTGATACAGTATTTTCTACACAGGTACTGGAACACGTATTTGAACAGCAGGAAATGATTAATGAATCATATCGTGTACTTAAAAAAAACAGCTACATCATTCTCACTGTTCCTTTTACATGGGAGCTGCACGAAGAGCCTTATGATTATTTTAGAGTTACTAAACATGGTTTAAAAGAAATGATTGAGAAAAGCGGTTTTGAAATAGAATATATAAAGGCCAATGGAGGCAAATGGGCTGCTATGTTTCAGATGATGATCAATACCGTGTACTCTACTTTTAAATATAAAACAGTAAAGGCAAAAATTCTGAAAATAATTTTTAT